>DFOV01000294.1 GCA_002376965.1 Gammaproteobacteria bacterium UBA3532
TGGCGATATTACCTTGAAAGAGCTGCTGCTTGAGCTCACACAAACCAACACCTTCACTGTTCGTCAATAGGAGAGATAACAATGGCTAAGCACATCAATGCAGACCGACGCCGTATCATGAAGCGTATGGGAGCAGCATCCATTGCTCTCCCCTTTTATGACTTGCTCCTTGGAAACCAAGCCGCCTATGCGGCTTGTAATAACAACCGAGCCAGACGCGTCATATTTTTCTATACCCCCAACGGATTTCAAGGCGATGCCTGGTGGATGGATGGAGCGGGTGGTTTCGGCGACTCGCTGTCGCCACTGCAACCCTACGCCAGCTACGTCAACTACTTTCAGGGATTAAAAGTGATCCACGATGGTGCCCAAGGGCATCCCGATGGGGTAAAAGCGACACTAACGGGAAATAACTTCAGTGACAGCCGCTCTATCGATGTAGAAATTCATGAATGGATCAAGCAGTCCGATTCAGCGTCACAGCACTTATATCTTGGCGCAGGGCTACCTAGCCAAATGAACAATGATCACTACATCAGCTACACATCTCCAGGCCAGGTTAATAATGGCCTGATAGGCAGCCCCAAAGCAGCATGGCAAAACATATTTGGTAATGCAGGCAGCGATCCGGGGCCAAAGCAAAGTATCATTGATGTTCACAAAGCAGAGCTTGATGACTTGCGTGCTCGATTAGGCACCCACGAAAAAACCAAGTTTGACCGCCATCTGGAATCGCTCAACGAGCTGGAAAGTCAGCTTGGTGTCAGCATTTCAGGGTGTAACATTATGCAACAGCCGACCTTGGACGGTTATGATCAAAATGATGTAACCTCTGTACCCGCAGGCTATGATTTGATGATCGACATGGCATTTGAAGCCATGAAATGCGGGCTGTCACGTGTGGCCACCATCCAGTTTGGCGTACATACCACCGACTTGAACGTGAAGTTCCCAGGCTCAGAAATGGAAGCCAATCCAGACAATCGACGCGAATACCACGGCGCATCGCACGACTATGGCGGCATCTTTCAGCAAATGAAAAAATGGGAAATGGGCAAACTGGCCAGTCTGTTAAATAAACTACAAACCACACCTGAGCCTGATGCCAGCTGTGCTGGTAGCATGTTGGATAACACCATTATTTATGTGCTGTCGGAGATTGGCAACGGCTCCAGCCATGACTATGCCGACACGCGCCACTTAATGATCGGCGGCGCAGGAGGAGCCTGGAGTACAGGCAGGGTGATCAATGCCAATGGCACCCGTCACTCACGTAATCTGGTGTCTATTGCGCATGGTATGGGGCATACTGGTATCAATTCAGGGTATGGCGGCTTTGGTGAAGGCACCATGCCTGGCTTGTTTTAACCCTAGTTTGTTCTAACCCTAGTTTGTTTTAACCATATGGTCTGTTTTAACCCTACAAAAAAACATCAATACCAAAACCCAAAAGGGCGCTCAATGAGCGCCCTTTTGGGTTTCCTGGAGAGAAATAAACCTTAAGCTTGCTTGCGACGGCGAGCAGCAAAACCAATCAAAGCCAGCCCTAGACCTAGTAAGGCAAATGGCTCATCGACGGTTACAGTGCGGAAGTCGATCAAGTACATCATGTCATCGTAATCATCATCACCCAATTGGCCATTAGCGAATGGCAAATCTTCCCAACCGATTAACAACGCATTTTCGAAGGTGTATTGGAAAGTGCTTCCATTTTCAGTTAACCATAATGTCTGACCATTCAGCTCATCCAAGCTAAACGTCATCATGTGGTCAAAACCATTTGAATTAGTGTTCAGTGACGCTTCAGAGTAGTAAGTAGAAGCATCACCAGTGATATGATCGATGGTGTTTAAATACCAGCCAAACGGGCCACTCACGTTTGCAGTTGAAGCTTCAAATGGGTCAACAAAAGAACCGTCACCTTGAATACCGAAGCCAGATTTAGGCCCGAGAACGTCAGTTTGATTCAACCCAGTTCCCAAATCGGTATAAAAACCTAGTGTGTTGTGGTTGGCAGCGGTTAAACCAATGAGAACAACGCTGTGGCTACCCTGACCGAAGAAAAACTCGTCGCTAGAAACAAAACGGTCATCAATTTCGTGGTTAGACGTGTAGCTGGTGCCTAGTACCGCATTAACACCGTCATACAGATCTGGCACACCATCGTTGTGATCATTCGCAGTAGGAATTCCGTTTACAATGCCTGAGTACACGTCATTATTGACATTGCTGGTGAAAGGAGCAGCAAGCGCAACAGAGCTTAATGTGGTTAATGCAACACCAATAAACAAAGATTTAAACATCATCTTTAACTACCTATTTGAATGTTAAAATTAGTCGAATTTCTTGCATAGCAACAAATTTGTTTTTCTAACTACAACAAAGCAATACCAATGCCAATTTCTTTTTTTTATTAATATCAGACACTTTAAATTAAATTGTTAGTGAGCATTTTTTAATCTGTAAATTTATCTGACACAGCACTAGTGAATACCCTTCCCATACTTCTGGGCAAATTGAGGGGCAAAATGTGACAATAATGTCAAAACCGGCCATCTGGCCCATTATGCTGCACCACATTATTTGCCATACTTTTATGCCATGGAACAGTCGTTTTTTCTTCGGAGAATCCGGCAATTGCAGGCAGTCATAAAATAAAACTGCTATTCAAAATAACCGTGCTAGCAATGAAAGAGACAGGACATTATGAGAATTATCAAAAAATATCCCAATAGACGTTTGTACGACACGGAAAGCAGCCGCTATATCACTCTCGACGATATCAAAAAGCTAGTGCGCGATGGCGTCGAGCTTTGTGTAAAAGAATCAAAATCAGGTGAAGACGTCACTCAAGGCACACTACTCCAGATGTTGTGTGAACAAGAAAACAAAAATCATCGTGTCTTGGATTCTAATATCCTACGCCAAATTGTTCAGTTTTACGATTCGCCCTATGAGTCAGAATTACGAGAATGTATCGATAGCAGTCTGACACGTTTTGCGGACAAAGTTGCTTCAATGGAAAAAGACCCAGAAAACAAGGTCAAAGTGAATAAACTGCGCCATTGGAAAATGTATAGCGAAAAGCGCTTGCAAGAAATTCAGCGCGAAAAAGATCAGCGCGTTCCGCTTTAAGCTAAAAGCTTATTTTTCTGTAAACTTATGTTCCCCAGCAAAAACTAGTCAGTGATTTTAGTTTTGCTGGGAAATAACCCGCCACAACTCGTGCCCACTATTGGCATACTTCCGCTCAAATGGGGTAATAAATTGCGAAGGCTGCCACAACTCAACGCCCCAGCGCTTTTTCCCTACCAGCGTATTTAACGCGTAGCAAAATTCATCGGCATAGATTTTCCAGTTCGTTCGCAACTCAATACAGTATCCAAGATCCAGCAAGCGAGGAAATACCGGATGCCCATGCCAGCGTCTTTGCAAGTGCTTCGCCTTTGGCCAAGGGTTGGGATAGAGAAACCAATGTTTCTCCAACTGCCAGGCAGCCTCAATAGCCAAACGCCAAAAATCCACCAGGTCTGCACGCACCAAGCAATAGTTATCTTGTGAAGCAAATTCACTCCCCAATCTTGCCCCAGACTGATCAACCCCCACAACCAAGGCATCGGGGTTTTGGCGAGCTAAAAATGCAGTGCTTTCGCCAACACCACAGCCCGTATCAAGAATAATGGCACGGGCACTCCCGTGCTCTCTCCGCCACTCAACAACAGTATCAAAAGCCCTTAAAGTATGCTCACTGTAGTGCCTCCGAAACACTGACCTTCGATGCTTTTCTAAAACCGTCAATAATTTCTCGTGAATGTCGGACTGGTTCGATATGATTTGTCTTGAATTGCCTAACGCCACAGGTTCCTCTCTATGAAAACGGATACACTAATCAAAATAGCAGCAATTAGCCTCGGTACTGCCGTCATCTTCGGCGCTTTTGGGGCTCATGCTTTAAAAGATGTGCTAACACCCAATCTAATGCAAGCGTACCAAACCGGCGTAGCATACCACTTCTATCATAGCCTAGGCATGCTGATAATAGGCCTGATTAAGCAAGCACGTCCCAGCTTGCGCCTGCTTGGCTGCGACTGGTGGCTATTAAGTGGAACCGTACTATTCAGCGGCAGTCTCTATATAATGAGTATTACCGGCATTAGAATTCTTGGGATGATAACGCCCTTAGGTGGAATTTGCTTTATTATAGGTTGGTTTACCTTTGCTTTTGCAATCCACCGTACAACACGCGATTGACCAAAAAAAACAAGCACTTAACCCAAAATGGAGGCACTTTGCAACATATCCCTCATGGTCGCTATCGACATTTTAAAGGCCAATACTATCAAGTGATCCGAACGGTAAAACACAGCGAAACCGAAGAATGGATGGTCGTTTACTATCCCGAGTACGCACCACAAACCTGGTGGGTACGCCCCTTATCCATGTTCACAGAAGTGATCGAGCGTGATGGCGTTAGCCAGCCACGATTTCGACACTGTGAAGAGGATTAAGCCATGTCCGCCAGCGGATACGATATCATTGGCGATATTCATGGCCATGCCAATGATCTATTGCGCCTGCTCAACCACCTCGGCTACAAGAATAAGCACGGCTATTTCGAACACCCTGAACGCAAAGTCGTTTTTCTCGGCGACTTTATCGATCGTGGTATAAACCAAAAGCAGGTTTTAGATATCGTGATCCCGATGGTTAAAGAACGGAGCGCTTTAGCCATCATGGGCAATCATGAATTTAACGCTCTAGCCTTCCATACCAAAGATCCCTTAAACCCAGACGCTTGGCTACGCAAACGCACAGACAAAAATATTCATCAGCACCTGGCCTTTTTAAATGACTACGCAGGGCCGAAACAGGCCGATGCGCTGGCTGAGGTACTGGCTTTTTTTTATGCGTTACCTTTGTGGATTGATTTGGAAGAGTTTCGAGCAATACACGCCAGCTGGCACCCCACATCACTGGAATATATAAAACCTCAGTTATCTCCTGCGCATCAGCTTGATACACACCTGCTCGCGCAAGCATCCAAACCACACTCCCCTGCATTTGATGCCATCGAAAATCTGCTCAAGGGTGTCGATGTTCGATTACCTAACGAACTGTTCTTTTTCGACAAGGATGGCACCAAGCGACGCCATATGCGTATCAAGTGGTGGTTAAATAAGGCAAACACGCTAGCCGACTTGGCAATTGGACGCTTCGACAAGCAACTACATCAAATTCCCGCTCCACCCGACATCATTGTCGGCTATCCAGAGGACGCCAAGCCCGTCTTTGTTGGCCACTATTGGATGTCTGGCCAGCCCAAGCCTCTTAAACACAATGTTGCTTGTCTCGATTATTCGGTGGCCAAAAATGGCAAGCTGGTTGCGTATCGGTGGGAGGGAGAAAGTACTATCGACGAGACGCACTTTGTTTATGTTGCCTAGGCTCTAACTATATTTCATAGCAAAAAGCCGCTCGAAAGCGGCTTTTTAATTGTCACCGAGCAATCAACTAAGCACTGATAGGCACTACCTGTGAGCCATCTTTTGGTTGCTCTTCGTCTTCACGCTCATACACTTCTTTATAATCACGACCATAGTATGAATCAAGAAGAATTTGCTTGAGTTCAGCAATCAATGGATAACGAGGATTTGCACCAGTACATTGATCATCGAAAGCTTCAACTGCTAGTTCATCCACTTTATCCAGGAATTCCTGCTCATTAACACCAGCTTCGCGGATAGACATTGGAATATTTAACTCTTTCTTAATGCCATCAACTTTAGCTATCAAACGCTCAACTTTATCTTGGTTGGTTTTGCCGCCAAGGTTCAAGTGATCAGCAATCGCCGCATAACGACACAGCGCTTTAGGTCTGTCATATTGGCTGAATGCCGCTTGCTTGGTAGGCAGGTCAGTCGCGTTGTAACGAATAACATTGCTAATTAACAACGCATTGGCCAAGCCATGAGCCAAGTGGAACTCGGCACCAATCTTGTGGGCCATCGAGTGACAAATACCTAAGAAGGCATTGGCAAAAGCTACACCAGCAATAGTCGCGCCATTGTGAACTTTCTCACGAGCAATAGGAGCATCCGCGCCATCTTTGTATGAGCTTGGCAAATAGTCAAACAACAACTGCAATGCTTGGAGCGCCTGACCATCGCTATACTCATTTGCCATGATAGAAACATAAGCTTCTAAGGCATGAGTAATCGCATCAACCCCACCAAATGCAGTCAAACTCTTAGGTAAGTTCATGACCAGGTTAGGATCAACAATCGCCATATCTGGAGTTAACTCATAGTCAGCGATCGGATACTTAGTACCGGTTTCATCGTCAGTTACCACGGCAAACGGAGTCACTTCCGAGCCTGTTCCTGAAGTAGTAGGAATGGCGATCATTTCTGCTTTGATACCCAGTTTAGGGAATTTATAGATACGTTTACGAATATCCATAAAGCGCAAGGCCAGGTCTTTGAAATCTACCTCTGGGTGTTCATACAGAACCCACATGATTTTCGCAGCATCCATGGGTGAACCACCACCAAGAGCAATAATCACATCTGGCTGGAAGCTTTTTAGCATCTCTGCACCTTTTTTAACAACGGCGAGAGTCGGATCGGCTTCTACTTCATAGAAAATTTCTGTTTCCAAACCGTTCTTTTTCAGTATTTCCAGCACTTCATCGCAGTAGCCATTATTGAATAAGAAGCGGTCGGTCACGATGGCTGCACGTTTCTTATCTGAAAGCTCTTCCAAAGCAACAGGTAAAGAACCACGACGGAAATAAATAGATTTTGGTAGTTTGTGCCACAACATGTTTTCTGCTCGCTTCGCTACGGTTTTCTTGTTAATTAAGTGCTGAGGTCCAACGTTTTCGCTGATGGAGTTCCCCCCCCAAGAACCACAACCCAAGGTCAACGATGGAGCCAGTTTGAAGTTGTACAAATCACCGATACCACCTTGTGACGCAGGAGTATTGACAAGAATACGAGCTGTTTTCATTTTGTCGCCAAAATAGCGAACGCGATCTTCATTTCGATCCTGGTCAGTATAGAGAGTAGAGGTATGGCCAATACCGCCCATAGCTACCAGTTTTTCAGCCTTGCTAACAGCATCTTTAAAGTCTTTGGCTTTGTACATCGCTAAAGTTGGCGACAGTTTTTCATGAGCAAAGGCTTCTTCTTCGCTGATATCAGTTACTTCAGCAATCAAAATTTTGGTGTAGACAGGAACTTCGATACCAGCCAGCTCTGCGATCTTCGACGCAGGTTGGCCAACGATAGCAGCGTTCAAAGCACCGTTATTTAAGATAACACCCGCTACTTTCTGGCGCTCTTGCTCGTTGAGAACATAACCGCCATGAGTGGCAAAACGCTCTTTCACTTCTTTATAGATGTCTTTAACAATAATAACTGACTGCTCAGAGGCGCAAACGACACCGTTATCAAAGGTCTTGGACATAGTGATCGAAGCAACTGCGCGTTTGATATCCGCAGTTTCATCAATAACAACGGGAGTGTTACCAGCTCCCACACCAATAGCAGGTTTACCTGAAGAGTATGCCGCTTTCACCATGCCTGGGCCACCTGTTGCCAGGATCAGGTTTAAATCAGGGTGCTTCATCAGGTGGTTAGATAGCTCAACTGAAGGCTCATCAATCCATCCAATAATGTCTTTTGGTGCGCCCGCATCAATTGCAGCTTGCAGCACTAAGTTTGCAGCAAAACAAGTCGCATTTTTCGCCCGTGGATGAGGGGAGAAAATAATACCATTGCGTGTTTTTAAGCTGATCAGCGCCTTAAAAATTGCAGTTGAGGTTGGGTTGGTAGTAGGCACGATACCGCAGATGATGCCAGTTGGCTCGGCGATAGTGATAGTACCGAAATCAGCGTCTTCGTCCAGAACGCCACAAGTTTTTTCATCTTTGTATTTGTTGTAGATATACTCAGAAGCAAAATGGTTTTTGATAACCTTATCTTCCAGAATACCCATACCGGTTTCTTCAACTGCCATTTTAGCCAGAGGAATTCGCGCATCTGCAGCAGCTAAAGCTGCACTGCGGAATATTTTATCTACCTGTTCTTGGCTGAACTCGGCAAATTTCTGTTGCGCTTTTTTTACGCGCTCAACCAACGCGTCGAGTTGTTCAATGTTTGTTACACTCATGATGAGCCTCCATTAGTCTTTAAAAACTGGTGTTAACGCTTAGATTGTTGCTCTTGGGAGAAGAGGCAATAAGGCGCTGTTCAAAACTTGATATCAACTTTACTTATTTCCGCAGGATTTTTTTTGATCTATGTCATGAAAAGTCGTAGCACCCGCCCTACTTTTGACTTATATCAAATTAGCATACTTCACAGAATTTACGACTAGCGCCGGAGCCGCAATATTGCTCATCACTAGGCAGATAAAAAATATCGCCAATACGTAATTTCTAGCCTTGGAAAACCTGCTAAAATCGAACGGGCGGTGCCGTGACGATGTTCATACGGCCATGTCGGTTCCTGGTTATGGGTACTCGGTGCAGATTTTGATTATGAAAGGATAACGCCAACATGAAAAACACTAGGCAGTTCACAGTAGAAGATCGCTTCATCGGCTTGATTAGCGATGCGATCGAGACCGTATTTGGCAATCCAAAAGGCTCCAACCGTCCTATGCCAGGCCGAGATATCCAAGAGTCCGATATGGAAATCGACGAACGACGCCATAGTGCGGGTTTAATGCGAGTCAACCATACCGGAGAAGTCTGCGCTCAAGCCTTATATCAAGGTCAGGCATTGACAGCTCACCAACCGGAAGTAAAACTGAAGATGGAACAAGCAGCCATCGAAGAAAACGATCATCTGCGTTGGTGTGAATCGCGCCTGGAAGCCTTAGATAGCCACAAAAGCCTGCTCAATCCATTGTGGTACGGCAGCTCCTTTGTGATTGGTGCAGCCGCCGGTGCTATTGGCGATAAATGGAGCCTGGGCTTTGTCGCAGAAACTGAACATCAGGTGGTGCGCCACCTCGAAAGTCATCTGGAAAAGATGTCTCCTAAGGACACTAAAAGTCGCGCTGTCATTCAACAAATGAAGCTCGACGAGGCCCAGCATGCTGAACAGGCCATTGAGGCTGGCGCAGCTGAACTACCGCTACCGATAAAAAGCGCGATGACACTGATGGCAAAAGTCATGACTACTACTGTTTACCGAATCTAGTCTGGACTGGTCCTTTCTAATGGAGCTCAATTACCGCCTACTCATATTTATCACGCTATTAGTGACAATGACCGCAGTCGAATTGGTCTACCCATTTATTCGCCTGCAAGCACGTAATCAACAACAACGCTGGCGGATAAAAGCCCACAACCTTTTGCTGGTTATCATCAGCTCAGGTTTAATTCGGTTGGTGTTTCCCTGGGGATTGCTAGTCTGGGGCCAATATGTCATAACTCACACGCCTCTACCCCAACTTAATTGGCTACCTGGCGTCGCGGGCTATGTTGGAACCATTCTCGTATTTGATTTGCTCATATACTGGCAACACCGCTTATTTCACCGCATTTCTTGGCTGTGGCGGCTCCATCGCGTTCATCATACCGATACTGCTCTGGATGCCACCACCGGCTTCAGATTTCACCCTATTGAGATGCTGCTATCGTTCGCCATTAAGTGCCTGGCAATCGGGATACTGGCTCCTCCCCTCGCAGCTATCTTATTATTCGAAATTATTCTCAGTAGTTCGGCCATTTTGAATCATAGCAATATCAAACCACCGTTCGAACAATACCTCCGACTGGTCTGGGTTACACCACAAATGCACTTTGGCCATCACTCGCGCTTTGGCAATGAGTGTAACCATAATTACGGTTTTTGTATCGCTTGGTGGGACAGACTATTCGGAACCTATCAAGCCAAGCCTCAAAAAGGCTTTATAGCCGACGTTATTGGCGATCCTGGACAGCCAAAGCAAAAAACACCGCCCGACTTCCTTCGATTACTTGCCCTTCCCTTCAGGTAACGGCATAATCTGTCTGGCCTGAAAATGACATAAAAGCGACATAAATAGCATCCCAATGCCGACCTCTCACCAGCAAAAACCGGTTACCTCAAATAAGACCATCACTCGTCACGCCTCTGCTCTAAACGTCCTCATCGTAGGTGCAGGCATAGCGGGACTTTGCATGGCTCGACTGCTTAAAGAACAGGGGCACCAAGTGGTGGTTTATGAGAAGCATGTCGAGCAGCGCTCAGAGGGTGCAGGTATTTGTTTGCCCGCGAATGCCATGCTGGGACTGCAAAAGCTAGGCTTGGCCGCCAAGGTACGCCAATACAGTCATCAGGTTCACAGCATTCAATACTCTAAGGCCAATGGCGAGCTGCTGGCCAAAGCAAGCCTTGATGTAGCTCCTCTCAATTCAGCAGATTTCGTCGCCTTATCTCGCCCTCAGCTTCTAAGCTTGCTGGCCGATGGGCTGTCTGCCAACATCCGCTATGGTCACTATTTAACAGAGCTCAACCAAATCGACGACGCTGTAGAAGTGATTAACAATCAAGGCGAAACTCATCGATTTGATTTACTAATCGGTGCTGACGGCATTCACTCCGCTACCCGCCAGCGCCTTCACCCTGGAGCAGAAGCATCCACATTGCCCGTTACCCATTGGCGATTCATCGCCAACATGGACACCAAAGGACTGGAACCCAATTACTACGTTGGCAATGATTCAGCGTTTATGATTTACCCAATGAGTCCTAACCAGGTCTACTGCTATGCCCAGGTCGTAGATCGCTATGAAGCCTGGCTGTCTTCAACCCCAAGTATAGCCCTGCTGGAAATATTCAGCCGTTACAACGACAAAGTACGCGCCTGCATTGCCCAAGCTGATGATGAGCAGATCATTGCCGATAAGCTGCGCACTGTTGATAAAGCGTTTTATTACCAAGGTCGTGTTGTTTTAGTCGGTGATGCGCTCCATGGCTGCCCTCCTTCTCTCCAACAAGGTGTGGGCCTTTCATTAGAAGACGTATTAACTCTGGCCAACCTGCTAGAGAACCACCCAGTTGAAGAGGCTATTCGCAACTATCAGACCAAACGCCAATCCCGTATAGAATGGGTAATCAGTGAGTCTAATCACATTATCGACTTGGCCGCCAAGGGCAAGTACTTACCCGGTAGACTCATTCGTAACTTTCTTATTCGTAAAAATGGCCCAGCTAATGTCGCAGGCTGGCGCAAACTACTAACTGAACTGCCAGACTGCCTGCGCTAATTTCCATGATCTTTTATTGGTTTAAAAAGATCGTTTCCATTTTCCTGTCACCCATCGTTATTTTTCTCGTTTTACTATTGTTAGCCTATATAGCTCGGCGTTTTGACAAGCTGCGACTCTCTCGCGCCGTTCGCACCACGGCTTATGTTTTTTTGCTTCTCACAACGATGCCATTTAGCAGCAAATGGTTGATCGCTCCATTAGAATCCATCAGCCCACCGCAAAACCTGACCTCTTCTGAGGTCGCGCATATATCCGTATTGGGATGCACCAGCTACCAGCAACCTCAATGGCCAATAGTGAGTAGACTCGCAGACTGCAGCATCAAAAGGGTTACGCAAGGCATTGTTCTTGCCCATAAATTCCCCGATGCCACCCTATACTTCAGTGGATTAGATAGTGTCACAGACAAAACCAATGCTGAGCTCGGTGCTGAACTGGCTCAAATCATGGGAATTGATGAGAAAAGAATTGTTGTTATCAACGGTACTCGTGATACCCGTTCAGAAGCACAATACATCAAAGCAAGGCTCGGCCAAGGAACGCAGCTACTCGTTGTAACTGACGCATCACACCTCCCGCGCAGCCTTGCACTTTTCAAAGAACAACAGCTAAAACCAATCGGCTATCCCGCCGACTATCTTGCCAACAAAATCTATTGGGGCAGTCTTTTTAATTATGTTCCCGATTATCGCAGTTTGAAACGAAGTCAGAGAGCACTATATGAATATGTCGCGCTAGCCTGGACACATATTAGACTGTATTTCGTACAAAACGCCTAACACAGACTGTCGCATAAATTTACAACGGGCGTTTACTCCCAACCATCAAACCGAGCATAACCACCTGTTTTATATTAACTTATAAATATTGGCTAGTTTATTGCTTTGTTTGATATTGAAACTAACTCATTTCATTTTTCAGGAGATACCCATGAAATTTACAGCTCCATTAGCTATGGCTCTAGCTTTGGGCGCGTCCAGCGTTTCTGCAACACCGATGCTTGATTTCTTCATCGACGGTGACACTTTCACTCAACCGTTCAGCATCACCAACAACTCTGATGACGGTGAATTCGTTACCCGTTTTCAATTAGATCTTCGTACAAGTGCTGGTGTTTGTTTTGATCCAGCAAGTGACTCAACCTGTAACGGTTCACTTGGCGTTAGCTTTACTTCTAATGGCGGAACTGACGTCACTACTGGTCTTACTTCAGCGACCGTTACTGATGAAGCTGGTGGTGTACCTGCATGGGACTTTCTGGATATCACATTTAGCGACTTCAACGCAGGTGAGGTTTTCTCTTGGGATCTAGACGTTGACTTCTTCAAGAGTGGCGCGACCATTTTTGGCGACGACATGATCGGCGCAACAGCGTTTGTTGACTTCTCAAATGGTGTTCGCTTGATCGGTGAACTTCAAGCTGTTGCTGGCAACTCAGATGCTTCAGCATTTACAGTTATCGGCCAAACCGTAGTTCCAGTACCTGCACCAGCCGGTATCGCATTCCTAGGCCTTGGCTTAGCAGCACTTGGCTTTGCTCGCAAGAAAAAAGCCTAAGCTTCTTTCTTGCCTCAAAAAAACCCGCTATTGCTAGCGGGTTTTTTTATGCCACTCTCTTTTTGCAAACCATCTTGAAACAGCCTCACCTATTTTGCGTTGCAAAATGAGAACAGGTTAGCACGTCTTAAATCTCGTTAACAAAATCAAAACTTAACATACTGTAATATCTGCATATTTTCACGTCATGTAATCTTGGCAACCGTCTTGCTCTATCTTAGTCATCACAGATTGACTAAGTAAAAGTGGAGACAGACGATGATTACATCAACCTACATTCCTGTAATAGCTGCATCAAAAATCAAAAAAGATATGACAGTTCTGTCAGCAGCGTCATATCAGTGGGTACACAGAATAGCAGCCCTATTTCTCATCCTATTGCTTTCTCCCATTTTTATCATCACCTGGCTAGCCATCCGGTTAGAAAGCAAAGGGAATGCCGTATTTTCTCAAATTCGCGTTGGTTATTGCGGCCGCCAATTCACCCTTTATAAGTTCCGTTCGATGTATAGCGATATGAGTAACCGTCCACCGACAAACATTAGCAGCAGCCGAGAAGGTGTATGTGAAAAATTTTATAACGATCCCCGCATAACAAGGGTCGGAAAAGTCATTCGCAAACTATCAATTGATGAGCTTCCTCAACTGTTCAATGTATTACTCGGCGATATGGCGCTAATTGGTCCTCGGCCTGCTTTGGTTAAAGAGGTAAATCAATACGATCAAAGAACCTTAGAGCGCTTAAAAGCTATGCCAGGGATCACCGGTTTATGGCAAGTTTCTGGCCGAGCAGACACCACGTTCTCCCAGCAAGTCGATTTAGACATAAGTTACGTTCGCAATCGCTCAGTCTTTCTTGATTTAAAAATCGCGTTCCTAACTATTCCAGCCGTATTGAGTGCCAAAGGCGCTTATTAATCATCCGATTTGAAAGAGGTACGTCCCATGAAAGCAATGATTCTAGCTGCAGGCAAAGGCACTCGCGTTAACCCATTGACTCACACTACTCCAAAGCCGCTGCTTCCAGTCAAAAACACTCCAGTTATAGAACTTATTATCCGATTCTTGCAGCGCTATGGCGTAGACGAGTTCGCCATTAACACCAGCCACTTGGCAACGACCATCGAAGACCGACTAGGCAATGGCTGTCGTTATGGCGCTAACTTCACCTTCTCTTTCGAGGGAAGTAAGGATCATAAAGGCTATCATCCTCACCCAATCGGCTCCGCCGCCGGGATGCAAAAAATTCAGCAGCGCTGGCAAATGTTCGACGACACTTTCATCGTTGTTTGTGGAGACGCCTGTATCGACTTTGACCTTAGTCAAGCAGTGGCATTTCATCGAGCTCGTGGTGGAGTTGCCACGATTATTACCAAGACCGTCGAAAAGCATTTAGTTTCCCGCTACGGCGTAGTCAATGCTGACCAAGCAGGACGCGTTCGCTCATTTCAGGAAAAGCCAGCTCCAGAGGAAGCTCTGTCGAACGAAGTAAACACAGGGATTTACTTGTTTGAGCCAGCGATATTTGACCACATTCCCTTGATGGGGGAGTTTGATATTGGTGGCGACCTGTTTCCACAGCTGTTGAAACGAGCACTTCCCGTTTATGCCATCAGCCCCAATATGACTTGGCTTGATATCGGTAACTTATACGACTTATGGTCTGTCAACCAGCAGGCTATTCGTGAAGGAGTCCCCTACCTTAACAACAGATACAGGCGCCTTGCTCCAGGGGTATATGCCAAACCCAATGTCATCATTAACCCTCAGCGTTGCAACCTTAAAGGGCCAATCCATATAGAAAGTGGTGCAACTATCGAAGATGGAGCCACCATTACAGGACCAACCTTGATTGGCGCTAATGCTTTGGTGCGCAAAAATAATACAGTACATCAAAGTATCATTGAGGAGTATACCGGATTAAAGCCGCACCAGACGATTAGCAAGATGTGGTTGGGAACAAACTATGCCATTGAACTAAATACGGATACAGAGAGCAGTCGCTTAGTCAACGTTGAGCCTTTGGCCCAAGACAGCCGAGAGCTAGCCCAAAAACCAGCGCTTGCATCAAATATCGTTCGAATCGCCTAACTGGCTTTCGCTAAGGAGAATCCCATGCAGAATTCATTTCCGATTATTGTTATCGACGACGATCCATTCTTTAGTGAAGTAGTCAGACAAGTGCTGCTCCACCAAGGGTATGAGGTTATTGTCAGTAATGATGCCGCAGAGGCTCTCGACATCATCCAAACAACTCAGTCGCGTATGATTTTGTGTGACTGGATGATGCCAGATTTAAGCGGCTTGGAGGTCATACAGTTGCTGCGTAGTTGCGACAAGCAATACCGCTACTTTATCCTGATGACAGCCAAAAACTCTAGCGATGAAGTGGTAGCAGGGCTTAGCGCCGGAGCCGACGACTATGTTACCAAGCCGATCAACAAAATTGAGCTTCTTGCTCGCATACAATGTGGCATGCGCATCATTTCACAACAGCAAGAAATTGAAGAGCAGAACGTGACGCTGAAAAGCCTGGCAGAGAAAGATGAACTAACCGGCGCATACAATCGGCGCTATTTTAATCAGGCCCTGTCTAAAGAGATCCGTCGTGCTCGCCGCTACCAACAACCTCTCAGCTTGATTCTTGCAGATATTGATCACTTCAAAAACATAAATGATCAATGGGGACATCAAGCCGGCGATGACATTCTCACCGAATATTGCTCCATCCAACAAGGAGAGTTGCGATTCGATGTGGACTGGGTCGCTCGCTATGGTGGAGAAGAATTTGTAATCGTTCTTCCAAATACATCACACTTAAAAGCACTGCAAGTTGCAGAAAAATTACGCCAAAAGGTAGAGCTAAACTCATTCGTAACCACCAATGTGGTACTCAACGTTACCTCAAGTTATGGCATAGCGACCTTGGATGAAACATCTAGCTGTGACTTATCTGATGAATTTTCAAGCTTGCTCAAGCGGGCCGATGAGAGACTTTACCAAAGCAAAGCTCGTGGCAGAAACCAGTGCACAGGTGTAATTCATGCCCTTAAGGCGATGTCAGCTTAACTATAGCTTCTGGAGCTTATGGAGGTTCTGAAGCCCCTGCATCATTCACTCGAAAACTGGAGAAGCCCGCATGACTAAACCATCAATCAGTGTTGTCATTTCGCTATTCAATAAAGAAAAACTCATCGATGAATGTCTAAGTTCGGTGACAGAGCAAACTTCACCCGCGATGGAAATTATTGTCGTCGATGATGACTCCACGGATAATGGTGTGCTGGCTGTGAAGCGCTGGCAAAAACAACATAAAAATATATATTTATACCAGCAAAGCCGCCAAGGTTTACCCTCAGCTAGAAATAAGGCTGTTCATCATGCTAAAGGGGAAATCGTAGCCTTTATAGAGGCCGGTGATAGTTGGTCTCCTCACCATTTAGCAAATGTTGAGGCTTTGGCAACTCAATATCCAAGTGCAAGCCTGTACACTACGGGATATCAACTTTGTATCGATAATCTCTGCGTTAGAAGCCCCAAAATACGCCACTTACCCGACGTAGCGAGTCCTTTTGCCTTTGGCAATTACTTCGAAATCGCCAGCAACGGCGACCTCCCCATTAATATCTCGGGTCTGGCAATAGCGAGAGCAAAGTTTCTTAAACTTGGCGGTTTTCCTGAAGGCGAAACAATGGCTGAAGAACAGCACCTTTATGCCAAAGCAGCTCTAGATGGGCCGATGGCAAAGCATCCGATGGTAACCGCATTCACCAAAATGATAGACAGACAAACTTCAACCGAGATTTCCATTCCGCAAACAGAGTGCTTATTCAGCCGTCATCTGACAAGTATCCCATCCTCATGTAATGAACCTCAACGTCAGCAGCTTACCAAATACTGTGCCCGCCACTTACTAGAGATAGCCCAAGTAAATATACAACGAGGTTTTTATGACTTAGCCCAAGAGATTCTAGATGATCAGAGAACCAATGCCCTTCCCTGGCATAGAACATATTGGCAATGCCAGCTTGTAGCCCGTCAGTGGCTGTACGGTTAGGTATTACCATGAAAGACTACAATCCTCTTTTAAGAGAACGACTCCTCAATGAGATCAGCCAACTGCAATATAAATTAAGTAACCTCGTCCAAGCGAAACATCCATGTATTGCAGAGGTGAATTATGTTTGCCACGAAATATCTCGAAAGGGTAACCAAGTGGCAGCGCTCGATCACCTTGAACAACAAGCCCTAAGGCAAAAAGATCAATCTCAGCAACACGCCAGCCAACGATAAGTAAAATCAAAACATACAATTGACTGCTATAGTTTTACTAGACTCACTCAACAAGGCCCTACGCTCGCCAGAAAGGAACGAACAGAATGAGCCCTTCATTACCAGCTAACCGTATCGTCATTTCCACTGTTCTTCTGTTGTTGTGCCTACCAGTATTGGTACAGGCCGCCCAACAGACATTGCGATTTGGTGTAGTGCCCCAGCAAAGCGCCCACAAACTGGCCCAACACTGGTTACCGCTTCTCGATGCCCTCGAAAAACATTCAGGACTGAAGCTACAATTTGAAACAGCGCCGAATATACCGGCTTTTGAAGAGCGGCTCAGTCAGAGTGAATATGATATTGCTTACATGAACCCATACCATTACACCGTGTTCAGTCGTTCTCCTGGCTATCGCGCCATAGCCAAGGCAAAATACAAAAGAATCAAGGGAATCCTTGTCGTGCATAAAGATAGCCCTATCCAGTCAATCCAAGAACTCAATAGCAAGACTCTGGCATTTCCAGCACCTGCAGCCTTTGCGGCCAGCGTATTGATACGGGCCGAACTATCTCGACAAGGCATCCAGTTTGAACCCAACTACGTTCAGACACACGACTCTGTCTACTTGACGGTTGCACGACAACTATTTCCGGCAGGCGGTGGCGTGATGAGAACCTATCGCTCTATGCCAGATAAAATCGCTTCTCAAATCAGGATACTTTGGACGACCCCAGGCTTCACACCCCATGCCATTGCAGTAAACCCAAATATGTCACCGGAGAAAAAAAACCGCATTCAGCAAGCACTTCTCGAATTGGACACATTTCCAGAGGGGAAAGTAGCACTCAACACCTTAAATATTAACGGGTTTGACAAGGCTTTAAATGCAGACTGGGATGACGTACGAGCGCTCAATATTGACATGCTCAACTCTTCAGTGAAGGAGCAAACAAACCCGTGAGTTTTCGATTAAAAACGATACTGGGCATAGCGCTGATTGAGAGTGTTTTTCTCTTTGTTTTAATCGCCAATGCCCAGAGCGTTTTTCGCGAAAATACCAGGGAACAGATAGAGCAACACGCGACCACGCTGGCTCGACTATTTGCATCCTCAGTAAAGGATGCCGTTTTATCAACGGATTTAGCTACCCTTAACTCTCTTACCGAAGAACTGATAGCTAATCCAGACGTAGTCTACGTAAGAGTCAGCAATGACACCGCAACGTTGAGTGATGCCGGCATACAGCCAGAGGGTGATCTAATAAAGCACAGTGCAGACACCCTACCAGCATACTACGCACATAGCGAACCCATCACTGTCTTTAGTCGCCCCTTTGGCGCAGTTGAACTAGTGATAGACACACGCTTTTTAAAGGGAACATTGCAAACAGTTAAGCAGCAAAGCATCCGCATCGCTTCGCTAGAAATTATATTTGTGGCACTTGTATCCTGGCTGTTTGGAAGCTATCTGACACGTCAGCTCGCTACGCTTCGCCAGGCCACCCAAAATGTGCAAAATGGCAACTATCACTTCGACTTTCCGAGCAAGCCTGAATCAAAAGACGAGTTTGAACAAACCTTGTCTGCGTTTTCTGAAATGTCGCACGCGCTCAGCGAACTTGAAAAAAATAACCAACAAATGATCGGACATGCAGCAGATCTTAACCGTGATATCGTTCGCCGCGAAACCTGGCTTCGATCCGTTATGGACAACCTTGGCGACGGCATTATTACACTTGACGAAAATGGCTTGATTTTGTCATTGAATCGCAGTGCAGAGCACATGCTAGGATATAAATTTGAAGATATCAAAGGCATCCATTACGCCATTTTTATAGTCGATGAACGCCAGCGTTCGCGGATTGATGAATTCATACGTCACGCACGAAACCACTTTCCGTCCAGCCTTCGTGCAACAGGTTTGGAAGAGTTTGGATATAGACGCAACGGAACGCCGTTTCCAATGGAGCTAAAACTCAGCTCAGCCCGACAGGAAAGCGAAACAACATTTATTATGCTACTCAGAGATCTCACGGTTCAAAAAGCCTACGAGGCTCAAGCCAAGTTTAATGAAGCCATCAAATCAGGCATGCTGGAAAGCAGTCTAAGTGCGGTCATATCGATCAATCAAAAAGGTCGAGTGGTCGAGTTCAATCCAGCCGCAGAAAAGATGTTTGGCTACTCACGCCAAGAAGCTATGGATCAAAATATTGCTTACCTTATCCTTCCTGAACGATACCGGAAAGCCCATCACCAAGGCATGAAAAGGTATATCGCCACAGGAGAGCACAACGTTTTAGGTAAGCGCATCGAACTAACGGCTCTTGACAAATCAGGGCGAGAATTTCCGATCGAAATAGCGATTACTCCTGTAAAAATCGAAGAAGAAACGTACTTCACTTCCGTGATTGACGACATTAGCGACCGCTTAGCGGACCAAAAACGCCTCGAAGAAGCCAAAACCCAAGCGGAAGAAGCGAGCTTGGCCAAATCGCAATTTCTTGCCGCAATGAGCCACGAAATCCGTACCCCACTGAGTATTGTTTTAGGGATGGTGGATTTAATGAAATCCACATCACTCACCGAACAGCAACAACACTACTTACAGTCAGCGGCCTACGCCGGGATGAACTTGAGCGATATCATCAACGATGTTTTGGATCTTTCAAAAATTGAGGCGGGTAAACTGGAGCTCCATCCACGCCAATTTGATCCAGTACTCGTTATCGAAGAGGTCACTCAAACCTTCGCCGTACAAGCCTTTGAGAAAAAACTTCACTTCGATTGCGTTATACACCCCAACGTCCCGCGCTCATGGCATAGCGATCCCGTCTATTTCAGACAAATAATATTGAACCTGATCGGCAATGCGGTAAAATACACGTCCAATGGACAGGTCATTGCCACCTGCCAATTCAAGAATCAGCAACTGCTAATACAGATAATTGACACAGGCCCCGGCATAGCAGTGGCAGATCAAGAGCGTGTCTTTCAAGAGTTTACCCAGCTGGAGCAGTCTAGCGCTGAAAAGATCGGTACAGGCCTAGGATTGGTCATATCGCGAAAGCTGGCAAACCTGATGGGCGGGGAAATCCAACTCAGCAGCTCTATAGGCGAAGGCAGCACATTTAACTTCACCAGCGCCAGCCATCAACCGACTGAAGCGGCTCAATCCCCTCATCATCCAGTACAGGTTTTGCTGGTCTCTCAAAACACCTATTGGCTCGAATCCAATAAATTACGCTGCTCATGGTTAGGAATGGAAACAATTGAATGGGATAAAGAGGAAACCGCCGCACCGCCACACTCGCTTATACTGGTTGATACCACAGACAACGACGATCTCGCTAACACCTTATCCCAATTATCAGTCAGCGATAGTCCGCTATTGTTGACAACCAAACGCCACAGCAACCTGGTTCGGCTAAGAGAGCAATACCAAATAAACACCTATATCGAACCAGTTACCAATGCAGATTTCATCAAAGGCGTACAAGCAGCTCGTCATGGCGAGCTGCTTTGTCAGTTAAATGATAAGCTGGAGGTAACCAATAAATACCAAGGCAATGAAGAACGCATTCTATTGGTGGAAGACAGCGAATCCAACCGCATTATAGCCAAAACATACCTTGAAACGGCCAATTTTAAAGTTGCAGAAGCCAGTGATGGTCAGCAAGCGATTGAACTACTCAAACACGATCACTTTGATCTGATTCTCATGGACATTCGCATGCCAATTATGGGAGGTCTGGAAGCCACCCAGATTATAAAGACAGAAAACCTGGCCCCTAACATTCCCATTGTCGCGCTAACCGCACATGCACTTAGTAGCGAGAAGGAAAAGGCGCTCAAAGCCGGTATGGATGATTTTCTTACTAAACCTATTGACAAAAGCCGTCTACTAGAAACGGTTGAACGTTGGCTACACAAGGCAAGCCAAGCAACTCCAATGGTCGACGACCAACCTGTTACCACCCTTAAACCCAGAGAAGCCGAAACAAGGTCACCTAGTCTCGTTGATGTTTCCCGGCTAGACCAGTTGGCCAAAGACACGTCAGTGCAAGCCGCCATAAAGATGCTGGATATATTTCGCCAGGAAGTGCCGGCGAAAATACTATCTTTTGAACGATACGTAGCAGACAAGGACTTCAATCAGCTGGAAATTCACTCACATGCCTTAAAAAGTAGCGCTTTAACATTTGGTGCAGTTAAATTGCACGAACAAGCTAAACTAATAGAAAGTAAATGCCGCAACAACGACAGCGCTGAATTGGCGGCGGATGTCGCTGCTTGCCACGAAATCTATCAACAATGCATCGACGCCATTGATGCCCAATGGCCAAGGAAGCAATAGCCACGATGAAAAAGCGAATTCTAATCATTGAAGACAGCCTATCGTTAGCAGCGGTCTATCAAGCCTACCTCGAAAACGATAGCTACACTGTGGGACATGTTGAACTAGGAAAGGAGGCGATGATTCGATTGATTCAATCGCCGCCCGATGCCATCCTGCTTGACCTAAAATTACCGGACATGGATGGTATGGATATACTCAAATATATCCATCAACATCAACTACCAACCATTGTAATTATCATTACTGCTCACGGCTCCATTGATGCTGCGGTCAATGCCATGCAATATGGTGCCTTTGACTTTCTGGAAAAACCTTTCGAAGCCAAAAAGCTTCAAGTCACGGTAGCCAACGCGCTCAGCCATCAAGATCTTGAATATCAAGTCGAAGACTATAAACAGACCTTTGATCGCAACCACTATGAGGGCTTTATTGGCGAGTCGCTAGTCATGCAGGCCGTCTATCGCATAATCGACAGTGCAGCCCCAAGCAGAGCAACGGTTTTCATCACCGGAGAAAGCGGCACCGGTAAAGAAGTTTGTGCTCACGCCATTCATAAACGTAGCCCCCGCTCCAGCGCCCCGTTTATTGCGCTCAATTGCGGTGCCATTCCGAAGGAGTTGATGGAAAGTGAAATTTTCGGCCATGTCAAAGGCGCTTTCACTGGGGCCAGCCAAGCCAGAGAAGGTGCCGCCGCCATGGCCGACGGCGGCACACTGTTTCTGGACGAGCTTTGCGAGATGGATTTGGATTTGCAAACCAAGCTTCTAAGATTTATTCAGACGGGTATGGTGCAAAAAGTCGGCAGCAATCAACAACAGAAAGTTGATGTGCGCTTTGTTTGCGCAACCAATAAAGACCCCAGTAAAGAAGTGGAAGCTGGACGGTTTCGTGAAGATCTGTTCTACCGACTGCATGTCATACCGATCCAGCTTCCACCGCTTCGAGATCGTGATACTGATATAAAAATGCTGGTCAACCACCTGATCCAACAGTACGCAGAAGAAGAAGGTAAGGCCTTTCAAGGCTTTGACAGTGAGAGCATGAGCATGGTCATGGGCTACTCCTGGCCTGGCAATGTTCGCCAGCTACAAAACGTAGTCCGTAATATTGTTGTGCTTAACAATGCGGAGCATGTAACAGCCGATATGCTGCCAGAGGAGGTCAAAGTCAAAATGCACTCCAGTTCGAGGACAATACCTACTCCGCTATCCAGCACCGAGCCGAACGGTCAAGCATTGCACAACCCAATCTCCCATCATTCAGTCCCCCATCAACCAGTCACCCGCCAACCAACTGAAATACGCCCGCTCTGGATGGTTGAAAAAGAAGCCATCGAACAAGCGATAGCCTACTGTGATGGCAACATCCCCAAGGCCGCTGCGCTATTGGATGTTAGTGCATCAACGATCTACCGCAAAAAAGAGAAATGGGGAAATCAATAAACAACAGGAGAACTTTATGTACATCGCTATGAACCGCTTTAAAATTGCGCTCGGGCGCGAACAGGAATTTATCGATATATGGAAAACCCGTGATACCTACCTAAATGAAGTACCCGGCTTTAAGTCGTTTAACTTGCTTCAAGGGGAAACAACGGATGAGTACACCCTGTTCGCCTCCCATTCTATCTGGCAATCTCAGCAAGACTTCAAGAACTGGACGACCTCAGAGGCCTTTCGTAAAGCCCATGCCAACGCAGGCGGCTCAAAGGGTCTATACTTAGGTCATCCCCAATTCGAAGGGTTTAGCAGCGTGCTATAAAGTCCGCTCTGACGCTTTTTCGACAGCATAAAAAAGGAGCAGAGATGGAAGCCAGTACGTTAGTCATAGGTGGAATTGTCATCATTGTCGTTGCCGTGATCGGCTATTTTGTAGCCGCTCACTTGAAAGGTGAAATCAATATCCGGCTTAGGCAAACCAGCTATCGCATGGGCGATACCATCTCGGGTAGCTTTGAGCTGTTGGCAAAAAAGCCAATCGAAGGTAACCGGCTCTTTATGACACTTACTGCTCAGGAGATAACCAAAGAATACCGCGATGGTAAATCTCACACCCGAACCCGCACCATTTTTTCTGAAGACACCGAGATTAATGGCCCAAACATGTACGCGGCTGGTTCTCGCAAAAACTACTCATTTGAAGTCGCCATTCCGTCCCTGCAATCCAATAGCTTTCTTAATAGCAGCTGGGGCAAAGCTCTTAGTGCAGTTTTAAGTGTGCTTGGCGATAACAAACGTATTGAATGGAAGCTGAAGGCAACCCTTGATGCAAAAGGTGTCGATATATCAGACTCGGTGAAGCTCCATATCACCGAGTAACCAATTAGGTCTTTGCGCCGTTAAAGTAAACGGCGCAACTTTTTCACCTCAGATTGATGCTGAGGCTCTTCTACCTTTAGGTCATCTAATACATGCTTGGCATCTTGCTGACGCCCACTCTTAATCAGTGCTTCAGCATAGTGGAGCTTGATATCTACCGACGACGGCATTTTCACCTGAGCCAGTTCTAACAATTTCAGCGCTTCCTTCACTTTATCCTGAGCCAGATAAATCACCGCTGCGGTATCCATCACCTGAGGGTTACTTGGCATCGCATCCATGGCTTTTTTAGCTAAAGCCTCCGCCTTACTATAACTTTTCTCGGTGTAATACAACCAAGCAAGGTTATTAAAAATAACCGGAGAGGCAGCACTGTTATCGACCATCCATTGATAATGCTGTATCGCAGCTTTGCCGTTATCCTTGATATAGGCTTCGGCCAGGGCATTACGAATTTTATTCGCTTTCGGGTAGCTCTCAATGTGCTTCTCGGCAAAAGCATAAGCTTTATCTTGTTGGCCACTCAACCGATAAGCATCAAACAGCATTTTTGTTATGCGCTGATCAGGCTTTTGCTCATAAACCTCATTAAACAAACGAATAGCTGGCGCAAATTTATTTTGGCCGACATAAATTCGAGCACGAATTTCCTTTCCACCAGCACTGTTCCGCCAATCCTCAGGTAGCTCCTGCCAGGCCTCCAATGCCAATTCAGCTTTACCTGTAGCAAGTAAGAAATGCGATTTTAGTAAGTTAAGCTGTGGATCGTCTGGAAAATACTTTCGAGCACGCT
Source organism: Gammaproteobacteria bacterium UBA3532 (assembly GCA_002376965.1). Lineage (GTDB taxonomy): Bacteria > Pseudomonadota > Gammaproteobacteria > Enterobacterales > UBA3532 > UBA3532. The sequence goes on from DFOV01000294.1 coordinate 24,567, forward strand.
CCATTTCAATGAGCGCTTCGGCTGGCTTTCTTTGGCGCTCCAAAATAGTCAGCTCTTTAATCCACGTTAGCTTGTTACGAGGGTAGCCCTCTTGCCATTGATTCACAACCCCAAGCGCCTTATTAAACTGCTCCGAGCCGTAGTAAATATCCACCAACGTGCTCCAATAATCCTGGCTTTTTTCAATGGATGACGGGACCGACTCTAGAACATCCAACGCTTTATCAGCATCACCTGTAAAGACCAGTGACTTGGCGTATACTAATCGCAGATCAAGTGAATCGTTATTCGCATCAAATGCTGACTTCAGCTTATCACGGCCCTTATCAGCAGATCCAAGCGCTCGTTGAATATCAAAATACAGCATCAAACCTTTGATGTGTTTAGGATAGGTTTCCAGCAGAACATTCACATGCTTTTCAGCGTCTTTATACTCTTTAGATTGAAGAGACTTTTGAGCAAAATAAAGGCGGGATGTAGGGTTGGCGTCCGCCTTTTCCATAGCCAGAGTAAGCTGTCGCTCCATCGCGGCCTCATCACCCAGCTTATGATATGCCGATGCCGCCAAATTAAAGCCAATGGCTTCATCAGGCTTTTCATTCTGCCACTTATCAGCTATCTCCAGCGCCTTGTCAAAGTGGCCAGTTTCCAAATAACCGATTGCAAGAGCCAATGTTCCTTCTTCTGCATTCGGATCGAGTTCGACAGCTTTCTCAAGGCTAGCCAGCCCAGACGCCTCATCCAATTTAAGTTGCAGAATACCGTATCGAATGTAGTCCTTGGCATCTTCACCCAGCATCGCTTCTGACTGCTGCAGCAAGCGCTGTGCTTGCGCTGTTTCGCCTTTGCGCAACAAATCGTATGATGCCACAGCAAATAGCGCGGTATCCGTCCCTTCGGCCACCTCAAGCGAAGCCAGGGTGTCTGTCGCTTCATCGGTATAGCCTAATTTGAGTTGAGTCACAGCTAATAGTCGATGCGTGGGGTGAGCTTTTGGCAAAGATGGTACCGCCAGCGACAGATATTGGTAGGCGCTCTCAAAGCGTTTCATATAAAACGCGCTAACCCCGGCGACCAACTGTGCGCTCTGCTTATTAGGCACAACCTGCAGCACCTTTTCGGCATGGTTTAGCGCACTTTCATAATCTTTTTTATGCAGCGCTACCTGACCCAACATATCGTTTACCAGCGGGTGCTTTGGTAAAGCCTTCGACAGTGGTGTCAGATGCTTACTCGCTTCATCGACCTGTTGCGCCCTAACCAGTGCCTGCGCTAAAAAAATACGTCCCAGTGACGCTTGTGGCCGCAGTTGAAAATAGGCTTGGAAACGCGCAATGGTTTGCTCTTGCTGCTGGGTCGCCTGGGCAACCAGCGCACCGACAAATTGACCAAGAGCATACTGCGAATGCTGACTGACCATTCGCTCAGCCAACTCCTGAGCCCTCTCTTGTTCGCTGCGGTACAAGGCCTGATATATTTTCGCAACTAAAACCTCAGCAGTATCACCGGTCAGTCCATCAATTTTCGCAGCCAGCTCATCATTACGCTCCAAAATCAACTTGGCAGCAAGAATCAAAGCTTGTGATTGAGGTTGAACCGCTACGTCAGGGTAGGCGTCCTCCAGCTCAACGATATCGCGATAACGATATTGCTCAAACGCCATCGCGCCCAGCAACGAAACACGCTCGTCAGTTGCCCCAGTCAGCTCAATGGCCTTTAGTACCTCTTTTTCGGCACTCGGCAAATTTCCCTGGCGCAAATAAACATCAGCCAGCATTTGTCGATAACTGTCGTCCTTTGGTGCCAGTTGCACCGCACTTTTTAGCTCAATCACGGCGGAGGGAAGGTCATTGGTAGCCAGGAATTTTTGTGCGCTTTCAACATGCTCAGGGGCTGACTTTTCCCCCATACACCCAGCCAATGCCAATGTGAGGGCTAAAGGAAGGGCACGTAATAATCGTTTATCCATAAAATATCTCCACCAAAAGTAATGGCAGTGCCGCAATTAACGGCGTTACACCGCCAGACGATACAGAGCCATATATTGCTTGACCATCGCATCTAAACTGTATTTTTCTTTGACTAATCGGTAGCCATTTTGCACTTTCTGCTGGCGCTTGTCATCTTGGGTACGCAGCTCGACCATGGTGCGAGCCATTGCTTCGACATTTTTAGTCGGAACGAACCAAACCTCATTTTCACTAACAAAGTGCCCAATACCACCAACCTGAGTACATATTACCGGCAGGTGACTGGCCATCGATTCCAAAATAGTCATCGGCATGGCTTCATAAACAGACGACAACACAAAGGCATCCGATGCTGCCAGTTGTTCGGGAATATCCGACCGAAACCCCAGCATCTGGATTGGGTACTGGCTGGGAAGTGCTTTGATATAGTCACATAATGACGCATATTCAGGCCCATCGCCGACGATATCGAGCTGCGCATCACGAAAGGCGGGAGTCGTATCCCAGGCCTTAACAAA
>DFOV01000133.1 GCA_002376965.1 Gammaproteobacteria bacterium UBA3532
GCAGCTCTTTCTACGCCAAATGTCTCACGAACTCAAAACACCGCTTGCCAGCTTGCGCGAAGGGGCCGACTTACTCGCTGACCGCGTCCCAGGAGAGCTATCGCCTCAACAAGCTCAGGTGGTTTCTCTACTGCAACACAATGGCATGGAACTGCAAAAATTGATTGAAAACTTGCTCAACTACAACTTGGTTGATGCACAAAAACAACTCAACCTGAGTACCTTTGATTTCCGTCAGCTTCTTAAGCAAATTTGTACCAATCATGCCTTGGTCGCCAAGAAAAAAGCGGTCAGGATCCGCGTTTCCGGCCCCATTATCGAAATCGAAGCAGAAAGAGAAAAAATTAAAACGGCATTAGACAACCTGATTGGCAATGCGCTAAGCTTCTCACCGGAACAATCGGCCATACGGATTAAGTGGAAAGTAACCGATAAGGGTCTGTACATTCAAATATCTGACCAAGGGCCAGGGGTTGCTCCAGACGAGAAAATAAAAATATTTGACGCTTTTTATCAAGGAAGCGCAGAACGCAAAGGCCACGTCAAAGGCTCAGGACTAGGACTATCCGTAGCAAAAGAAAGTATTCGAATGCATCATGGTGATATATCATTAGTAGAAACCGATGTTGGTGCTTGTTTTCAAATTTATCTACCAGCACAATGCGTAAAAAGCCTAACTAAGTAGCTAGTATAATGAAAAACAGGATTATCAAAGTAGCAACACTATTCATGGTCGTTGCGGTCAGTGGTTGCAAACTTATGCCCACTAAAGATAGCTCACCGGATAACTCGGTCGAGTCAACATGCCCCTCCAACACCAGCCCCGAAGGTTATGTTTCTTGGATAAATTTTGGCGACCACCTCCTACAACTTACACCAAGAGAGATCGCTAACGAAAGAAAGCGGGCGCAACAATTACTCAATAATGATGAAAGCGATTCCAACCGCATTCGACTGGCCCTTATTTATGGCTTGGCCCACAAAGGCTTTCGCAACATCACCCGCTCACGCCAATTGATCCAGGCGATTAAAGCACCTGCTGAATTAGATAAGCCAACCCAGCAACTTCTGAGTATGCTGCATAGCCAGCTAATTGCCGAGCAGCGAGCGCTGGGTGATAAATACCGCTATCAAAAAGACGCTGAAAATGCAGAAAAAGAAAGGGCATCGCTGCAAAGCCAGATAGCGACATTACAGGAAAAAATAAAAGCGCTTTCGGAGATCGAGCGCAAAATCAGTGGTAAGCAATTGAACGGCCAATAGAAGCTTATAAAAGGAAAAGGAAAAACCATGTCAAAAGCCACCATATTGCTCGTTGACGATGATACCAGCCTGTTAACGCTACTGGACATGCGCCTAAGCTCGGAAGGCTATGACGTCAAAACGGAGTCCTCCCCCGAAAAAGCGCTAATGGCAGTAGCTGCCGAGCAGCCCGATCTAGTGATCACGGATCTACGCATGGATGAGATGGATGGGATGGAGCTACATCAGCGCATACAGCAACAGTTTCCGGGCCTACCGACACTTATGATTACTGCACACGGCTCCATTCCAGATGCAGTAGCAGCCACCCAACAAGGCTTTGTTGGCTTCATAACCAAGCCGATTGATAAGCAAGAGCTTAAAGAAGCAATAGAAAAGGCGCTGGAGCAGTCAGGCTTCGTCAAACAAAACGATAAGAGCGATTGGCATGCACCAATTATCACTCGTAACCGCGCTTTGCAGCAGGTGCTAACGCAAGCCAAGCGACTAATCAACACGGATCTAAGCATCCTGATTTCAGGCGATACAGGCACAGGCAAGGAGTTATTGGCTCGCGCCATTCATCAAAAAGGTGACCGCGCCAGTCAACCTTTTGTCGCCGTCAATTGCGCCGCCATCCCCGAGCACTTGCTTGAATCTGAGCTATTCGGCTATCAGCCGAATGCTCTGGATATCCCTTCTAACAGCAAAGGCCTATTTGCCAGCGCGGCCGGAGGCACCCTGTTTCTTGACGAAATAGCAGAGATGCCAAGCGAAGTTCAGGCAAAATTGCTATCGGTTTTGAAGGACAATATAGAAAAGGCTGCCGGGCAGAAAGTGCGAGTGATCTCAGCTACTCATCACGACATGAATGAAAAGCTGCGCGAAGAATCTTTTCGTGAAGATCTCTACTACAGGCTAAACGTTGTCAACTTACGCATTCCGCCGCTTAGCGAGCGCCACGAAGATATCCCGCTGCTGGCCAAGCAGTTTTGTCTAGAATATTGCGAAGAGCATCAGCTCACGCAAAAAACCATCGCCCCAGATGCCATTGAACTGCTCATTGCGACACCGTGGCCAGGCAATGTTAGGCAGCTTAAAAATGCCGTCTATCGTGCTGCAGCGGTCACCTCAGGCGCAGTCATATCATTCGCTCAAATGGAACAGGCCGTTGGTGGCCCATCTGAATTGCCATCGTTTACCGAAGCTCGATCAAACTTCGAAAGAGACTTCTTAGTCCGCCTGCTAAAAATGACTGAAGGCAACGTCACCAAATCAGCACGCTTGGCTCAACGCAACCGCACCGATTTTTATAAGCTACTCAATCGACACAATGTCGACCCAAGCCAGTTTAAGCCCAAAGCATAAATATAGATACGAATGTGGTTCGGAATAAACTGATCGTTCGATTTCCCCTTGCCAAAGAAATAGAGCAATGCCATTTGTGCGCCGAGTCGTTACCCCTAGGCCCGCGTCCTGTGATACAAGCCAGCCCAGAAGCTAAGATCCTCATCGCTGGCCAAGCCCCCGGATTAAAGGTTCATCAAACCGGCATCCCTTTCAATGATCCAAGCGGCAAAAGGCTCCGCGAATGGATGGGGGTTTCAGACAGCGTCTTTTATGATCCAACAAAAATAGCCTTGGTTCCAATGGCCCTTTGCTTTCCCGGTACATCCCAATACGGCGATCTTCCACCGCCCCCCATCTGTGCTACTACTTGGCGCTCTCGCATTATAGAAAATCTACCAAAGATACAACTCACTCTGGTTCTCGGACAATATGCGCATGCCTACCACTTTAATGGGCCTAAGCGCAGCATAAGCGAACGAATAAAACAATGGAAAGATTATTGGCCAGAGCTCGTACCACTCCCCCACCCCAGCCCACGCAACAACCGCTGGTTGAAGCAGCATTCGTGGTTTGAAGCAGAGTTGGTACCTCTATTACAGGGAAGGGTTAGAGAGGTTTTGAAGCAGGGTTAGGTGAGGGCATCTAACCAATAGTCTGGCTCAGTTCCTTCTTTAAAATGGCGTTCGGCCGCCACTTTGGCCCACTTACCCGCATTATTAACGACGGCTTCTGCGGATTCTCCGAGCCCCAGCTTAGATAGCTTTTTGGGGTTGAAGAAAATATCCAGGATGTCATCATCAATGACTGCAAAGATGTGATCCAGGCCGTAACGGATATCACCCGTCCAGCGAAAATCCGCCAATATATTGCCACCAATGAGTTGAGTTACCAATTCAAAGCGGGATGCATCGCCACCCATCCAATCCTCTAGAGTGTCGCCTTGAGGCGTGTTCCAGCTAGCTTCGCGCCCATGTTGGCCGGAGCATGTACATTGCGAGCAACCCATAGTGCAACGGTTTCAGGCGTCCAGCCATGAGCTTTGACTATGGCCTCAAACTGGGCGCCATGACCGACTTCATGATCCAAATCGCAAGCTTCCATATAACGGATAAACCGTCGAACGTCGCTAAGGTTATTTTCGGCCAACCAGGCAATAGCAAATTGGCCCAAATGGCTTTCACTCGATTCCCAGAGCATTTCCTCATAGCGGGTATCCGGCGTCACATCGATAGCACAATCAATAAAACGGCGTAATATCGCCTTATGGTCATCAGTAAGATTGGCACAACCATAGAAGCCATCAGAGATCCATTCATTTCCGAGCTTGGCATGAATCGACAGTGCCCAGGGCGAGTGAATTTTTATCAATCCAGGTAGCTGGATAGTCAACTCGGCTAACGCACTGAAATACTCCTCTAGCCATTCAGGGCTGAGCTGGTGAGCTTGTCGGTCAAAATATGGCGTGTCGTTATTATCGAGGACGATATAGATGGGCCCATCGATGTGGATTAGCTTGTCTTCCATGCTGCTCTCCTTTCGGTGTATTACCAATGTTCAGAATAATAAGAGGTTATTCGTACCAATTTATCAACGAAACGTTAGTCTAGCCGCTACTCCAGCCAAATCAAAGAAGCCATTCGCCCTGTTTGGCCATCACGGCGGTACGAATAAAATCGCTCAGGAGCACTGTAGGTACAGAAGCCTCCGCCGTATATGTGGCTAAAACCCAAATGCTGACAACGCTGCTTGGCAAGAAAATAGAGATCAGCCATCCAATGATTGGGGGTGGTTGATGGAATGAATGCCTTGGCCGCATCGTTGTTATGCTTACAGAAATACAGCTTCACCTCATCACCCACTTCAAAATGCAACTGGCTGATAGCTGGCCCCAACCAGATATA
>DFOV01000123.1 GCA_002376965.1 Gammaproteobacteria bacterium UBA3532
CATCAATTGGGCTACTCGGCGCTATCGATTGCCATGATGTTTCTGTTTTACGAGATTTTTGGTGTCATTACCAATCTCGTTGGTGGCTGGCTCGGCGCTCATATTGGTCTGAATCGAACCATGAATATCGGCCTTGCATTGCAAGTCGTCGCTCTTGGTTTTTTACTGGTGCCCGACTCGATGCTATCAGTTGTTTGGGTGATGGTGGCCCAGGCATTATCTGGAATAGCTAAAGATCTCAATAAAATGAGCGCCAAAAGCAGCATCAAATTGCTGGTGCCTAAAGATGCGCAAACCACATTGTATCGATGGGTAGCTATCCTCACCGGCTCGAAAAATGCCTTAAAAGGCTGTGGTTTCTTTTTAGGTGGCCTGCTGCTATCCATTTTAGGCTTTCAAGGCGCAGCATTGGCTATGGCAATAGCACTAGCCGTCATTTGGATACTCAGTCTTTGGTTGCTGGCGGAAGATTTAGGAAAGGCCAAGTCAAAACCGAAATTTAGCCACCTTTTTTCGTCAAGCAAGGCAATCAACATTTTATCAGCCGCTCGTTGCTTTCTGTTTGGTGCCCGCGATGTGTGGTTTGTGGTAGCACTACCTGTTATGTTTGCGGCACAACTTGGCTGGGAACATCATCAAATAGGTGCATTCTTTGCCAGCTGGATAATAGGCTATGGCTTTATTCAGGCAGCAACCCCAATGTTAACAGGAAGCAAGCAAGGCAAATCGCCAGCACGAAAAGATGCTCTCGGCTGGATTTTAATGTTATCCACGATCACTGGCCTATTAGCCTATGCCGTGAGTCTACCGCTTAGTATCGACCAGCTAACCATGGTGATAATAGGCGGACTACTGCTATTTGGCGTGGCTTTTGCCGTTAACTCAGCCATGCACAGTTATCTGATAGTCAGCCTGGCTAAGGATGATGGCGTATCAGTTGATGTGGGCTTTTACTATATGGCTAATGCCATGGGACGGCTATTAGGAACAGTTTTAAGCGGCTGGCTCTATCAATCTAGCGGATTCACCGCTTGTTTGTGGACGTCTTTTGGCATGCTGGTCATAGCATCGGGCTTTACCTTTATCCTGCCAGCGTTGGCAGATAAGCAAGATAATGGTCAGTGTGGCTCATGCTAGACAGCATCAAAGCAAACCACACGTAGACCACCCAACGGCTATATCCGACCAGCCTTCAAGGCCTGCCTTATTGTATATTTAGCAATACGTTGGTGAAATGGCTTGATCAAAGCCATATACCACCTGGCAGAGCGTGTTTTCAAGTTCACCAAGGTCGATATGGCAAATTCCTGTTCAGACAGCCGCAATACTGAAAGCCAGATATCCATATTTTTTTCATAAGCCCCACAAACCAGTTCTTCTTCCGTGACTCCCTCAATGACCAAAAAACCGGCTTTTTTGCCTGTGGCAATTTCCTCTAAAGGCAAAGCCATCTCAGTATCTGAAGCGGCGAAGCCAATCCATTTAACCAACGCATTTCTTAGTTTTAAAGCCCATTGAACCGGTTTGGGAATAAAGCCAAATATGCCATGGTAAACCTGCTTTGCTTCGAGCCCGTGCTTCGTCACTACGACTTTGAATGCATCGCGATAATAGGGAGCCGATGCCTTATTTTGGATTGTAGTCTTTTGGGGAAATTGAATTTCACTGATACTCACTTTGCACTCCTTGCTGGCTGACTCTTTGATCGATGTTGGTTGGTTGTTCGTATAAATGAGATTGGGAGCCGTGATTATACCAAAGTAATCATGGATGAAGGCACTTAAAATATTTAGTTTGGAGGTAGGTGAGAATTAGCTGATTGTCGTCTATCTTTAAGAAAATACTCATTTAGGAAGCCCACATGTTAAAAGTACTACGCGCCATTGTTAAAAACCCGTTTACCAACTTGATTGCCGGTGTCATTTTATTGATTACCTGCATTATGGAAACGATACAGGAGATCAGCGAGAGTGGATTTGAGGTGGGTGCCCATCATGGTCTGCTGGTATTTTCGCTATTGCATATTCTCAAGGCGATACCCGATATATTCGAGGGGCTGGAGTATGTGGAGCATGGAACAGAGAAGTAGCCCTCAAGCACGATAGCTTTCAGGCCAGATAAAGCGAGAGTTTCGTTTTTTGTTAGCGTAGAAGCAACACTGGCTTGTTCATCTTCAACAACATTTTGGTGGTGAAGCTTCCTAGCAACAACTCACGAAATCGCGTGTGACTATAGGCCCCCATAATGGTTAAGTCGATATTGTACTTCTGGCTGTAATTAAATAACGCCTCGTCACACTTGCCATCGACTGTTGCCACAGTAACCTCAAACCCGGCAGCACTCAGTTGCCTTTCGGCCTCACTGAGCTTACCTTTTGCAGGCTGCTCGTGCCCACCAGCGAAAACCAAATGACATGGCATTCCCTTGAATATGGGCGTTGAAACCAAAGTGTCTAATGCCTTGTTGGCCGCATCACTGCCATCGTAGGCCAGCATGATGCGCTCAGGAACGGAAAATTCAGCATTGACTACCAGGATTGGGCGATGTAAAGCACGAACAGCGCTTTCCAAGTGCGCTCCAAGGTGGCTGTCGTCGTGTGAGTGGGCCTCACCGCGAATGCCCAATACCAAAACCTGGATCGCATCCTCTAAATCAATAAGAGACTCAACCAGGCTTCCATGTCGCTGACTAACTTTTGGCTCTGTGATGCCAGCTTGCTCGACCCTTTCTTTGGCGGCCTCAAGCATTAGCTTGCCTTTTTTAAGTTCGAGTTTACTGCGCTGTGCTTCCAACTCGGTCAGCTCTTCCAGCAAATGCTCCTGACTCCCCAAGCCGATGCTGCCCGATAGATCGGCGGTCGCTAAATTTTCGCGGTGTTCGAGATTGTGCAACAGCTTGACTGGCTTATCGATTCCTTTACTGATCCAAGCGGCATAGTCACACACCGCCGTGGTGTGTTTGGAGCCGTCAATACACGCCAGCACCCATTTTTGTTGTTGCTCAGTCATTAGTGGCCTCCGAGAACCTTTTCAATTTCTTCTGGTTTATCGTGCACACCAAAACGATCAATAATCGTTTCGCTGGCTTCGTTCAATCCGATCAATTCTACCTCAGAACCTTCGCGTCGGAATTTGATCACCGTCTTATCCAAGGCATATACAGCAGAAATATCCCAGAAATGTGCTCGGTGCAAATCGATCACAACCTTAGCAACCGCTTCTTTAAAATCAAACTGCTCAACAAACTTGTCAGCCGAATTGAAAAACACCTGACCGTTGACATGATAGGTACGGGTATCGGTCGCTTCATCATAGCTTTTCTCAACATACATAAAGTGACTGACTTTATTGGCAAAGAAGAGCGAAGCCAATAACACACCAACCAAAACGCCGTATGCCAGGTTGTGTGTCCACACCACCACAATGACCGTCGCCAGCATAACCACATTGCTTGATAGACTATTAGAACGAAAGCTCTTGATCGACTCCCAATTAAAGGTACCGATGGACACCATGATCATCACTGCAACCAATGCCGCCATTGGAATTTGCGATACCCAATCACTAAGGAATACCACCATAGTCAGCAATACGATACCCGCTATAAACGTCGACAATCGACCTCGTCCACCAGACTTAACATTGATCACCGACTGACCAATCATGGCACAACCAGCCATTCCCCCAAAAAGGCCCGAAACGATATTTGCAATGCCCTGGCCTTTACATTCGCGATTCTTGTCGCTGGTGGTGTCAGTAAAGTCATCCACGATAGTCGCTGTCATTAGTGATTCAAGCAAACCCACCACCGCCATAGCCGCAGAATAGGGGAAGATAATACTCAGAGTTTCAAAGTTGAGAGGGATGTCAGGAAACAAGAAAACGGGCAGCGTATCAGGCAGCTGCCCCATATCTCCTACGGTGCGAATATCCAAGTCCAGCACTATATATACGCCGGTCATTAACAAAATAGTGACCAAAGGGGATGGAATAGTTTTATTGAGATAAGGGAAAAGATAAATTATGCCCAATCCAGCGATGGTCATAGCGTAGACATGCCAAGTCACATTGATGAGTTCCGGTAACTGGGCCATGAAGATTAATATGGCCAGGGCATTCACAAACCCCGTAACAACCGAGCGCGCCACAAAACGCATCAGCTCTCCGAGTTTCAAGTAACCCGCAATAATTTGCAACACACCGGTTAATAGCGTCGCCGCAAACAGATACTGTAACCCATGCTCTTTTACCAGCGTCACCATCAACAGCGCCATGGCTCCGGTGGCAGCAGAGATCATGCCTGGACGACCACCGACCAGCGCAATAACAACCGCAATACAAAAAGAGGCATACAAGCCAACCTTAGGATCAACACCGGCAATAATCGAAAAGGCAATAGCTTCAGGAATCAAGGCCAATGCCACTACCAGTCCCGCTAGCACATCGCCGCGAATGTTGCCAACCCAATCGTGTTTTTTCCAAGATAAGAGCATACTACCTACCGTATTGTATTTATGACAAAAGCATCCCACTGGCATTTTATCTTCAGCCAGTCCATGCGTTGTCGATCATCAAGAGAAATTAAAGGAAGTGACCAGGGAGCTTGATACACCATGTCAGCTGGTCATTTTTTGTCCGGCGGATTATACATTAATTGTTATAAATTTAAAGCTGGCATAACATAAGAAAAACTTAGCCCTTATCGCTACACATCGTCATTGAAACAGCTCATCAAAAATATCATGCTTGAAACCAATAGACTCATTCTTCGCCACTGGAAGCCAGGCGATCTTGAAGCATTTGCAGCGCTTAACGCCAACGCACGTGTGATGGAGTACTTTCCACATCCCCTGACTAAAGCCCAAAGCGATGCACTCGCGCAAAAAATCATTAAAAAGCTCGATGACAACGGCTGGGGGTTTTGGGCCGCTGAATTAAAAAGTAGTAGCAAGTTTATTGGCTTTGTTGGATTGAATCGCCCGTCGGACGCACTACCCTGCTCGCCTT
>DFOV01000243.1 GCA_002376965.1 Gammaproteobacteria bacterium UBA3532
CACTGAAATGCAGACCACAGACGGCGTCACTTATTGCACCACCCAAACCTTTGGCAATGTAGAGCCGCGCTTTAAAGTTGACCATCTTGGTGATTGGACAGAAAACTATCCCGAGGAAGACTATGTTGTAGACGGCGGCAAAACCTATGACATCTGCTTTGATGCGGTTGAAAAGACCTTCGATGTTAAGGATGCTAACGACGAAGATATCGAAGCGCCGGTGCTATCAAGTAACCCTGTTGCTGGCAATTATGAGGCGGTAACGCTGTCGGTTACTCTGATTGCGCAAGATAAAGATCCTGACGCGAAAATTTACTACACCGTTGATGAGTCAACCCCAACGCTGCAATCAACGCCTTATACCCAGCCGATCCCGATTACTGATAAAGGCGATGGTATTGTTGACGCGACGATCAAAGCCATAGGTATTGATAATGCCGGTAATCAGTCTCAGGTGTATCAATTTGCCTTCCGCTTAAATGAAGACGGAACACCACCAGAGGTTGAAGCCAATCCTCCGGCAGGGCGTTCAGAAACTCCGGTTAGTGTAACCTTGATAGTAACTGACCTGGTTGATCCCGACCCAGTAGTGCATTTCACCACCGATGGTTCTGCGGCCACCAAGTTAAGTCCTGAATACGCAGGCCAGGCGATCAATATTGCCAAAACAACCACCATCAATGTCTTAGCCGTTGACAGTGCGGGCAATGAAAAAGCGGCCAGCTTTACCTACACCATTGGCGGCAATCAAAATCCTTCCGACTACTATGCCGCCAATCCAAACGGTCAGGTTGGCATGAACAAAACCATTACATCGCTAGCCGATTGGAGCGAAACCATGATCGTGGCTCAAGGCGCTGCCAATGATGCACCTCGTTCGTGGATGGGCTTCCATGAGTATCCTGATCCAGACTTATATGCGCTTTATGCCGCGTGGGACGATAACAACCTCTATCTAATGGTCGAAATCCCTAACATTGACCAAGCAGACACTATCGACAATGACAAGTCGTATGCTGGCTCACAATTCTTGCCGATGGGTTGGGCTATCAACACCGGTAAGCGTGTGGCAGGCACAGGAGTAATGGATAGTGGGGCCAGTGTGTGGCAGGCCACGGAAGTGTTCTCATTTGATAATGGCGGCATTGATACGCTGATCATGCATCATCCGCGCCTCAATGTTGGTACGCCAGGCCTGTTCCTGACCGACCCGAACGGTTTCTTTAGTTACGACAAGGAGTTCTGTTTGCCCTTTGAGGATGAAGAAACCGGCGTAGTTCGAGTGCAACGAGATGTCTATTTCAACGAATCCGTTAGCGCCAGCATGTGGGCAGGAGTGAACGCCGACGGATCGCTCGGTGGCAAAGTCAGTACGGATTTAAGCAGCTACACCTATGTCGACTTAAAAGCCGACGGCATAACCGCATCGGCCTATCAACTCACCGTGTCATTAGATGCACTGGGCATTGATAAAGCGTACCTTGAGTCAAACGGCATTGGCATCGCCGTATTCTCAACCTATGGCGAATCGATGATGGACATCCTGCCCTATGATGTATCGATGCACGACAACGTGCTGGAGCCATACTCCGGCGCTAACGATGGCACATCCGAAGAAAAAGCCGACTTCGACTCAATCTCAGCGCCACTGGCCAGGATTGGTAAGTTGTAACTAAACTCAAGTCGCTATATACCGAGCTGCTAGGGATGGTGGCTCGGCGTATTACAGCCTATAGGTTGTTTTGAAGAAATACAGTGTATATACTGTTTTTTTGGGAAAACAATCTATAGGCTGTATGTTTTGCGATGACTCACTTCCAAATAAACACATTAGAACAACTACGGCCGATATTAACTGGATTTCGCAAATCCAACGGCCTCTCTCAAAAAGCCCTCGCAGAAAAACTCGGTATTAGCCAGCAGAGTTATCAGGCGCTCGAAAGCGCACCGCATAAAGCTACCTTCGAGCGACTGTACAAAGTATTTGCAGCCTTAAACATCAAAGTGCAGCTGTTTAGTGGGGAAGAGGCTTGCGCTTCATCAGGTGTAATTGATGGGGATGAGTGGTAATGGTGGGTGCTAAATCTTCGCGTGTTGGTTTTACAAAGAGGCTTTAATATTGGCGAGATTGAGAGCAAACAATATAAGAAATTTAGCAATTGCTTTTGCATGCATAAGTATTCCTGTCATACCAATTTATTTTGTTTCTCTTAGCATTGGCGGCATCATTCAATTGTCGCTCGTGATAGTTTATCTGTTATTACTAAGGCTTTTCGGGCTGCGCTCAATGATCGAGATGGCGATCCTATGCTTCTTATTAGCAATCATCGCCTTTCTTGCAGTACCGCAAATATCTAAACTTCAATGAAGTAGTTTGGGTATATAATACTTATGCAAGGTTATCTTTAAATCATAGCTGCGATTTTCGAAGCGCAAACCGAACGAGGCGAATTACCATGCACTGTGTAACACTGAAAGAAGCGGAAGGGCACTTGGCGGAATTAGTGGCGCTAGCGGACAGTGGTGAAGATGTTGTTATACAGCTAAGTGACAAGCGCACAATCAAGCTGGTTCTCACAACAGATGAACAGCCAAGAGAGTTTGGGCAGTTCAGAGGAAAAGTCCATATAGC
>DFOV01000219.1 GCA_002376965.1 Gammaproteobacteria bacterium UBA3532
GCCGCTGGTCGATGGCTTTGGGCTGTCTTTTTGAGCTGTTGAAAAGCAGGTGGTTGATACTCTTTGCGATCAAAAGCATAGTTTGGTAGTGGCCAGGGGGATGCGTTGCGTTGCCAGGGGATGTGTTGATAGAGCTTCTCAAAACCGATATCGATTCCGGCTTCGAAGAGCTTGCCGACGGCTTGATACAGCGATAACGTGTTATCCGTCCGTTGGCGACAGGTGGCTATTATTGTGGGGGCTTGATCGTGCTCAGCGCATATGTCATTAACCAGTCCAGACAATATCGGGGCGGCTCCCAGCTCTATGAACAGATTCACTCCATGTGCCAACGCCTGCTCGACGGCCATCTGAAACTCAACGCCTTCAACAATGTGTTCGGCAAAATAGTCGCTATTGAACTCGCTGATCCCTGGGCTGTTGCTTGATGCGACTGCGTTGGTGCCAATCAACTCGCCGGTTAAGTTGTTGGCGATCGGTATTTGGGGTTTATTCCAACGAACTGATGCCAGTGCTTGTTTAAACTGGTCGCTGGCAGGGCGCATCAGTGGCGAATGAAAGGGATGGGAAACCGGTAATGCTTTAACGCGATAGCCCTTCTCTTGCAGGGTTTCACTGGCGGAGGCGAGGGCAGCAGACGAGCCGGAAATGACAATGCTTTGTGGCGCATTAATTCCGGCGATGGCAATTTCATTGGGAAACTGTTTGCGCAGGTTTGCTACGCACTGCTCGACAACTTCTAGGGGTGCAAACAGGTTTAGCATGCCGCCATCAACCTCTAGGTCGCCCATGAGCTGCCCACGCTTGATGACAGCTTCCAAGCCTTGCTCCAAGGAAATGACACCGGAAATAACGCAGGCGACCCACTCACCGATGCTGTGGCCAATCATAATATCCGGCTTTACTCCTAGCGATAGAAAGAGTTGCGCCAGGCTATACCCCAGCGCAAAAAGCACTGGCTGGGTATTTTCGGTTTGGTTCAGGCGCTGCTGAGCTTTTTCTATTTCAGCGTCATTCTCTGTTTGTGGGTAGAGCAGGGCTATGATATCGACACCGTGTTTTAAGGCGATGTCTTGGCACTGTTCAAATGGCTGGCGGAATAATGGTTGTGTTTGGTAGTAAGTTTTTGCTGCATTCACATATTGCGAGCCTTGGCCTGTGAACAGAAAGGCAACCTTTGGTGGCTGGCTATTTGCTTGATTCGCCAACTGATTTGGCGAGGCTAGCTGTTCGCATAGTCCTTGATAATCGCGGGCGACAAAGGCTTTACGCTTGGGTAATTGAGCGCGCAGGCAGGCTGCGCTGGCGGTGTAGTGAACCAGAGCTTCTGCATTGTTTCTGCCGTCACTTAGCGTAGCTAAGTGCTTTGCAGCTAAGTCGTTTAAGGCGGTGTCTGTATAGGCGGATAGGGGCAACAAACAGGCGCTTTGTTGAGGTAGTGACTCTGGTGCCGATTTTTCTGGGTGGCTTTGGATGAGAACTTGGTGGCTTTGGATGAGAATATGGGCATTGGTGCCGCTGAAGCCAAAAGCGCTGATCCCTGCCGTATGTTTTTCGCTTGGTGCTAGCGGAGTGTTTTGAGCGGTAACTTTTAGTGGCAAGTGCTCCCAAGGAATGTGCGCCGAAGGGCGATTGAAATGTAAGTTGCCCGGAATTTCATGCTGTTGCACAACATGGATAAGTTTGAGCATACCTGCTAACCCGGCGCAGGCTTCAGTGTGTCCAATATTTGATTTGACCGCACCAACGAGCAACGGTGAACGGCTATCTCGGCCATTGAAGACTTGGCTGATCGCTTCTATCTCGATGGGATCACCTAATGGCGTGCCGGTGCCGTGGGCTTCGATATAGTCGATGTCGTTGGGTGAGAGACCGGCACGTTGCATGGCTTTCGCTATAACCTGACGCTGGGCGCTTACATTCGGTGCCGTCATACTGGTACTTCTGCCATCTTGATTGACTGCACTGCCTGCCACTATGGCTTGCACCTGTTGGGTTTGATTGCTTAATGTTTCCAGCGGTTGCAAGACCAGCGCGGCGCAGCCTTCAGCTCGAACATAGCCATCGGCATCGGCTGAAAAGGTATGGCACTTGCCTGAAGGCGAGAGGGCGCGCATTTGTGAAAAGCAGATAAATAAATGCGGGCTTAGCATCAGGTTAACGCCGCAAACAATGGCGACATCACAGTCGCCGTATTTTAGCCCCATTTGGGCTTGATGGATGGCAACCAATGACGAGGAGCAGGCGGTATCGATAGTGAGCGCAGGGCCGGTAAAACCAAAATAGTAAGCTAGCCGACCACTGGCACTCGAAAACATCGAGCCGGTTGAGGCGTAGCCATCAATTTGTTCCAACGATGATGGGTAGAGCGACATGGACTTAAAGTCATCTGTCGACATGGCGAGGTATACACCGACACTTTTATTCGCCAAATCATCTTGGGTTAACCCAGAGTTTTCTAGTGCTTCATAAACCACTTCCATCAGTAAGCGCTGCTGCGGATCGAGTTGTTGTACCTCTTTGGGCGACAGGCGAAAGGCGTGACGATCAAACTGCCAAATGCCATCTAAGAAGCTGCCGTGTTGGGCATAGGTTGATTGTTGCAGTGCTGGTGAGTCATAAATTTGCTGAGACAGGAATATTCGGTCGTCAGGTAAGTTCCCTGTGGTGTCTACGCCACGTCTTAACATATCGATAAAAGCGGTGGGAGTGTCACAGCCACCAGGAAAACGGCAGGCGCTGGCTACAATGGCTATAGTCTGTTGTTCATATGCGCTGATGGGTTTAGCGGATTGGTTGGTATCAGGTGTGGCTGTTGCTGGCTCCAATTTTTCAATCAAAGCATCGACGAGCGTTGGAATCGTGGTGTATTCAAAAAACAAGGCTGGGCTGATCGCCAGGTTTAACAGCTTGCTAAAGCGTTGAGCGAGCTTGGCAATAACGACCGATTCCAGTCCCATTTCAAAAAAGCTGGCATGCTCGGGGCCAAGAGACCTACTTTTTTCCTGGAGGGCTTGCCCTACTTGGGTCTTCACCAGTTGAGAGACAGTTTGAAATTTATCGCTTTTGGGCAACTCGCGAATAGTTGCCAGCTTTAGCATCAGTTGCTTCTCGTCGTGGCAACGTTGCCGGTATTGCTCAAACTGCGGTCGTTGCAGGGCGCTTAGTTTATCCGTGGCTATATCAACGTCGTGAGCAGAAAGCTGGGCCAGCAGCTTAAGTAGTTGTTGGTCGCTTTGGCTATTGCGAGCGAAGCTGGAAAAGCTGGTGGCTTTGGCTGTGTTCGTTCCCATATTTTCGCCGATAGCGTGTTGTAATATAGGGTGAGGTGCTATTTCTATCAGGTGAGTGGTTCCATCATTTAATAACGCTTGCATCGCTTGGCGAAACTGAACCGGGTGATGAATATGATCGGCCCAATAGCTGGCGCTGAACCATGATTGTTGCTGGTGCTTTTCGCCATAAAGTGCTGAAAAGTACTCTCCCGTGTATTGGATTTTCGGCGCAATATGGGAGACGGCTGTGGTGAATTCATCAAGGTACGGAGCGATAAAGGGGCTATGAAAAGCAATATCGGCGCGGATTGCTTTATTAAATACTTTTTCTTTATCCAGCTTTTGATGCAACCATGCAATGGCCGTTGAATCGCCACACACGACAGAGGATTGCGGGCTATTTTCTATGGCTATATAGATTGGCGTGGCAGATTGCTGCAGCAGCGGGCCTAGTTGTTCTCCTCCTTGAGCGACAAAGAGCATTTCTCCTTGATTGCGTACCTTTTCGATAAGGTGGCTATGGGCACGCACCAGAGTAACAGCCTCTTGGATACCTAGAATATTACAGCATACTGCTGCTGCAACTTCGCCGGAGCTATGGCCAAGCACGGCCATAGGCTGTACGCCATAATGAATCAGTGTTTTAGCCAGCGCGACTTGAATGGCAAAAATCAG
>DFOV01000054.1:0-3087 GCA_002376965.1 Gammaproteobacteria bacterium UBA3532
GTGGTGAGATTTTGCTGACTGGGCTGGCGGGTCATTTCGCTGGCAATCCAACCACCAAAGCGGTGGCCGACCACCACCACGCGGTCATAATCCAAATGCTCCAACATTTGCAACATATCGCTGGCCAATTGGGGCAGGGTAAGGGTTTTAAGGGCGTCCCATTTTTTCAATGCCAGACATTCTTCCATATACTGCTGACGATCTCGTCGCGGATCAGACTGAGCAAAGCCGTGGTATTTATGGCGCAGGTCATCTTTACATACCAGCTGGCCGTTGCCTGTCGCCAGGCCGCGCTGCTCGACAATGATCACATCAGTATCCAGATGTAATTGTTGTACCAGGGTTTGCCAACGCAGTCGGTGGTCCATAAAGTCGCTGATAGTGATCGGCACTCCCATATCCTGCACCAGCAGTAAGACGGCGGTGTCTGCAATGCGTTGTTGCTTGGGGTGGTAGATGGTGACGGGCAGGCGCGCGGTGTAATTGCTGTCTTTTGATTCAGGGAGAAAATGAAAGCAGCTCAGCCGGAAATCGTTGGGAGCGGCATCATAACAGGGAACACCGGTTAGCTTGCCTGGCTTGGCTGGGCCGTCATGCTCGGGCTGGTGAGTGAAGGCGAAATACAGAGCAATGATAATAATAAGCGCCATAGCACTCATGATACGGTTTGGCATGGGGGTCTACAGTTTGATAGGGTTTCTGCACAGTGAGCGTACTATAGCGAATTCAGCGTCATAATTCCGCCCCTATTTGGTCTTTTTCCCTGTTCCGTTCTTGATAGACTTGGCTTGCCATTGTGCGTAACTTCCACATGGCACGATTTACCCATAAAGTGGCTTGGATTGTCCTTGTTGTACCGGGGATAACTTTGCGAAGATAACAAAAATAAATATTTGAAATCATAAAGTTAAAGATAAGTGCTTGTTTTCTGCTGCGCTCAATGACACCAACAATGAAAGGAACAGAAAATATGCAATTTAAACGACGTTTACTCTCTCTCCTATTAGCCGGTATTAGCGGCAGCGGCATGGCCGCTTCAGAGCCGGTGGTGCTATGGGATGACATTCTTAGTGGCTTTCCCGCGGGAGCAGAGGTTAGCTTTCCTGAACTCAGTGTTTCGGAAAATGGACAACTTGTTCTTCTGAATGTTTCAGTCCATTCGAATAGCAGTTTTTTGGGAAGCCGTGAATTACTTATTGATGTGAGCAACGGTGAGACGTTAGATATCGCTGCGGAATACCCCAATCTCGGTGAATTAATCAGTATGTCGGCAAGTGGGAAGTATATCCTGTCCGATTCAGGCATATTAAATGTCAAAACAGGGCAGGTGACGGATAATTTTGCTGGCATCGCTACGCTGGATTCGCTGCGTCCTTTCTCCAATAATGCCCATAATCCTAGCAGCGCCATTTCGGATAATGGTCGCTATATTTCACACAAGTTTACCCCTCAAGGTTGTCAAAGCAGCAATGGCTATGTGTATGACTTAGCCCTTCACCAATCAACGTTAGCAACACCGCGCATGGGTACCACTGATGAAGTAGTGTGTGCTGGCAATCAAAGCATTACCGAGTCGTTGATCTCTGGCGATGGTAAGCGCTTTTTCTGGGGAACCGATGGCACCGAGAGTGAAGTGAACAACCGTTGGAGCTGGGGCAGCCCAGTCACGCGTGATCTTTATGCTCATGACTGGCTAACTAACAGCACCACCAATACTCGCGTTAGCAATTGCAACGGTTGTGGCGATAGCAATTCAACTGCCGATATCTCGCAAGGCTCCAATGCCTATGAATATGATGTTTCTGCCACGGGCGAGTATGCAGCTTTTCGCTCGTTTAATGACTATGGCTTTGGCAAAAACAATATAGGCATGTCGATCTATGTGCGCAATCTGGTGACACAGGAAGTGCAATTGATTAGCGACCCTTTTGTGAATGTTCCATCGCCAGGTGCTTTTTTCAATCCTTCTATTTCGTCTGATGGGCGGTTTGTTGTTTATACCGGTGAAGGCAATGTCTATATTCGAGATCGGCAGGCGAGTGAGCCAGAAGTGTTAGAAACAGGCGTTGAACTTGCTCGCATCAGTGGCGATGCTAAAACCATCATGCTGCTAAAAGACGACGGCTGGTATCGCATCGCTAATCCATACCTTGAAACAGCGACCGACTTTGACAGCAACTATCTGTTTGTGAACCTGCCGCATTCCGAAAACCAATGGCAGCATTTTGAGCACATGGTATTGGTGAACGATCATACCTGGGTCGGTTATATCGACTTCGATGGCCAAAACGGTGACATGTTCAAGTTTGATGTCGGTGGTCAGTGGGGTAGCAATGGTGATTTGGTGACAACCGCTGATTGGAGTGAAAACTATGGTGACAATAACGCCGATGGCGCTGCCGAGCAAAATGGCGCAAACATCCACGTCAATCAAGGTGCAGGTCGCTACAAAATCAGTTTCTATGACGATACCAAGCACTATGTAGCCGAAAAACTGGTTGATGTGACCTTTAGCTGCCACAACGCCACAACCTTTGTTGGCCAAAGCACTTATGTTGTGGGGAATATCGCAGAGCTAGGCAGTTGGTCGCCAGCCAACGCCATCAAACTCGATCCCACATCCTATCCAACCTGGACTGGCACCATCGCTGTTCCAAGCGGCGTCAATGTTGAGTGGAAGTGTGTGAAGCGTGAAGAGCTTGATCCAAGCCTGTCTGTGCAATGGCAGTCGGGTGGTAATAATAGCTTTAATGCGTCACCGAATATCAGTGTTAGTGCTAGTTTTTAAGTAATCTACGCTATCGAAAAGAGGCAACGGATTTAGCTGTTGCCTCCTTCCCCGCTAGCTCCCCCAAATAGGGAGCAATAATTATTATGGTTCCTTCTTATAATCACTCTGCCGGCATCGATTAAACCTTTTATAGCCTTTAAGTAAAATCATTCAAAACCTCGGAGTACAACCATGAAACTAGCAAAGCACATAGTAGCAGGATGTTTATCGCTTTCGGCATTAGCAGTTTTTGCCGATCCAGTCGAACAAATCAACAGTGGGCATTGGACAGGTGAGTGCAGCACCAGTGGCGACAC
>DFOV01000054.1:3469-3837 GCA_002376965.1 Gammaproteobacteria bacterium UBA3532
AATCTCGCGTTTGAAAAAGAAGTAGGCATTGTTTGGACCGATCAAGGCTGGGCTGAGGGGCATGTTTTTACCACTCACGCCAGTTATGAGCATGCGTTAAGCGATGGTTTAGAGCAATGGGGTGTTGATGTCACCCCGGCTGGGATATCTGTTTCTCGCTCCGGCCCCAAATTGTGGGTAACGGTTGATGCGGATGGCGAACCGGTTGAAACCTCTACCTTCGAATTTCCGGTAGGTTCTGGGGCGCGGGTAATTGAATATGCGATTTTCTATAACGTGAATGGCCAAACCTTTTGGGACAACAACAGCGGCCAAAACTACACCATCGAACTACCGTAACGACGCCATTGAGTTAACGTAACGACACC
>DFOV01000054.1:4153-7277 GCA_002376965.1 Gammaproteobacteria bacterium UBA3532
ACCATTGAGTTAACGTAACGACACAGTAGGAATATTAAATATGAACTGTAAACAGCATTTATTATCTTTCACTTTAGCTACCCTTTGTGGTAGCGCATTTGCGGCTCCTGAGCCTGTCGTCCTATGGGATGACTTGCTGGCAGAGTTTCCAGAAGGGGCTGAGCTGGCTAAAACCCAACTATTAACATCGGAGAATGGCAAGTTTGTTGCGTTGGATGCCTGGATTTTTGGTGTCCCCAATCCAGATCAGCACTATAAGTTACTGATCGATGTGCGTAGTGGTGAACGGCTCGATATTGCGACAAACTATCCGGCAATCGGTACACCGGAGAGCCTATCTGCAAGCGCGCAGTATGTAGTCGGAGGCCGTGGCATCCTGAACGTAAAAACCGGCGAAGTAGTCGATGACTTTAGTGGTATCGCCACTATCTCTAGTTTCAACCCGTTCAATAACTCTGCTCACAACCCCAACCGGTTGATATCCGATAATGGCCGTTATGTGGCGTACGCTTTTTCCCCAGAAGGTTGCTTATCTGCGAACGGTTATGTTTACGATCAGGCTACGCATACGTCAACCTTGGCTACCCCTAGGATGGGGACGACGGATGAAGTGGTTTGTGCCAACAATCAATTCGTTACAGAGTCTTTGCTATCAGGGGATGGTAAACGCTTTTTCTGGGGTACGGATGGCGAAGAAACTGCTCTGAACAATCGCTGGGGGTGGGGAAGCCCCAATACACGGGATCTGTTTGCTCACGATTGGGCAACCAGCAGTGTCACCAACACGCGGGTTAGTAACTGTAATGGTTGTGGTGATACCAATTCAACGGCAGATACCACGTCAGGTTCTAGCGCCTATGAGTACGATGTGTCAGCGAATGGGCAGTTTGCGGTGTTTCGCTCGTTTCATGACTATGGATTTGGC
The DNA here is from genome assembly GCA_002376965.1 of Gammaproteobacteria bacterium UBA3532. GTDB lineage: Bacteria > Pseudomonadota > Gammaproteobacteria > Enterobacterales > UBA3532 > UBA3532. The sequence continues at coordinate 5,079 of DFOV01000054.1, forward strand.
AAAAATAACGTTGGTATGTCTATCTATGTACGCAATCTAGCGACGCAGGAAGTTGAATTAATCAGTGATCCTTTTGTGGGGATTCCTTCGCCAGGCGCTTTCTCTAATCCTTCCATTTCTTCCGATGGGCGTTTTGTTGCTTACGATGGTTCGGGATCTGTTTATCTTCGTGATCGTCAAGCCTCCACCCCCGAATTGCTTGAGGTAGATGCCAAACGACCGTATATCAGTGGCGATGGTAAAACCATCTTCGTTCTAAAAGACGATGGCTGGTATCGAGTGGCCAATCCGTACCTAGAAACGACGACGGACTTTGATAGCAACTACCTGTTTGTAACCTTGCCCCACTCAGAAAATCAATGGCAGCATTTTGAGCACATGATACTGGTTAACGACCATACCTGGGTTGGCTATCTGGATTTTGATGGTCAAAATGGCGACCAGTTTAAATTTGATGTTGGCGGTCAGTGGGATAGCAACGGTGAACTGGTAACCAGTGCCGATTGGAGTGAAAACTACGGCGACAATAATGCAGATGGCAGTGCCGATCTCAACGGTGCCAACATCTCGGTTACACAAGGCGCTGGTCGCTACAAAATCAGCTTCTACGATGACACCAAGAACTATGTTGCTGAAAAACTGATTGATGTGACCTTTAGTTGCCACAATGCCACAACCGTTGTGGGTCAGAGTACGTATGTGGTTGGTAATATCGCCGAGTTGGGCAACTGGTCGCTAGCCAATGCCATCAAGCTCGATCCGACATCCTACCCAACCTGGACAGGCACCTTCGCTATTCCAAGCAACGTCAATGTTGAGTGGAAGTGTGTGAAACGCGAAGAGCTTGATTCAAGCCAGTCTGTGCAATGGCAATCGGGTGGTAATAATAGCTTTAATGCGTCGGCTAATATTAGTGTGAGTGCAAGCTTCTAGCCGATAATCAGTGGAAATTGAGGGCAGCGGTACTAAAGCGGCTGTCCTTTCTTATGAGGCGCATGGTGGTGGTTGAGCATGCAAAAATACGGTTTCGATGCTTTTCGATTACGAGAACGAGAGTACGATGCACTCTCTGAATAATTGCAAAGACATTGTAAGACTCAGTTTGGTGTGTCATAACGAGCATGATTGTTCGATAGGTGCTAGAGCAGCAAACAACTGAGTTGCATACTCATAAGAGCTACTTGCTTAATGCAGTATTGTTACAAACAATACATCTTTGATAAAACGTGAAAGTGGCGGGATAGTTATTTTCCACGGAAACCTTGACGGTCATACCAATAGGAAGCATGTCGGTAGAACGGATCTGCAGTTGCTTAAGCGTTTTGAGGCTGAACCGGATATCTTAGGTTAGGTTCATCTACTCACGGTCGCTAGAGCGGCTAAAAGCAAACAAGCTACTCGTAAATGTCTTTACGGTGGCCAACCCGCAGCACCAAGACAAGCAGCTTGTTGTCTTCAATGTTGCAGAGCATCCGGTAATTACGAACGCGGTAACGCCACAATCCTGCTAAATCGCGGGACAGTGGCTTACCAAAACGGCGGGGATCTTCATCGGTGGCAATGCGCTCACGGAAGTAGCGCAAAATCTCTTGCTGGGCCTGTCGGTCGAGCTTGCGCAGTTCCTTGGCAGCCGCATCGTCAAACTCAACGCTCCAGGTCAAAGTCTTGCTCCAGTTCGTCCAGCGTCCAGCGCTTGCCTGGGTTCTCTAAGCGGTTGATTGCCAGATATTTATCTTCCATCTCGTCGAGGTGCTTCAAGATGGCCTCGCGAGCATAGAAGGTCTTGGTGCGACCAGTTTTGACGGCGAGTTCGGCCAAGCGTGTTTCAATCTCTTGGGGTAATCGTATAGCCAACATAGCAATAACCTCCATTGCAATACTTGTATAACATATATAGCGTAGCACGGTCGAGCGCACGATGCTAGAAATTAAAAATGTAATAAAAACAGTAGGTTAAATCAATAAAGAGAGTGTTGGAAAAAATCTGGCAGAATCGTAGCTCTTAAGCGGAAAGTTCTTTAAAAGCGAGGCGGCATAAGGCGGGCGGCGGGCTACCGGTGAGGGGCAGCAGCATAGAAGCCGCTGTCCCTTTTTACGTCGCTAGTTTTTAGTGGCTAGCAATTATTCGCTGAGCGAGCCTTCAAAAACGATTTGGTAGTTATCGCCCAGGTTGTTGTCCCAGTATGTAACGTTGTTATC
>DFOV01000364.1 GCA_002376965.1 Gammaproteobacteria bacterium UBA3532
CTTGCACAATATGGATGAAATCGAACGCCTCGATTTATATGTAGGTGATACGGTCATTGTTCGCCGTGCGGGCGATGTTATTCCGCAAATCGTAAAGGTCGTGGTTGAAAAGCGTTCCGAGCAAGCCGAAAAAGTGGCCATGCCCAGCCAATGTCCTGTTTGTGGTTCGGATGTTGAGCGAATAGAAGGCGAGGCTGTTGCGCGCTGCACAGGTGGATTGATCTGCCACGCTCAAACCAAAGAGGCGATCAAGCATTTTTCGGCGCGTAAGGCTATGGATATTGACGGCTTAGGCGATAAGCTAATCGATGTGCTGGTTGAAAAGTCAATGATTGAAACACCCGCCGATTTATTTCGGCTAGAGGCTGGCCCTATCGCGGAGCTAGAGCGCATGGGGGAAAAATCAGCAACCAAGCTTATTGATGCCATCGAGAAAGCCAAATCGACGACGTTGCCTAAATTTCTCTATGCGCTTGGCATTCGCGAGGTCGGTGAGGCAACTGCCTTGAACCTGGCCAATCACTTTAAGTCACTTGAAGCCGTCGAACAGGCAACGCTGGAACAACTGGTCGAAGTGCGTGACATTGGAGATATTGTCGCTCAGCACATTGTTGGCTTCTTCGAACAGCAGCGTAATCTGGATGTTATATCTCAATTAGTCGATGCCGGGATCCACTGGCCAGCTATCGAAACGGTAGATGAAGAGCAGCAACTATTTGCTGGAAAAAACATAGTCCTGACCGGCACCCTCAACACCATGTCACGCTCAGACGCCAAAGCCGCCCTGCAACGCCTGGGAGCCAAAGTCTCAGGCAGCGTCTCATCGAAAACCGATCTTGTCATCGCTGGCGAAGCCGCTGGCTCGAAACTCACCAAAGCCAATCAGTTGGGGATTGAAGTGTGGGATGAGGAGCGGTTGGTTGGGGTGTTGGGTTGATGGCAGTGCTATAAGGTATTGCTCGCTTTTATAGGGTTTACCTAGCCTAACTTATCAGGCCCAATCTATGTCATTTCCGCGAGTGCGGGAATCCAGTCGTTGATTCGGAGTGTCGTTATAGGAAAATGCTTGGTGGTGTTTAACGAGTCAAGCTTAGGGGCGAGCGGTTGGTATGGATTCCCGTCTTCGCGGGAATGACGCTGACCATGTGGGGGGCATGCTGAGTATTACAAGTGAATGCTTGCCATTATGGGTATTCGTCAGGTTAGGCTAGGGACTTGAGCCTAAAATGGCTGTCGATGAGTTTCTATGGTGGAGTAATTCGACCATTATGTTAGTAATTATTTGGCTAATGGCCTTGATAAATTGGAACTCAGGAGAGGCGTATAATGAAGCTTATAAATAAAACACATTACTTTCTCAGCCCAATAAAGCTTTATCTCATATTATGGCTGCTTATCTGTGTGCAGCCATGTTTCGCAATATTTAATATCACAAGTGCAACTGACGCACTGAGTGATGCGGAAGGTTTTATTAACGAAATACTTCTCGGCCATCAATTTGATAAAACTGCGAACTACACAGCTCTTGATCCAGATGCTGTTAGTCAGTTGGTTTCAGAGCGCCATTTATTTGGAACACCAGAGAAAATAACGTTTGGTAAGTTTGGTTACCAAGTTTCAAATACTGAGCAGTTGGTGATCTTGGTTGGAGCTGGCACAGAACGATTGAGGAAAGGGAATATATATGTAATGGTGATGAGCAAAAAAGAAGATAAATATGAACTAGTCAATTTGGGTATAGAAAGAGAGTTGGAAGGTGTTTATAAACGTGAGGTTGCTGGGTATAGAAACTTCATGATTGATAAAATTTATCATGGTTCAAAACCTAAAAGCTTAAGGAAAAGAGAACAATTACTATTAGATACCTATTCACTTGGGTATTTAAATGAGAATGACAAGAATCAGTTGCTCCAAGTGAAACTGAGATATTACCCTGGTGAAGCCTTGTGGGTTATTTTCGTCTCATATATTACAGACTATAGAATAGGAAAAGATAATACCAAGATAGATGCTGAAGCTAACGCTCTGTTCGATAACGCTCTAAACAAGCTTGTTGAAAGCAACTTCACTCGCTCAGAGCTTACTAATGCAAAGTTAAAGTATATGTATTTGCGCGCATATGAATCCGATGACTGGACAAAGGCAGGCACACCATATTACGGAACAAAAATTCCCCTATATTAAGCTGAATAACCTCAAAAAAAACGGTCATTGTCACTATGTTATTCGCTATTGCGTGGGCAATAACGTGCGCTTCTTAGAAGCAGGCACGAACGAGAAGACAGAGACTAATCGAACTCGCTACTACATACTAAGACGTGACATTCCCCCCTAACAACACTCAACACTAAAAAACTGCCTATCCTCCAGCCGGTAGGCAGTTAGTTCTCCCCCCCATACACACCCACTATCCAGTGCAATGCTGAACGGGTGGCCTGATTCAGCTTCTAGTGAGGCCCAGTGGCCGAATAGGATGGTTTGTTTGGCCATCGGACGTTTGGGTACCATGTACCAGGGGACAAAATCTACGGGTTGGCTACCGGGTGCTCCTTTGGCTTTTAAATCTAGCTTGCCTTGCTCGGTGCAGTAGCGCATGCGGGTGAAGGCGTTGATGATAAAGCGGATACGATCCCAGCCTTTTAGATCTTCACTCCAGATTTTTGG
>DFOV01000326.1 GCA_002376965.1 Gammaproteobacteria bacterium UBA3532
GGTACGAATACGCTGGGATGATTCGCGAGGAAGCGGTGGTGACACCGAGCAGCTGGTTGAAACGCGGGGGCGCCCATGAAATCATTTCCTATCAAACAAAGCGGCTTCACCCTGGTTGAGTTAATGGTCGCAATGACCCTTGGCCTTATTCTGAGCGCTGCTATGGTGGGAGTATTTACCACCAACCAAACCGCTGTTCGTACGACCGATGAGTTATCGCGAATGCAAGAGTCGATTCGCTTGTCATTTGAATTTATGGCACGGGAAATACGCGAAGCTGGCAGCACCGTTTGCGCCAAAAATCTCTCTGTTGTTAATGTATTGAATAACGCAGATACGGTGTGGTGGTCAACCTGGGGAGATGCGGTCAGAGGTTATGATGCCAGTCAGGCTTTCAGCGGTGTGGCTATCGGCGACAGCGTCAGTGAGCGACTCGCTGGAACCGATGCTATTCAACTTCTGTCGGGAAGTGGAATGGATACCTTAACCATTGTCGATCATGTGCCTTCTTCAGCCCAGTTTAAACTTAATACTACCGCCCACGGGATCGTCGATGACGATATTGTGATGGCTTGTGATTATAGTCAGGCCAGTATTTTCCAAATCACCAATGCCAGTGACGCTTCTGAAACCATGGTGCATAACACGGGTACTGGCTCAGTCGGAAATTGCACCAAAGGTTTGGGGATTCCGCGCAATTGCACCACTAACGGCACTCCCTATGAATACAGTCCTCACTCGCAATTGGTTCGTCTGAATGCAACCGCCTGGTACGTTGGTCTTGGTAGTAATGGTCGGCCTAGTCTGTATCGAGCAACGCGCAGTGGTGCTCAGGAAATTGCCCCTGGCGTGACCAGTCTGGATATCCAATATTTGGTCGCTGACGCAGCTGATTATGTCGATGCAACAGCGGTGGTTGACTGGGGTAGTGTTATTGCCGTTCGTTTGCAAATAACGGTGGAAAGCGAAAGTGAGAATGCCAACACTAATGGTGGCGCGCTAACACGTAATTTCGAACACATAGTAGCAGTAAGGAGCCGAGTATGAGCACATTGCATAAACAGCATGGGGCGGCACTGATTATCTGTTTGATTCTGCTATTTGCTATGTCGGTACTGGCTGTATCGAGCATGGAAGGTGTTACCCTGCAGCAAAAAATGACCAGTAATCTCTATGACCGTAGCTTAGGGTTTCAGGCCGCAGAGTCTGCGCTGCGCGAAGCCGAGGCGCTGGTAACCACATCGGCAGGGCTGACTATTCCAGCTTCTGGCTGTACTTCGGGTGTATGCAGCAAACCTGATGCCGCATTGTTAGAACGCTGGAAAGATCCCGCATTCAATGGTTGGCAGGCGGCAACAGTGGCATTGGGCGACTTGCATGCTCATGCCCCGCAATACATTGTTGAATACATGGGACTGGCTCCCAGTTGGCTGGGGTGTGAGCGGGAAGTTCCAATGGCCCCAACCTGTATGAGTCGTCGTTATCGCGTTACGGCTATTAGTGAGGCCCAGGGCAGAGCGCGAGTGGTTGTTCAATCGAATGTGGCAATGCCCCAATAGCTGGAGAAGGACAATGAAGCAAATGTATCGTAAATGGTTTACTTTCAGCGGCGCATTATTCAGCGTAGTGCTGGCCGGTGGTTCTGTTTCAGCTCAGGTTGATTTACCCGACGTTCCCCTGCAGGCCGGTTCGAATGTGCCGCCGAATATCATGTTTGTATGGGATGATTCTGGCTCAATGCAGTTTGAAATTATGCCCGAGCAGATTATCCGTTGGAACGTGGCGTTTTTATTTCCACGACCGAATAATACCTATGGCAATAATATGTGGTATGACCGTTCCTATACTTTCCAGGATAACAATATCCACAACTTCTTTAATCGTTCGCCGCAGAACAACGATATTTTCTACAATCCTGAAGTCACTTATCATCCCTGGGTTCGCCATGACGGCACGCCGTACCCTAATGCCACTCCTACGGCGGCTTACTACAATCCGGAAAAAAGCGCTGCTGGTACGCTAGATCTTACGGCGAAACGAACGGAAGCAACCAACTGGTATTGGCATACGTCCAGTATTACCAATTACGCAGCAGACTGGAAATCCATGAGCTTTTGGCCGATGACTTTCTACATCTATGATGGCGATGGAGATCGGCGCAGTGCCAGTAATTACACCAAGTATCAAATACGCGGCAACTCGGCATTCCGCAAAACTCTTCCATCTGGAGCAGAGTCAAGCCTATCCAGCTTTACTTGGAATGCTGTAACAAGAACCGTAGCTGAAGAACAACAAAATTTTGCGAATTGGTTTACCTATTACCGCTCTCGCGGTTTGACGGCTAGAGCGGGCGTAGGTCGCGCTTTTGCTTCTCTACCTGATGGTAGCAGTGCTCCGCGAGTTGGCTTTGGTGCTATCAACAGTGGTACCAAAACAATCGATAATGTGAATACCAAAACAGTCCGTTCGGGTGTTCGAAGCTTTACAGGAAGCGCCCGCGAAAATTTTTATGACGAGCTGTACGGGCGCAATTTGGCCAATGGCACGCCGCTGCGTCGAGCGCTTGATGATGTTGGGCAGTATTATAGCCGCACAGACAGTCGAGGCCCTTGGAGCGATACCCCAGGCCAGTACGGCGGAGAAATGCAAAGCTGTCGCCAAAGTTTCACTATCTTAATGACTGATGGATATTGGAACAGCGCGGAAGCAAGCACGTCCGCCGCCAGAAATAATGTAGATAACAGCTCTGGTGCAACCATCACTGGCTCGAATGGCGAAACCTATACGTATTCGCCGGTATCGCCGTATAAAGACCACCATAGCAACATTCTTGCAGACGTGGCGCATTACTATTGGAAGCGCGATCTGCATTCGACGCTAGATAATAATGTTCCTACATCCAATATTAACCCCGCTTTTTGGCAGCATATGGTGACATTTGGGGTTGGTCTTGGTGTTACCGGCACCATCGATCCTGAAGATGCCTTTAATGCCATTGGCAGTGGAGCAGATATCACATGGCCATTTCCTGGCGGCAATCAAGGCAAAATCGACGATTTGTTGCATGCCGCAGTTAATAGTCGTGGTGGCTTCTTTAGTGCCAAGGATCCGGAGAGTTTTGCCAGTGATATGGCTGAGATCCTGATCAATATCGTTGAGCGCACGTCGTCGGCATCGAATGTTTCCGCCAACAGTACCACTTTAAGTACCGATAGCCGTGTATTTCAGGCCAGTTTCACCAGTGGAGAGTGGTTTGGCGAGCTGAATGCTTATGCGATTAGCGACAGTGGCCTTGGTACTACACCTGAGTGGCGGGCCAGTGAGCATATTCCTAACCACTCAGCGCGCAAAATTTACACCTGGAAGGAAGCGACCCCCAGTAGTGGGCTGACTTTTAAGTGGAGTGAGTTGACCTCGACGCAACAAGGTAGTCTTGGTTCAGAGAGTGTTGTCAATTACCTGCGTGGTGACAAGTCACAAGAGCTGCAAAATGGAGGGGGGTATCGCAATCGAACCAAGCTGCTGGGCGATATTGTTAATTCCTCTCCCTACTTTGTTGCCGATACCGATACTCTTTATGTGGCTTCGAATGACGGGATGATGCACGCCGTCGACGCCGATACGGGCCAAGAGCTATTTGCCTACGTACCTGCGGCTTTGAACTGGTCGCATCTTAAAGAGCTTAGCGATCCGCTATATCCCCATTACTACCTGGTTGACGGAGAAATTGCTGTTTCAGATCGAAGTGTGACCACCAACAAAAATATTTTGGTTGGTGCTTTGGGGCGTGGCGGTAAGGCGCTGTATGCCCTGGATGTTACTGACCCTGATAATTTCAATGCGGCGGATGTGGCATGGGAGTTTACCGATAGCAGTCTTGGGCATGTGTTAGGCAAGCCCTTTATTGCTAAGTTGAACAATGGTGATGTTGGCGTGATAGTAGGCAATGGTTACAACAGCGACACCCACCGTGCTGAGCTGTTTATTATTGATATTAACGATGGCTCGCTGATTAAGAAGATCGATACCAAAGTTGGTCTTGACACCGACACCAATGGCCTGGGAAGCCCAAAAGGGTGGGATGAAGACTCAGATGGTACTCTAGACTATGTTTATGCTGGTGATTTGCACGGCAATGTGTGGAAGTTTGACCTGACCGCTACATCAGAGAACAGTTGGAAAAGTGCTTTCAAATCTGGCCCAGATCCTCAGCCATTCTTTAGTGCGCGTAATGGAGCAAACGAGCGCCAACCCATTACAGGGGGCATTTCTATCGGTATTAACTCCATTCAAAGCGATCCTAATTTTGGTAAGCGCTTTGTCTTCTTTGGAACAGGGAAATATCTAGAGGCGAGTGATCCAGCTGATACGCAGATCCAGTCATGGTATGGCTTGATCGATGATGATGACGTTGTTGATGGTCGCACGGACTTGGTCGAGCGTAGCATTGTTGCGCAAGGACTACATGCAGGCGTCCCTGTGCGTGCTTTTGGCAAAGCGAGCGCTAATGATATGGACAGCAAAGATGGCTGGTATCTCGACCTCATACCGCCATCGCCGGATGTGCCTGAAGGAGAGCGTATTGTTAGCTCATCTAAGGTGCTAGGACACATACTCATTGCTTCCAGCATCATTCCTTCTGACGATACCTGTGATGCTGGCGGTAACGGTTATATTAATGCCATCAATGCCTACACCGGTGGAAGTTTAGATGCGGCATTCTTTGATGTGAATAATGACAATGCCTTCGATGGCGGAGATGACTTTACCTCTGGCGGTGAGCAATATGTCGTCGGTTCGATCGACCCCAATGTCGGTATGCCAACCGAGCCGCTGATTATTAGCACCAAAATGCCAGTAACGGGCTCGGGCGGTAACACCAAAGAGTTTGGTGTGAATAACCCGCTAGAAGTAGGGCGGATTTCCTGGCGCGAAGTTTTACTGGACTAAGCATTCTACTGGGCGAAAGGCCGTACTGAATGAGGAGAGAACAAAGATGAAACAGTTTATGCTAGCTGGTCTGATGATGTTGATGTTAGGGGCCGCGATTGCCACCGACTCACTCGAATACGAATCACCAGAATATAGGGTTACGCCATCCGAGGCAGCCAAGGAATATGCTAAAAATCATCCTGGCGAAGGGGTGCCTCACTTACAAGCTGGTTATGACTATGGGGGAGAGATTCCGCTGCGCGCTATCTTGGGGTATTGGGATGTCAATAGCGACGGAGAGATAATCCCAGGAAGCTATGAGTCGATGGTATCTGGCGAGCCAATACAAGATGGCGAATACTAAATAGGTGCAATATATGAGAGCGAAAGGGTTCACCCTAATTGAGTTAATGATTGTGTTAGCCATAGTGGCGATTTTGGCCGCAGTTGCCTATCCATCCTATTCAGATAGCGTTATGCGGACTAAACGCGGTGAGGCGCGGGCTTGTCTGGTGGAGCAGGCGCAGTTTATGGAGCGCTTCTATACCAGTAATTTGCGCTATGATCAGGATACTGGAGGCAATGCATTTGCGCTGCCAGCATTACAGTGCTCGAATGAGTTGGCTGATGATTACAGCTTTCAATTTGCCGCCAATTCATTAACGGCAACAACCTATCGAATCAATGCCATTCCGCAAGGCGGACAAGCGTCTCGCGATACGATTTGCGCAACTATTGGTCTCGATCAGACCGGGACGCATTTCGAGTCCGGTAGTGGCTCTGTGGGGGATTGCTGGCCTTAAGCATCATTCCCCTTTAGTTACCGCTCGTTTTAAGTTTTCCCGCGCTTGTGCTTCATAGCGCTGGAAAAAATCGTCGCTGTGATAGATGCGTTCTCGTTCAAGAAAATGATTCAGAACCTGCTTGCGTTTTGATTTATAAACAATGCCGGGAACGCGTTTGAACTCGCGACGAACGTTCTTTTCAAAGCGGGTGAAGCTGGACTTATCTGCACCGAGGATGCTGAGGTCGATGTCTATTAATAGCTTTTCTTCTGGTGTTACCGGCGGTGATTGGTGGGTAGTCGCCATGATTAAAGCGTAAACCGTTTGTTGTAGCGCTTCCGATGCACCTTGCTGCTGTAAAAAGCGTTTCGCCCATTGAGCACTTTGCTCTTCATTATCGCCGCTGAGTGGGCGGTAGATGGCATCATGAAACCACAGCGCCAGCTCAACAATGGCTTTGTTCTCATCCCCCTGATATTCGTCCAATTCTTTTAGGCAATGCTCAAGGTGAGTTAAGGTGTGGTAGAAGCGGTGTTTTTCACCATACGCTGCTATCAGTTCGTCTGCCGTTGATGTGTTTGGTTCAAATCCCAGTTGTTGCATTAACGAANNCGTTCTTTTCAAAGCGGGTGAAGCCTGACTTATCGGCACCGAGGATGCTGAGATCGATGTCTATCAGTAACTTTTCTTCTGGTGTTACCGGAGGTGATTGGTGAGTTGTTGCCATGATCAAAGCATAAACCGTTTGTTGGAGCGCTTCCGAAGCGTCTTGCTGCTGTAAAAAGCGTTTCG
>DFOV01000045.1 GCA_002376965.1 Gammaproteobacteria bacterium UBA3532
GTTCCCTACACCCGTGGCGAAGAAGTGAGCCGTCCCTTTGATGATGTCATCGAAGAAATTGCTGGCCTGGCTGAAAAAGGCGTTCAAGAAGTTAACCTGCTAGGTCAAAATGTCAACGCATACCAAGGTACCATGCATGATGGTGGTAGCGCCGATCTTGCGGACTTGATCTATTACGTAGCGGCTATTGATGGTATTGAGCGCATTCGTTACACCACTTCTCATCCCGTTGAGTTTTCCGACCGACTGATCGATGTTTACGCTGAGGTACCTGAGCTGGTTGATCACCTTCACCTGCCAGTACAAAGCGGCTCGGATCGTATATTGGCTATGATGAAGCGCGGTCATACCGCATTAGAATACAAATCTAAAATTCGCCGTCTACGCAAAGTGCGTCCAAATATAAGCCTGTCTTCCGACTTTATCATCGGCTTCCCCGGCGAAACCGACGCCGACTTTGAAGCGACCATGAACCTGATCAATGATATAAAATTTGATCAGAGTTTCAGCTTTATATACAGCCGCCGCCCTGGCACGCCCGCTTCGGATATGCCGGATGACGTACCACTGGATGTCAAAAAGCAACGCCTGCAGATCTTGCAAAACCGTATCAATCAACAGGCTCAACACATAAGTAGAAACATGGTAGGCACACGCCAGAAAGTATTAGTTGAAGGGCCATCCCGGAAAAACCCGATGGAACTGGCTGGCAAAACAGAAAATAACCGAACGGTTAATTTTGTCGGTGACCGCAACACCATTGGTCGCTTTGTCGAGTTAACCATTACAGAGGCCATGCCTAACTCGCTACGTGGCGAGCTAGTTGACTGATTTTACTGCTCAATTATTATTGAGGAGAGGCTGGCCTCTCCTCACCCCCCACTTCAATTTATCGCAAATATGCGTATCAGATCTTTTTATTTTAATCCCCTTGATTTATAGTGGCAAAAGTACATGGATATAGAGGCTTCAGCTAGCTTGAATAACGGGCTGCACACAAGCAATTTTACCTTAGAGCCTGCGAACAACCGTCGCTTGGCAATGCTTTGCGGTGAGTGTGATGAACACATTCGCCAGATTGAACAACGGTTGGACGTTTCGATAAAAAATCGTGGCACGCAGTTTAGTGTCACAGGATCTGAAAACGCGGTTCAAGCGACTCAAGCCGTGTTAGGACAGCTGTACCAGGAAACCGAGCGGCATGCGATCAACGCCGAGCACGTACATATGGCTTTACAGGACGCGAACATAGAATCTATTGCCCAACCCTCACTTGATGCAGACGAGCATCATGGACAGCCAACCGTGCCAAAAGCCGCTCAAACAGCCTCCAAGATGGAATCTCGCTCAACAATAAAAACCAAGAAAAAGCTGATCAAACTGCGTGGTGCAAACCAACATCGCTACATAGAGCGAGTGGCCAGCCATGATGTTTCCTTTGGCATTGGTCCTGCCGGCACAGGTAAGACCTATCTGGCTGTGGCCTGTGCTGTCGAAGCACTGGAGCGCCAGGAAGTACGACGAATTGTTCTCACTCGTCCGGCTGTCGAAGCTGGCGAGCGCTTGGGATTTCTCCCTGGCGATTTAAATCAAAAAGTTGATCCCTATCTGCGTCCATTGTATGACGCGCTATATGAAATGTTAGGGTTTGACCATGTTGCCAAGTTGCTTGAACGCAACATAATTGAGATAGCTCCCCTCGCTTACATGCGCGGAAGAACGCTCAATGACTCATTTATAATCCTCGACGAAAGCCAAAACACCACTAAGGAACAGATGAAAATGTTCCTGACTCGAGTGGGGTTCAACTCCAAGGTCGTCATCACAGGGGATGTCACTCAAATCGATTTGCCTCGCGGCCAATATTCTGGGCTGCGTGCCGTTATCAACATTCTCCAGGAAGTCGAAGGCATTAGTTTCACCTTCTTTGGCTCAGGAGATGTGGTTCGCCACCCAGTTGTACAACGCATTGTCCAGGCATACGAAAGGTTTGAACAAACTAACGATGAGTAACAGGAGTGCAACATGAGCATAGACCTAGACTATCAAATCGCCCTTGATGATGAAAACGCATTATGGCTTCCGTCAGAACAGCAATGTGCCGACTGGGCTAATCTCGCCCTCGGAGAAGGAGATGATGGGGAAGACGATGAGGATGTCGAACTAACCATTCGCATCGTCGATGAACAAGAGAGCCAAGCGCTCAACGATCAATACAGAGACAAAAACAAGCCGACCAACATTTTGTCATTTCCGTTTGAACTGCCTCATGGTTTGGATATAGAAATGAACCTGCTCGGCGATCTGGTTATTTGCGCACCCATTGTCGATGCCGAAGCCAAAGAACAACAAAAAGCCCTTGAAGCACACTGGGCTCATATGGTGATCCATGGCACGCTTCACCTGCTTGGATACGATCATATTGACGATGAAGAAGCCGAAGAAATGGAAGCTATCGAAATCGAGTGCCTCGAAACGCTTGGCATAGCCAATCCTTACGAACCGGTTGAACAAGAAATGGAAGCTCACTAGACATGTCTGAAGATATTCCCAGTAGCTATCACCCGCAGAAGACTTGGTTAGATAAACTATCCCAGCTTCTGCAGGGTGAACCACAAAATAAACAACAACTCACTGATGTTATTCGCTCTGCCGAACAAAACAATCTGATAGACGCAGACGAGCTATACATGCTTGAAGGTGTCATTCAAGTATCTGAACTAAGGGTAAGAGACATCATGATCCCGCGCTCTCAGATGGTTGTAGTCGAGCGAGATCAGGGCGTTGAAGAGTTTCTCCCGGTTTTGATCGAGTCGGCTCACTCTCGGTTTCCGGTGGTTGGCGAGAGTAAAGATGACATTGTCGGCATTCTCTTAGCAAAAGATTTGCTCCGTTATTGCTTCAGCGGCAAAGACACCAAACTCAACTTAAAAGATGTTATTCGACCAGCGACTATCGTACCAGAGAGCAAACGCTTGGATACCCTACTTAAGGAGTTTCGATCCAATCGTAATCACATGGCCGTTGTCGTGGACGAATACGGAGGTGTATCCGGTCTTGTAACCATAGAAGACGTATTAGAACAGATTGTTGGCGAAATTGAAGACGAGCACGACTTCGAAGAAGATGATGAACGCATGATTATTGAGCGCCAGCCTGGCGTCTATCATATCAATGCCTTAACACCCATTGAGCAGGTCAACAGCTTTTTTGAAACGGAGCTAAGCCCAAGTGATTTCGATACCTTAGGTGGTTTGGTCATGCAGGCCTTCGGGCACATGCCTAAGCGCGGCGAATCTATTACATTAGAACCTTTCCACTTTAAAATACTGCACTCGGACAACCGGCGTATTCGCTCTATTCAGGCTCAGTTGGGTGTGCCTGTATCCCACAATGAATCCAGCGAGTAGAAAAAGCCTGTATATCCAATTTGCCACATGCATCATTGCGATGTGTTGCGGCGCTATAGGAGTGTTAGGCTTTGCTCCCTACGCTCAATGGTATGCGCCGTTGATTAGCCTTAGCGCGCTTTTCTATTTGCTCCAACGCAAGCTTTCGCCGCTCTATGCATGGTGCTGGGGAGTTGGCTTGTATGGGTTTGGCATATCCTGGATCTACATTAGCATTGCCGAACACACACTCACGCCTCCGATATTGGCCTTCACCTTTACATCGCTTCTGGTTATGGGAATGGGCCTGTTTCCCGCAGTGTTTGTTTATCTGCTTCGTATTAATCAACATCGCTGGCGACTATCACCACTACTTAGCTATCCAGCACTATGGGTATTACTGGAATGGAGCAAAGAATGGTTTCTTAGCGGCTTTCCTTGGTTAAACTTTGGTGGTAGCCAGCTTGATGGTCCGCTTAGCGGACTCATTCCTATCGGTGGCACGGCATTGGCCAGCTTGGTAGTGGCGCAAATTGCAATACTTTGTAGCCAGGCGTTATCTACCTCTATTAAAAGGTCCCAGCGTATAGGCTACGGTGTCGCTATCTCGGTGCTTGTGATTGGCTCAGTACTGCTTGATAGAATTCAATGGGTTAAGCCTTTAAGTCAATCACAAAGTCTGGTGATTGTTCAAGGTAATGTCCCACAAGATGAGCGCTGGTTAATTACGGAGCGTGAACGCACACTATATCGCTATGTTGATATGACTGCAGGCCACTGGGGTAATGATGTGATTATTTGGCCAGAAGCGGCTATTCCAGCGGTTCCAGAGGAAGTACCAGCCTATTTGGACTACATAAACTCCCAAGCATCGGATGCCGAAGCCGCTTTTATAACGGGCATTCCTACCATGACCGATCACTACACTTTTTATAACTCAGTGATTACGCTCGGCAATGCTAAAGGTCAATACAACAAGCACCACTTAGTTCCTTTTGGCGAATACGTACCCTTTGAAGAAGGCCTACGCCAGTTCAACAGCATCTTTAATCTGCCCATGTCATCCTTTCATCGCGGCCCGATTAAACAAGTGCCTCTAGAGGTGAAGGGATTCCGTTATGCAGTAGCATTGTGTTATGAAATCGCATTTCCTGCCCAGGTGTGGCGCAACCATCAACGCGCTGATGCCATTCTAACCCTTAGCAACGACGCTTGGTTTGGCGACTCTAAAGGCCCGCACCAACACATGGAAATGGCCAGATTACGCGCCAAAGAGTTGGGCCGACCAGTGATTCGCAGCACCAACAATGGCATTACCGCCATAGCGCTTCCCGATGGAACCCTATCTCACCAGCTGCCCCAGTTCGAACAACAGGTATTAGAGGCCAAACTCTATAAATATCAGGGAACAACCCCCTTCTGGCTATGGGGTCCCTACCCCGTCTACGCCTGGTCATGGCTGATCGGAGGCATTGCTGTAGCTGGCGCTATCCGCCATCGCCATACACAAAAAGCTGGTATAAAAACCCAAGAAGCTCTAGAATCCGCCCCATCAAATACCGATTAACGCCAGACGCCACTCCAGGGTTGTTTCTGTGAGTATCCAACGCGATTAAAGAGGTCACCTTTGTGAGCACCGCTGAACAATTAAATCAACAATTTTCTATAAAGGGTATGCTTAGATTCTATTCAAGCAGCTCAGGAATGCATTTTTGTGAAATCAGCAACGAGTATGCAACGGCCGTAGTGGCACTGCATGGTGCCCATGTTGTTCACTTTCAGCCCCACCGTGAAGAACCCGTGCTATGGGTTAGTGAATACACCCATGTTAAACCCGGTAAAGCCATTCGAGGCGGCATTCCGGTATGTTGGCCCTGGTTTGGTCCTCACCCTTCAGATGCATCCAAACCGGCGCATGGATTTGGTCGTATTCTTGATTGGCAAGTTATTGAGACAGGAATTGGCAGTGATGGGGAAACCTTTATCACCTTCCAGCTTACCGACGATGAAACTACGCGTAAATACTGGAACCTCAAGTTTGATTTAAAGCTGAAAGTAACCGTTAGCCAATCATTGCGCGTCGAGTTGATCACCCACAATCCAGCCAGCGCGCCTTTTATCTACAGTGGGGCACTGCACTCTTATTTCAACGTCGAGCATGCGGGTAATATTGCGATTTATGGTCTCGATGGCCATTTCTACCTGGATAAGCTGGACAACAATAAGAGAAAGCTACAGCAGGGCCCTGTGATGATACGGGATGCCACTGACCGCATCTACTTGAATACCAGTGATGACTGTTTAATCCATGATCCTGACAAGCATCGCATCATTCGCGTTGCTAAAGAAGGTAGCCGTAGTACCGTCGCCTGGAATCCCTGGATGCATAAAGCCCAGGCAATGGAAGACTTTGGCGATGATGAATTTAAGGACATGGTGTGCATTGAATCGGGGAATGTCGTCAACGATATGGTGCGCGTCGGCCCTGGACAAACTCACCGCTTGGCTACAATCATCAGTGTTGAGCCACCAGTATGCCTTCCACACACCATGCGCGACGGGCCGATTGATTAAGTAATTGGGGCGGCTCAGTGAGCCCGCTGAAACTGCACTTTGTGACATTTTGGACAGGGAGGGATGCGCGAGAAATGGCGCAGCTGGATCACCTGTCCACAATGCTCACATTTTAGCTTGCCTGCCACCGCATATTCACCAGAACCGTAGGTTCCCCCATGTGCCAGTTCATCGTTGAACTCAACCCATTCCGTTTGCGTTTTATCCGCCACAGAAATAAAGCCACTGAACAGCTTGTCCTCAGCAACAGCCACGTCAATGCCCAGCCACTTGCTTATGGCTTCTCCGGTAACAGACAAGTTGTGGCCTGCCTGAGCCATATCTCGCCGCAGATAAGACGCAAATTTCTCCGCTTCCTCATGGGATACCTGCTCCGCTTCCTTTAACCACTCTTTCGAATACTCTATGGCTTTATCCACCGAAGGACGCGACACATCTTCCGCATCATCCAGCCACTCAAAGACTTTTTCGGCAAATCGTCGAAAACTGCCATTATTTTTGTCACTCATGCTGCCGCCTCCAAATATTTCGCTATAGTATCTATTAGGACATATCTATCTATTAAGACATATGTATCTATTAAGACATCAAAGTTAGTAAGCCCTACAGGCTTTGCCAGCTGACGCGGGATAACCGTCTCGCTACTATAATTATAGACTCTAATCACCAGTTGGCCTGAACAAGAGCAACTTTCTCACCAGCACTCGAAGCGTAACTATCACTTCTGGTGCACATGAATAAAGGAGCATTACCATGCGTCGTCCTCTCGTTGCCGGAAACTGGAAACTGCACGGTTCAAAATCAGAAATATTGCAGTTGCTCTATAAACTAATTGCCAGCAGTAAAGAAGCAGTTAATGTCGAAATTGTTGTCTGCCCTCCTTTTGTTTACCTGGAACAAGTACAACGACTACTTGATGGCACCCGCATATTTGTCGGGGCACAAACGGTCGATGTTCATGAACAGGGCGCGTTTACAGGAGAAATATCAGCAACAATGCTTAAAGAAATGTCATGCAAATATGTGATTGTTGGCCATAGCGAGCGTCGAAGCTGCCATTTTGAGTCAGATGCAACCGTGGCCGAGCAATTTGCCGGTGCTCAGAAAAAAGGCATCATTCCAATACTCTGTGTTGGTGAGTCACTGGAAGAGCGCGAAAATGGCCGAGCATTCGAGAAAATCACTCAGCAAATCCAAGCCGTTTTTGACAAACTGGGGAGCTTTGCGTTTAACAAGGCTGTTGTCGCATATGAACCGATCTGGGCAATCGGCACCGGCAAAGCTGCAACTCCTGCCCTTGCCCAGGAAATGCATGCTCATATACGCTCGGTGATAGCTGAAAAGGATCCGGAATCAGCCGATTTGCTCCGCATTCTCTACGGCGGCAGTGTAAAATCTAACAATGCAGCCGCACTTTTTGAGCAACCAGACATTGACGGAGCCTTGGTGGGTGGCGCATCTCTTGACGCCGAACAGTTCCATCAGATTTTCCATCAGGCAATTCTGGTCACCCACGATTGTTGTCCTGTTTTTCTGGATAATTCAGAATAGAACTATCACGGTGCCTGTTCTCCTGCAGCACTATATAAGGAGGACGGGCACCAACGAGGAAACGGAAGAGAACGAGGAAGAGAAAACATACATGACACAAATAACCTTAGACAAGGCGCAACGGGAGGCTGTTGTCGCCAAACTGAAAGTTTATTTCGAACAAGAACTCGATCAGAGTATCGGCCAATTTGATGCCGAATTTTTACTCGACTTTTTCGCCGATACTATCGGTGTGTACTTTTACAACAAAGGACTGGCCGACGCTCGCCAATTAGTTGGCGAGCGCCTGGCATCCATTGACGATGCCTTGTATGAGATAGAACGGCCCGTATAGCCTCTAGTCCCGCCCTGAGCTTTCAACACATTGACGTAGCTTGGCGCTGAGGTCATATGGCTCGGGATGTTGCCAGATGTTACGGCCGACAGCTAGACCAACGGCCCCCGTTCCCATAAACTCGCTGACCGTATCTAAGAATTCCGCTTCAGAAACCTTATCACCACCCGAGATCACAATTTTGGCTTTACAGGCATTTTTCACAACCCAACGGAAGTTGCTGGCTAAGCCATTGTATTTTATCTTGATAAAGTCGGCGCCCAGTTCAGCAGCCATACGTGCCGAATAGGCCAGTGTATCGGTATCATATTCGTCTTCAATGCCAGTGCCACGCGGATAGGTCCATACAAAGACCGGCAAGCCATATTCATGCGATTTTTCAACGATATGGCTTAGTTCCACCAGCATTTCTTCTTCATGCAAGGAGCCAGGATAAATCGTGTAACCCACTCCTTGCGCTCCGATTTTGATGGCACGCTCGACGGAGCAAAGCTGCCGAGATATCGGGTCACCATTAAGCAATTTGGTTTTACCATTTAGTTTAATAATTAGCGGAACGCTGTGATAGTGACTTCCGTAATACTTTTCTGCGGTACCATGATGCAGGATGATACCGTCGTAACGGCCTTTTTTGGCAATATCCAGGATATATTTAGGATCGAAGTTTGCCTCGTCAAAATCTGTCGGCCCATGCTCCAGCCCCTGATCATAAGCCAATAGAATACAGCGGTTATTTGTCATAAAAACATCATCACGAATAATATTCATGGATACTCTCCCGGTTAATTAGAACCTGCGTTAGCTGACATTAATGGGGTTTGGGTCAATGGTCGTGGCTGTTCAGCAATGGCAGTCATTACTTCGTCCAGACTTAATAGTTTATTTTTCGCACCTCGATAACGGATCACCGATTCCGCATTGGTCATGCCGATATCAAGCGCCTTTTCCAAGTCGTACTCCAGGATCAACCCTCCCACAAATGAGGAAGAGAAAGCATCTCCGGCCCCTGTTGTTTCTGCGATTGACAGCCCATCATGCGGCCTGCCGTAGTAGTGTGTCTTGCCATCATAGAGGTGCGCACCATTAGGGCCGTCGGTGATCACAACCAATTCAGGCCCCAACGCTCGTAGCTGAGTGAGCAACTGTTCAATATCAATACGCTCCTGATGCCTGAGCCCAAGGATCTGGCAAGCCTCTTCGCGGTTGACGATGAGAAGGTAGACATAATCAATCATTGGTTTAAGGGCTTCGTATCCGAGCTTGGCTTGGTAACTACTGGGGTTGTAGGCAACTTTTGCCTGAGTGCGATGCACCAGCTCTTCCACTGAATCAAAGCTTTCGCCTAGCATACTGGCTACGTAAAGCCACTTGGCTTCGAACTCGGGAATTTCATCAAGGTGCAGTTCATTATTAGCGCCTTTGAAAGCCAAAATCGTTCGATCATCTTCGATACTATTTAGAATGATTGAAACGCCCGAAAAGCCGCCATGGCCGCCGATAAAATCGACCCCGCTTTTTTCCAGCTGATGCACGATAAATTCACCGTTCTCATCTTCACCAATTTTGCCAAGGAATGCGGTTTTTAGTCCGAGCGTAGCAAAGGCTACTGCGGTGTTGGTCCCTCCTCCACCGGTGGTCATGTTGAGATCGTGTATCAGAATTTTCGAGCCTAAAGGATAGGCGATAAGTTCTTCGTGGGTTGTACGAGTATCAATTTTAATCAGTTCTGAATCCGTGTCGGCAAACAGATCCACTGTAGCACTGCCTACAGTGACAACATCATATTCCATCATCGTCAATGCGCCTCTTGGTTAAGAAACACTCTGATCAAAGACTAGCACAGATTTAGGGATTGGCTGGAAGTTGTCCAAGTTTCGTTCGCAAACTTGATCTACAGCAAATAAATTTGCGGCAACGCGACAAAGGATTGCTGGGTGGTGGGGAGCGCAAAGCAGGTTCCCTGACACAAAAATCATGGATGATTTTTGAGGTAAATCCGCGCCGGGAACGCGTATTTACCGCTGTCAGGGGTTCTGTCTTGCGCTCCCCACCACCCAGCAATCCCTCTGCAATTACGATTAAAGACTAATATTAGGCGGGCGTTACTGCGAGAGTTGATTTATCAAAATCACGCATTAATAAACCAAACTCAGGCGCAGGACCATCATAAGGAATTTTCACGCGATGCCCGGAACCTGGCGCATAGTCCATCGCTTCACCTTTCTTATTTTCCATC
>DFOV01000144.1 GCA_002376965.1 Gammaproteobacteria bacterium UBA3532
TGGTGGGGGGGGAGTAGTTACATTTATCGTTTATTTTTCTGTAGTTGTAGCTTTGGTCTATTGGCATACTGCTATCCTTTCTCACGGCATAAGGTGATACTAGCAGTTTTAACGGTGAACTGGCTATGTGCAACTGTGCTTTAGATAGCCCTGGTATATACTTGGGGCTATTAGAAACAGGTAAAGATAACGAGGCATTCGATGGCGCGTTTTGGGATTGTTTTATTCATAGTTTTGCTTGGATCGCCGTTGGCTTTTGCCGCTTCAGGTGATTCCAGCGTGCAGGACTTCTGGGCGATGGTTGCTTACGTCTTTTTGGCGCTGGCGTTTTCTTTTATGTGTTCCGTAGCGGAAGCTGTACTGCTGAGCATTACGCCGTCATTTATCGCCTTAACTAAGTCAAAACAGCCAAAGACGGCGGCGTTATTGGATGATCTAAAAAATAAGAATATTGATCGTTCACTGGCTGCCATTCTCACGCTGAATACTATTGCTCATACGGTTGGGGCCATTGGTGCAGGCGCGAAAGCAACGATAGTTTTTGGTGATAAGTGGTTTGGTGTTTTCTCAGCAGTAATGACGCTGATGATCTTAGTACTTTCAGAAATTATTCCTAAAACGCTAGGGGCGCTACATTGGCGAACTTTGGCTCCAGTCACCGCACATTTTATCCGCACACTTATCTTTTGCCTGTATCCGTTGATATTGTTGACCGAACGTATTACCAAGTTGCTTTCCAAAGGTAAAAGCATGCACCTGTTCAGTCGTGACGACTTTATTGCAATGGCTGAAATAGGGGTTGCTTCGGGTGAGATGCTGCGCAAGGAGTCTCGGGTTATTCGAAATCTGTTTCGTTTAAACTCGCTTTGTGTGAAAGATGTTATGACCCCGCGAACTGTTATTTCTGCACTACCTCAGGACATGACTGTTGATCAATTGGTGGCAAAATCCGCGACCATTCCTTTTAGCCGCCTGCCCATATACAGCCAGAATCTTGATGATGCAGATGGCTTTATTCTTCAAAGTGACGCCTTCCTCGCACAAGCTCAAGGTAAAGGGCAGCAACCTATTAGCAGTCTAAAACGCGATATTCAGTCTGTCTTTGGTGAAATGTCTTTATGGCGGCTATTTGATCAGCTATTGGATAGTCGCCTCCATATTGCTTTGGTCGTTGATGAGTATGGTGATATCCAGGGCTTGGTATCGCTTGAGGATGCCCTTGAAACTCTACTAGGTATGGAAATTGTGGATGAAACAGACACCACAGTCGACATGCGTCAACTTGCGCGGCAACAGTGGGAAAAGCGGGCGAAGTCATTGGGGGTTAGTGAAGAAGACAGCGTTGATAAGACATAAGTGGGTATCCTTCAGTTTGTCTGATTTCTTTACATTTCTAATCGGGCTTTTAATTAGTGGTTCTACAGTAAGTTGATTTTAATCATTATTTTTATTTGGTGTGTTTTATGCTTGCCAGTTGGCACATATGAATCATCGAGGATATAACTATGATAAAAGAGCTTTTGGGTAGTGCTGCGCTTCTCATTGCGACTGGTGCGAACGCAGGTCTTATTGCTGAATACGATTTTGATAGTGCTTCTGGTACAACCCAAGGTGCTACGACCGTAGGCGCTGGATTTACTGCAACTGATTTAGAATTAAATAATGCTGATAATTCATCGGCTGCATTTTCCAACCATTTTTATCATAACGGTTGGGATTCAGGCTTGAATACCAATAAGTATTATGAGCTAACCGTTGGAAGTCTCTCGCTATCTTTTATTATTGATGAGATTGCCTTTTCTTTGGAAGAGTTAGGCGGCAGCCCAAGCGATTGGTTTTTTAGAACATCGCTCGATGGGTTCTCAAGCGATTTTGCTTCAGGCTCTTTTGGAGGCGGACAAGTTACCAACTTCTCAATTGATGCAACTTCTTTAGGCGTGGTCTCTAGCCCAATAACATTTCGTTGGTACCTGACTGCAGACAACCTGTCTGAGCGTGCTGGTTTTGCTAATCATGATTGTCCGGTTGGTGCTGGTTGTGGTCTTAGTGATGCAGGTCAGGATCTTAGTATACTGGGACAGATAGTAACTGTACCAGAGCCTGCTTCAGTTGCCTTTCTGGGCTTGGGACTGGTAGGTCTTTTATATTCCAGAAAAAGAAAGTAATTTTTACTGGAATATATGGACGTTAGTAAAAAAGCCCTGTGATCCCAACCAGGTTTTTTTTACTTCTGTTAACTCTGCGGTTACTGTCAACTTCAACCTTCGTTGTCTGGTTCAGGCAATATAAAATAGTAGCGTACTTTCTCTACCGCTTTTTCCCACCATAGATAGCCATGATGACGTTGAACAATGCTTTCTACAACGCAATAGTCTGCTAGCGATAGAATGGGAATTGGAGCGGTTAGTACCTGCTCGGCATCCGCCGTTTCACTTGATCCAAATAAGAACTCGACGCGAATGGCTAGTCCGTTTGCATGATGCTCCATCCCGAGAAGGATGTTCTCAAGAAGTTTGGTGTAGGGCTCTGTTTTGGCGACGTGTAGAAAAGTTTCTAACAGGCGCATCATTAGTAGCTGGTCTGCATGAACAGGAATGTTGCTAAATATCTTAATGGGCACGAGTTTGGGCTTTTGAGTGTCACCATTTTCCTGCGATAGCAGGGCTCGAATAGCTCGTGCCAGTTCGGCGATATCATGGCGTGAAGGCGTTATCGTGGCGACTTCAATACGATGAACTTCTTTTAGCCATGAGATTTGCAAGGAGTCCTCGTTGGCTAGCTGGCCTGCAATGATATTGATTTGTCGGTTTCGACCAGCGCAGGACTTTTGCAGTTGTTGTATGCGCAACCCCATATATCGCTCAGCTTCTAAAAAGGCAACTTCTTGTTGTTTGAGGGTGTCTATGTTGACTACACAGCCCGTAATAAGATTGGGTGATTCTTGTCTGGCAGACAGTAGCGCCCAAAAGTCAGTCCTGTTTTTATTCGCTGCCAAAGTTGACCATTGATCAAGACGGTGGTGTTTCTCAAGGGTTTTAAAAAATTCCGTCAGGCTGCTACGTTCGGCAAACAAAAAATCCCATAACGGTGTTGCGTCTTGCATAAGTGATTTGACACCATGAAAGCCGAGTAATTTTGCCAGCGCGGGATTGGCATAATTCAGCTTGCCTTGACGGTCGGCCTCGAAAACGCCAATTTGAATTCTTTGCAGTCGTGCTAGATGCTGTGACAGTTTTTGATGGAGCTGGTGGTGGGATAGTTTCTGATGGCGGATTGATGATTCTTCGGTTGTTTTCTGTTCTTGTGCTCGTGCTTCTTGACTCATTACTAGCTGATTATATTCATCGATGAGCTGACCTACCTGGCCGCTGGATGCTGTTGGTGATTGGTGTACCTTGTGTGTACGTTGGGCCATGCGAATGGCTTTTTGGAGCTCTTTCAGCGGAGTGTTGATCGAACGTTGAATAGTGAAGCTGGTGATCAACCAGATCCCTGTAGCCAAAAAAAGCCCTAACACTGCGACTATGGCTATCTCTTTCTTCAAATCATCAGTTAGTTGTTGTTGGCTGAAGGCGACTTCCAGCGAGCCGACTTTGACACGTTTGCCATCATAATCAGGAGGATCCAAGTAAGGGATGGTGTGATACAGCAGTTGTTGATTATGCCAGGTGTTCACTTGGTGCTTGGGTGCTTTTCCTTTTTCAGCCAGCAGCATGTCTTTGTCATCAACTACACGGGCATAGACAAATTCTGGAGAGGCTTGGAGAATTTGCAGGGTTTGTTGAAGAATATAGTCCTCATAGCCGTAGATGGCTTGGCCTAGCGCGGGAGTGATATTATCTATGGTGCTCTGAAAACGCTCCCTTTGCTGCTCAGCTTTCATGGCATAGGTGATGTAAAAGAACAGGCCTACCGTGGCAATGGTCGCCAAGCTAATAGTAGCAATTAGCCTGGCGAGTAGCTTGGTCAGCGCACGATCTTTGCCTGTCATTGCGCCTGCAACTTTTGAGCAATGGCCGCGTTTGCTCTTTCTAATGCTGATTCTGCGGGTTCTTTATTGTCTAATATACGCGAAAGGGCTGTGGTAGCTGGCCCCCAGAAAGCGGTCATCTCGGCATTATTCGGCATCAAACTGGCGTAGGCTAGCTGCTCTTGAAAACCTTGTGTTTGAGGCTTTACCGTAACGCCGGGCATGCTATATGCCATCTTATTTGGCGAGACGATATAGGTTTGATTGAGGAGCGTTGCCTGAGCCTCCTTACCACTCAAGTAGCTCATAAAAGTGAAAGCAGCTTGTGGAGCCTTGCATTGGTGAGACATCAAAATGGAATCCACAGTTGCCCAAGGTGATAGTCTGGCATTGGCTTCTGATAATACCGGTAGAGGCGCAACCCCAACGTCCATGTTTGCCGCTATATTGCGTAAAAACCACGGTCCCTCAAATACGACGGATACCTGCTGGGTATTAAATAGCTCTAGTACGCTTGCTTCGCTATTGGTTGGTGGTAAGCCTAGTGTGGTCCAATTCTTAATTACATCAAATGACCGACGAAAAGCCTGACTATTAATCGAAGGCTGCATCTGTTGATTAAATATCTCGCCGCCAAAGGCATTGAAGATCATGGCATGGAAATAAACATCAGCATAACGATAAGCGAAAGTGAAGTGGTTTTCCTCGAGAGGGTCTGTGCTTTCTGCCAGGCTAAGCAGTTTTTGAGTTGTAGAGGGAGGCTCGGGCATCATCCGTTTGTTATAGATCATCGCGGGTGAATTGAATGTTACAGGTAGCCCGTATTGATTGCCCTTGTAATAGGTCGACTGCAAGGTTTTCGGATAAAACTGCTCAGTTAACGCTGGTGTCAGATTGTTATCAATCGGCAAGAGTAATCCTTGTTCTACCCAACCGCCCAACCGATCTTGTGGATAAATAAAAAGATCTGGACCACGTTTACGGGGGATTGCTGCTGATATCTTGTCGGAGAATGCGTCGAAGATAATAAAGCGCGGTTTTATCTGGATTGTTTCACCATGTTGTTTATGGAAATCGTCGACAATATCCAAAAACGTATCTTTCTCAGTTTGCTGAAAGAAATACCAGACAGTTATTGGCGTTGGTGACGCAGTTGCAATACTAGTTAACAACCAGGAAACAAATAAAGCTGCGATAAAACGGAGCATGCCAAAATCCAAAATTAGTAGAGTACTAGTCTAATTAATTATGGTTACTATTTGTGCATTGTCCAGTTTGGTTGTAGATCATTAGTTTTTAATTAAATATATAAAAAAACAATTAGATAAGTTATGGGCTTTCTTTTTATTTTCTTGTTAGCCTATTTCAAAAGAGGTAATGCCATAAATACGCGAATGATCAACAGAAGGTGGGATGCCTTTATACATGCGTGCGGTCTCAAAAACGATAGGCATAGAATTCTCGCTGGCGATGCGAATGGCCGCTTCATTCATTTCACTGACATCCCAAAACACCGGTGCATCTTCTGGCACCTGCATTCGTATAGCGTGGAGCAAATCGCGAGCCGCGAATTCCTGATTAGCATACAGAGGGCCAATCTTAAAGCCTTCGACACATTGGCGTAGTACGCCATAGCCTTTAATCGGGCCTTCATCGCTAAATGGATCGTCTTTTCTAAT
>DFOV01000005.1 GCA_002376965.1 Gammaproteobacteria bacterium UBA3532
GCCGCGAAAATAAGTGCCGTTCCGCCTAGAGATATTGCTACGGGATAGCCGAGCATAAGTACCAGACAAATAACGGCAAACATCACCAAAGGCATCCATTCCATGTTACTTGGCTCCCTGGCTAATGGTTAGAATACTGCGACCCAGCGTTGCCAATCCTTGATTGATCAGTAATGCAGCCATCAGTAATAAAGTACTTTTTAGCAGGTAAAGCCCAGGTAATCCGCCAGCTTCGCTAGAGGATTCCTTAATTCGCCAGCTGGCTTCGACATAGTCCCAGCTGAGATAGGCAATAGTGAGGGAGAAAGGCAGAAGAAGAACGAGAGTGCCTATCAGGTCAATAATGGCCTTACCTCTTGCGGAAAAGCGCGTGTAAAAAATATCAACCCGAACATGTTCATCGTGCTTCAGCGTGTATGCTGCACCAATCAAGAAAATCAGTCCGTGCATGTAAGTCACTGATTCTTGAAGCGCGATCGAACCTGTTTGAAAGGCATAGCGCAACACAACGACAACAAATAGCGTAAGCACCGCGCCTAGCGTTAGCCAGCTGACCCAGCGTCCGCTATATTCACTGATAGATTCCAGCATGGTGACGCATTTTTCGACAACATTCAGCATGTGACTCCCTCGTCGGCGAATAGGGCTAGCTCGCCGCGTCGGCTTGTTTCAATTTTAGGCCGATTTAAGCGCAACAGGCAGTTCATTCAAAGACTGCCTATCCTGCAAAATATGTTTAAATTCATCTGGATCTTTATGATTAACCAGCACATCTTCATCTTGTGGCTCATGGATGCTTACCAGGCGGGATAGCCAAAAGCGCATCGCCGCGACGCGAAGCATAATCGACCAGTGAGCAATTTCCGCTTCTGTCAGCTTGCGTTCTTGTTGGTAAGCATTGAGCAACGCTTCCAGTTTGCAAGCATCTAATGTGCCATCGGTGTGAATGCACCAGTCGTTTACAACAATGGCAAGGTCGTAAAGCATGGGGCCGCGACAGGCATTGTAAAAATCAATGACGCCCGTTAGCTTTTGTCCATCAAACAGCGCATTATCGTGGAATAGGTCGGCATGTATCACCCCTTTAGGAAGGCCATCGAGGTCAAACTGTTGCTGATACTCTATTTCGTTGCTCAACAAGGCTTGTTGTTGCTCTGGCAGCAATGGATGCAATTCTGTAGCGGTTTGATTGCGCCATTCGGTCCATCGATTATCGATACGATCTTCTGAAAAGTGTGGGCTTAACTGATGCATTCGCCCGACAAAATGCCCAATCTGAGCGCATTGTTCAACAGAAGGATGCTTAACAGCCTTGCCTTGCAGCCGCTCTACAAAGGTACAGGCCTTTCCGCACAGCTCGCCATAATAGTGGTGGTCGTCGCGCATGACCGGGTGAGCGGTTGCCAAACCATGTTCCGATAGAAATGCGGTGAGGCCGAGACAAAAAGGGAGTTCTTCAAAGCCAATATTTTCAAAGAGTGTCAGTACAAACTGGCCCTTAGTGGTTGTCACGAAGTAGTTGGTATTTTCGACACCAGCCTCGATGCCTCGATAGTCAACCAGTTCGCCGACACTGTAGTGGGTGAGAAATTCGTTTAATTGGTCTGTAGAGACTTCCGTATATACTGACATAAGCCTGACTATTATTTGCGCTGTTGGTGGTCAAAGTCGCGGCATTATAACTGAAAAAAAGCAAAGGTGCTTTCTCGAAATCCAAAGCGCCTTGATGTAGACCCATGTTCAATGGTAGCTTTCCCTTCCATTGCCATTACTGACCAACGATTATGACTGCACCTACCTCTCCTGTATTACTGATTGACGGCTCGTCATTCCTGTTTCGCGCTTTTCACGCTATGCCAGATCTCACCAACTCCAAGGGCAATCCTACGGGAGCGGTTTATGGTGTGATTAATATGTTGCGCAACCTGCTCAATAACTATCAGCCCACTGATATTGCAGTGATTTTTGATGCGAAAGGTAAAACGTTCCGCGACGATATCTTCCCAGAATACAAAGCCAACCGTCCGCCGATGCCTGATGACCTGCGCCAACAAATTGAGCCTATTCATCAAATTGTCGATGCCATGGGGTTACCGAGATTAGTGGTTGAAGGTGTTGAAGCGGATGATGTGATAGGTACATTGGCGCAACTGATCAGTGAAGAGGGGCGCGAGACGCTGATTGTCACTGGTGATAAAGACATGGCACAACTGGTGACAGAAAAAGTGACACTGTTGGATACCATGAAAGATAAAATCACTGATATTGCAGAAGTAAAAGAGAAGTTTGGCGTTGCTCCAGAACAAATCATCGACTTTCTCGCTTTAGTTGGCGACAAGGTCGACAATATTCCTGGTGTGCCGAAGTGCGGCCCGAAAACGGCGACCAAGTGGCTACTTGAATATGGAAGTATGCAAGGTGTGATTGACAATGCCGAGAGCGTCAAAGGTAAAATCGGCGAGAATCTTCGTGCCAGTTTGGAGCAGTTGCCAATTTCATACGAGCTGGCGACAATCAAGTGTGATGTCATGCTGCCAGTCTCGGCAACCGAGCTGGGGCGTCGTGAACCCGATAAAGGCGAGTTAATCGCACTATATAAAGAAATGGAATTCAAGCGCTGGCTCGCTGAATTGTTAAAAGATGGTGAAGAAGCTCCTGAAATGCTCGAAGGTGATGAGGTAGTTGCCAGCACTATTTCACGCGATAACTATCAAACGGTTTCTACGCAAGAACAATGGCAACAGTGGCTGAATAAGCTAAAAGGGGCTGAGGTTGTTGCCTTTGATACTGAAACGACTTCGCTTAATCCACGCATGGCAGAGTTGGTTGGACTGTCGCTTTGTGTCGCTCCTGGCGAGGCCTGCTATGTACCGCTAGCTCATCAAGACATTGAGTTCCCGGAACAATTGGATCGCGATCAGGTGCTGGCTGATCTTAAGCCCTGGTTGGAAAATCCAGAAGCGGCCAAAGTGGGCCAGAATCTTAAGTATGATGCATCGGTGCTGATCAAATACGATATTCGTATGCAGGGTATGGCATTTGACACAATGCTGGAGTCTTATGTGTTGGATAGTGTGGGCACTCGGCATGACATGGATTCGCTGTCATTAAAATATCTGGGCCATGCCACCATTCATTACGAGGATATAGCGGGCAAAGGGGCGAAGCAGGTAACTTTCGACCAAATTCCTGTGGCGCAGGCCGCCCCTTATGCGGCTGAAGATGCGGATATCACCCTAAGATTACATCAACATCTTTGCCCTAAATTGCAAAAAGAGGCGTCGTTAAAAGCTGTATTTGACGAGATAGAAATGCCATTAATGCCAGTGTTGGCCAGAATGGAACAAATGGGGGTTTTGATTGATGCCGAGCTTCTTGAGAAGCAAAGCTCTGAAATCGCAGAGCGTATCACCGAGCTGGAAAAAGAAGCTTACGATATTGCCGGAGAAGAATTCAACTTGGGCTCTCCCAAGCAAATTCAGGCCATTTTCTATGACAAATTAAAGCTGCCGGTGTTAAAGAAAACGCCCAAAGGCGCGCCTTCTACCAACGAGGAAGTGTTGCAGCAATTGGCTTTAGATTATCCGTTACCCAAAGTGATATTGCAGCATCGTGGACTTGCGAAATTAAAATCGAC
>DFOV01000351.1 GCA_002376965.1 Gammaproteobacteria bacterium UBA3532
CGCAATATAGTGGTAACGCATGGGGTTGGATAAATAGGGCAGGGCATAACCAATCGCAATGCGTTCATCGCTATCGGTGCTTTTAATTAGTCGATCGAGCACATCTTGAAAATCGCAGCCAAAGGCTTTATCGGCATGGCGTAGCAACAATACACGCACGGCATCGAGTATGCGCCAGTGAGAATGGTATTCCTTGGTCGGCGGCGGTAATGGTGTTTTTGGGTAGCGCCGTGAAGCCAAAGAAAAACTCTGGATAAAGCGCAATACCGAAAGTGTCTGTATTGCTGCGATATCCGCAATAACCTGTTCTTGGGCGCTATCAGTCAACCGAGCTAAAAGCTCGTCCTGTCCGCTGATGGATGGTTGTTTATCATTCATTATTATCGAACCCTGAGATACTTTATAGGCGGTTATCTTTTATTACCACCTTGTGCGTTGACTACCCTATCAGCAATGGGTGGCCGTCTTTGTGTGCATGATAATTAGTATACACTATAGCCTAGGCGTCTATATACCCTATATCCCCTTACTGAAAGATGGCTCAAGCACAAGAGCTTGAAGGTTTGCCCTATCTCTAGCAGTGGCAGGGTGTTTCTGCAGCAAACATCTGCCGCATGGACGCGGCAGTTGAGCCATCAGGGAAGATTTCACGGCGATTTGCGTAAGAAATTCCCTGCCACTGCTAGATAGTGGGCAAACATGCTTTGTCATCTTTAAGGGATGTTAAGGTCGGTTGCGTCCTGTGCGCTCTTTGGCATATGATGCTAGGACGTTATCACCGGCAAAGCTAGAGGAATAATAACAAACCAATGAAAATTGCCTACAGCTCGAATGCTTACACCAAAAATTCACTCTCCCAAGCTATTGACGACATCGCCAGAATTGGCTTTGATGGTTTAGAAATATTATGTGATCGACCGCATTGGTTCTGCCCTGAAGTTGCGGACCAAGAAGCCGAGCGCATCGCCGAGCAGCTCATTGAGCGCGGGTTAAAGGTCAGTAACTTGAATGCCAATACGGCCGATGGTTATTTCATTGGCCGCAAGGCGGAAAATGCGTTTGAACCAGCACTGAGCAGTCTGGATAAAGAGGCGCGAAAGTGGCGCATTGATTATAGCTGTCGTGCCATTGAGCTAGGTGCATTAGTCAATGCCAATGCTGTTTGTGTGACATCAGGCTTGCCCAAAGGCGACCATAACAGGCAAGCGCAGTTGAAGCACTTTGTTGATAGTATGAAAGCTATCTGTGATTTTGCCGAACGGTTCCAAATGCCAGTCGGAATCGAATATGAGCCTGAACTATTGGTTGAATTTGGTGAGCAGGTTCTCGAAGTGATAGAGCAAGTCGGTTCGCCTCTGCTCGGAACCAATCTGGATGTCGGGCATTCCTTTTTAAACGGCGAAGACCCTTCAAAGATTATTCCTCAGTTTAAAGGCCGAATCTGGAATATGCACTTTGAAGATATTAAAGACAATACCCATTTTCACCTGCCATTGGGGCAGGGTGAATTGCCCTTCGCCTCCTATATCGAAGCATTGAAGGCCATAGAATATGATCGCTTTCTCACCGTTGAGCTATACACCTATCCCGATAGCCCCGACACCGTGGGCCAGATCTCACACGACTATCTGCGGGCGCTAATCGGTGAATAGCTCGCTAAAAGCCTGGCTGCAACTCGTCAGGTTGCCAGCGGTTTTCAGCGCTTGGTCAAACACCATTGCAGCGCATGCCATTGCATTTTCAGGAGCGATGCAGTGGTCATTGCTGGGTATTCAGTTGATTATGTCGACCTGCTTTTTCTGGGGCGGCATGATATTAAATGATTGGTTTGACTATGCCGAAGATGCCAGAGAACGCCCATTTCGTCCGTTGCCTTCGGGGCGAATCGCCCGCTCGTCTGCGTTAATTGCAGCCATTAGCCTGTTTGTCATTGGTACGATACTATCCTTTTGCGTATCTATTCCTGCTGTCATTGTTTCGGTGGTGCTGATGGCGATGATTGTCGCTTATGATGCTTCGAAAAAGCAGGGCAATATCGCCGCTATTATGATGGGTAGTTGTCGCTACCTGCATTGGTTATTAGGTTTGTCGGCAGCAGCCCTTGTCTGGGTAGACTTTTTGATCCCTCTAGCTGTCGGCACCTACATTATGGCGGTGACCTGGCTAAGCCAACAAGAAACAACGGCCAAAGATCCGCGTGACTTGAATCGAGTTATGCTGGGTATTGGCATGGCTGCTTTATTGGTTGGTGCGACTGGATTGCTGGTTGAGACGGCTTGGATTTTCCTTATTGTCGGCTTATTCATGAGCGCGGGGCTTATTGCTATCGTTAACCGCCTGAAAGCAGACTTTACCCCAGCTACGCTGCAAAAGGGGGTGATGAGTCTGTTGATTTTTGCCGTGTTATTGGACTGCGCTCTGCTACTGGTTAACACTCAATCATGGTGGGCTCTTGGGCTGCTGGCTTTGGTCTTTCCGGGGAAATGGGTTGGGCGCTGGTTATATGCATCGTGATACTGGGAAGATACGTGATCGTGGAAAGACACGTGATTGTGGAAAGAAACGCTGGGAGGAAGCCTGATGTGGAACAGAGATGCTATTGGCTATTGTAGTAATGTTCATCCTGGAACGTCGTTGGAACAAATTGGCGCTAACCTGAATCAGTATGTGTCAAAAGTGCGCCAAAAACGAGGATTGAAGCAACAGGGAGCGGGGTTGTGGCTAACGGCTGAACTGGTTCATCAGCTTCTCGACAATGAGTCATTACTGACAGAATGGAAACGGCAAATTGCCGAGGCGGGCATTTCACTTACCACCTTGAATGGCTTTCCGCAGAACGACTTTCATCAGCCTGTTGTGAAGGAAAAAGTGTATCAGCCAGACTGGTCGAGCAGTGAGCGGCTTGAATATACCTGGAAGCTGGTCGAGTTACTATTACACACCGGCGAAGCTGGCGTTAATTCGATATCGACTTTGCCGTTGGGCTTTCGTACTGATTGGAGTGAAGCAAAAATGGCGCTGGCTCTGGAGCACCTGAGCGAGCTGGCCTGGCGGTTAAATAATTTGGCTCAATTTACAGGTAAGCATGTCATTGTCTGTTTGGAGATGGAGCCGGGCTGCGTGCTGGAACGAGCCGGTGAACTAACCGACTTTTTTAAGCAGCTATGTCTGCATGCCGAGACTCGCGGCGTTAGTAGTAGCATCGTGAAACGTTTTATTGGTTGTTGCTACGATGTTTGCCATCAAAGCGTTATGCGTGAAGATATTCATGCATCGCTTTCTTCAATCACCCAAGCAGGTATCTGTATCGGCAAAATTCAGTTATCCAATGCCATACGATTGATACACCCGGGATCTGATGCCGCGCAGAAAGCCATCGCCCCCTTTGTCGAACCTAAGTTTCTGCATCAAACGACAGTCGACGAGGCTGGTGAAATACTTTTTTTGGATCTAGACCGAGCGGTGTCCGCTCTTGGACACCCCCATCGTGATAGCCGTGAATGGCGTATTCATTATCACGTGCCGGTGCATCGAGAGGAGCTTGGTGAAACGTCACTAAAAACAACCCAGCAAGCCCTGCTCGACACTTTTGATTTTTTGCAACAGCATTCGGATATATCTCCCCATCTTGAAGTTGAGACCTATACCTGGAACAACCTGCCTGGGCAGCGGCTTGGTTCGGAAAGCCTGATTCAAGGATTGGTCAATGAGCTGGAGTGGGTTGAGAATGAGCTAGATAAACGAGGATTGCTTAGTCATGAATAAGGCACCATTGGTGGTTATTAATGTCGTGGGGTTAACCCCTGATTTATTGGGGGAGCACTCGCCACACATCAACTCACTAATAAAACAGGGCAGTATGGCGACCCTTCAAGAGGGGATTCCCGCCGTGACCTGTACATCCCAATCCACGATGCTTACTGGAAAAGAAGCCTCTGAGCATGGTGTTGTTGCGAATGGCTGGTACTTTCCAGAGCATGCAGAAATATTGCTATGGCGGCAAGCCAACAGCATTGTCCAATCAGATAAGGTGTGGGATGGGTTAAAAGAAAAATACCCTGGCTTTAAAGTGTCTAAGCTATTTTGGTGGTACAACATGTACGCCAATGTTGACTACTCGGTAACGCCGCGTCCGATTTACCCCGCCGATGGTCGCAAACTGCCTGGTTTGTATAGTGAGCCATCTGACCTGTTTCAGAAGCTTGAAGATGCGTTAGGGCCGTTTCCCTTGTTTCACTTTTGGGGGCCAAAAGCCGATATTTTATCCAGCGAATGGATCGCCAATGCTGCCAAGTTGGAGTTTTATTGGCATAAACCAAATTTGCAGCTGGTATACCTGCCGCATTTGGATTACAACCTGCAACGACTAGGGCCAAACCATCCTGAAATTAAAAACGACGTTGCCGCGATTGACCGAGTGGTTGGTGACTTGGTTTCACATGTCCAACAGCAAGGCGCGCAGGTGATGCTGGTTTCGGAATACGGGATCTTCGAAGTCGATAAGCCCGTCAATATTAACCAGGTATTGCGCCGAGAGGGCTATATCCGGGTGCGAGAAACCCTGGGTTGGGAGTTGTTGGATTGTGGCGCTTCTGCAGCATTTGCCATGGCCGATCACCAGATAGCTCATGTCTACATTAATGATAAGTCCAAGTTGGAAGCGATTCGTGAGCTGCTACAAGATACACCAGGCATTGCCGAAGTGTGGGATAAGCAGCAACAGCATGATGTGCAGTTAAACCATCCTCGCAGCGGTGACTTGGTTGCGCTGGCCGAGACGCGCTCATGGTTTACCTATTACTACTGGCTAGACGATGCCAAAGCGCCAGATTTTGCGCGAACGGTAGATATTCATCGCAAGCCCGGTTACGACCCGGTTGAGCTGTTTGTCGATCCTGACCTTAAGTTTCCTATGTTGAGAGTGATTCGACGACTGATTCAGAAAAAATTGGGAATGCGCATGCTAATGGATGTGATACCAATAAAGCCTGAGTTAGTGAAAGGAAGCCACGGTCGCGTGGCTGAAACGCCAGAGCAGGGACCGATGATGGCGGCCAGTTTTGGGCTAACCCAAGACCGCTACAAGCTCAGTGATGTTCGTGGCCTAATTGAGGACTACTTCACTAAAACCGGTGCTTAAACTCGACGCCGTGCAGCGGCAAGAAGCGCTAGTCCGATCAACAACATTGACCCTGGCTCAGCAATGTCAACGATGAATGGCGAGTTAGGTGCGTCAAACTGGCTGATGTGACTGATTTTAGTAATACTGATAGTGCCAAACCCTAATGACAGTAAGTCAACAACAGCGTAGTTAAGGTCTGGTGTATTTTGATACTCGAGTTTAGAGCGAGCCCCGC
>DFOV01000305.1 GCA_002376965.1 Gammaproteobacteria bacterium UBA3532
TTTCCAGCGCGTGTATCCTATCCGCCGAATGGGAGAGCCTTCCAGCCGCTTCAAAAACCCACTTTCTGTCCAGCTCCATAGTGATAACAGCGTGGTTGCATCGAGCTGGTGACGTGGAAGAAGTCCTTCATCCTGACTTATCTGGCCAAATCGGTTCCAAGGACAGACTAGCTGGCAATCGTCACAGCCGTATATGCGATTACCTAATAGTGGTCGTAATTCGAGCGGGATATCATCGCCAGACTCA
Source organism: Gammaproteobacteria bacterium UBA3532 (assembly GCA_002376965.1). Lineage (GTDB taxonomy): Bacteria > Pseudomonadota > Gammaproteobacteria > Enterobacterales > UBA3532 > UBA3532. Next base: position 248 of record DFOV01000305.1, read on the forward strand.
ATCGTTAGGTAAGAAATACAGCGCCGCGCATCTAGTTGGTAGGGCGCGACAATTGCTTGGGTAGGGCACAGCTCAATACATGAGCGACATTCGCCACACTGATTATCGACTGGATGAGTAACAGACTCATCAAGGGGTAAGTCGGTATAAATCTCACCGAGGAAAAATAGCGAGCCAGCCTGGGGATTGAGCAACATAGTGTTTTTGCCTATCCAGCCTAGTCCCGCGTTTTCGGCAATGGCCCGTTCCAGTACTGGGGCGCTATCAACAAAAACGCGATATTGGTAGGGGCCGATATAGGCTTCTATCTTCTGGCCCAGCGTAGCAAGCTTTTTGCGCATAATCTTATGGTAGTCACGCCCAAGAGCGTAGCGTGAAATATAGCCTTTATCGTTCTGAGACAAGATGGCTTGCGGGTGCGCTGCGTTCGTTATGTAGTCGTAGCGTAAACTGATAATGCTTATCGTGTTCGGCAGAAGCTCTTGTGGTCGACTTCGCTTGGTGCCGTGGCGGTGCATATAATCCATCGAACCGTGATAGCCTTTTTTAAGCCAGTTTTGGAGGCGCTCCTCATGTTGGGATAGCTCTGTGTTTGAAATGCCTACTTGCTGAAATCCTAATTCATCAGCCCAACTATCGAGCTGATGATAGAACTGTTGGCTTTGTTGGGTGGTCCAGTTTGGTTTCGACAATGGTATGCTACGTCTAAAACGTATCCTCAGTTAATCCAAAGGTAATCGGGTATGAAAACACAGTTTTATGCAAAATCCGAGTGGGATCGTTGCGCAACGGCGAATCATCTTATGTTGCCAAGCCAAGTGCAAAGGTTAGAGAAGAAAATCGTTGCTTCACGAGGTCTAGGGACATATGTGCTAATGGAGCGTGCGGGGCATGTGCTATTTTCATGGTTTCAACATATTGAACAGCAACTCCAGAGAGCTGCGTGTCGGCGTTTGGTGATTATGGCTGGAAGCGGCAATAACGGCGGAGATGGCTATTTGTTGGCGCGATTGGCTATTCACAAAGGTTATCAGGTGCAAGTCTATGCTGCAAAGCCTCCTAGGCCAGGGGTAGATGCATTTCTAGCTTACATCAAGTACCTTGCAGTGGGTGGCAGTATCGAGCCTATTGATGAGTACCAGCCGAATGATAAGGATTATGTTGTCGATGCTTTGGTCGGCTCTGGACTCCAAGGTCCATTGCGTGAAAGTGAGGCGCTGTTTGTTGTAAAAATTGATAGTGCGAGAGCATTAGGCTGTCCGGTGTTGGCGGTCGATATTCCATCTGGACTCGAAGGTGAAAATGGCTCTACTGTAGGCAAGTGTGTCGAAGCTGATTATTGCTTAACCTTTATTGCCATAAAGCCCGGCCTACTAAGTGGCTATGGCCCTAACAAAACTGGGCAGCTATATTTTGCCCCCCTGATTGGCGACAACCTCGCCGAACGCCAATCAATAAAAGATGAACAACCCATCGCTAATCGCATCACATTTCAGGCAATGGCGGAGTTAATTCGCCAACGTCCACCGGTGTGTCACAAGGGTGACTTTGGGCATGTCGTGATTATTGGCGGTGCGCAAGGGATGGGCGGAGCCGCAATCATGGCCGCAGAGGCTGCGATGCGTTCAGGCTGTGGTTGGGTTTCGCTTATTACCCATAAAGAACACGCTACGGCAATGTTAACTCGTTGTCCTGAAGTTATGACGCTGGGACTCGATGATGAGGGGATACCAGCGTCTGTTGGGGCGCTGTTGGAGCGGGCTACGGCTATTGTTGTTGGCCCTGGGCTTGGAGCTGGAGCGTGGGGTAAAGAATTGAGTGAGCTGGCATTTAAATACAATAAACCCATGGTGATTGATGCTGATGGTTTGCGTTATTTGCCGTCCCGTCGTGAAGAGGCTACTCTCATTACCCCCCATCCAGGTGAGGCGGCGCGCTTGCTTTGTCTTTCTACCGAACAGATAATAGCGCAGCGTTTTCAGTCAGCTAAAACATTGACCCAACAGTTTAACTGCATCACCTTATTGAAAGGGCGTGGCTCTACCTTAGTTTCACCTGATGGGGAGGTTGGTGTTTTAGATGAAGGTAGCCCGGCAATGGCTGTGGCTGGCATGGGAGACGTGCTAGCAGGTCTACTCGGCTCGTTGCTGGCCCAAGGCTATGATGGCTGGGACGCCATGCGATTAGGGGCGGCTTTGCATGGCCGTGCAGGCGAGATGGCGGGAGAGTGTGGGGTTGTCGGCACACGAGCAACGGAACTTTGCCACGAAATCCGTCTTTTAATGAATTCGACAATATAAAATACATTAATTCAGGAGTTTGGGGTGACGGTGTTACGGTTTGAAGCTGAGAACGAAGAGGCCATGCTTGAATTGGCCAGAAAGCTTTGTCATTGCTTAGAGTGGCCTTTAACCGTCTATATGCATGGTGAGCTAGGGGCGGGGAAGACCACCTTTACTAGAGGAATAGTTCAGGGGCTTGGTCATTCAGGTGCGGTTAAGAGTCCGACCTATACATTGGTGGAACCCTATGATTTTGGCAACCGGCAGGTGTACCACTTTGATCTTTATCGCCTTAGTGACCCGGAAGAACTGGAATATATGGGAATAAGAGACTATTTTTTAAACAATTGTCTGTGTATTATAGAGTGGCCGAGCCATGGGCAGGGCTGGTTGCCTTGTGCCGATTTGGAGATTCGGATAGAGTACAAAAAAATTGGTCGCTGTTTGTCGATAGATGCAAAGAGTGAGCAGGGGACACGGGTTTTAGAAAAACTACATCACAATGAATAGTTGTTTTCGAGTACTGATATTTATTCAAGTGTTATTTACCGGCGTTGTGTCTGCAGTTCAGGCACAAACTGTTGTCGAGGGCGTTCGCTTATGGCAATCGCCAGATAGTGTAAGAGTTGTCTTCGACGTTAGCGAAAAGGTTAGCTATTCGACATTCTTTCTAGACAACCCTGATCGTCTGGTGATAGACATTAAAAACGGCGTGTCTCCCATCAAACTTTCCTCAGTTAATACCCGCGATAGCTGGGTAAAAAAAGTGCGTCGCAGTAGTCCGCCCGACAAGGATACGTTGCGTGTGGTACTCGATCTTGAGAAGCCATTGACCGCCAAAGATTTTTCATTGGCCCCATACCAGCAATATGGCCATCGCCTGGTGGTTGACCTTTCCCCAAAACTGACGGCAGCGGCCGCTACCAAGAAAGAAGCACCAGTTAAGAGACACCACAAGCCGGGAGCCCGAGACATCGTCATTGTGATTGATGCTGGGCATGGCGGTGAAGATCCGGGGGCCCTCGGACCAAAAGGCAGCAAAGAAAAAGACGTCAATTTAGCTATCGCCAAGGAGCTTGCTAATCAGATTAATAAAGAAAAAGGGATGGTGGCGAAGCTGACTCGAACCGGCGATTATTATATCCCGTTAAAAAAGCGAACCGATATTGCTCGAACAATGAACCCCGATCTGTTTGTGTCTATCCACGCCGATGGCTTCCATGATCCACGGGCTAAAGGCGCTTCCGTATGGGTTTTGTCTGGGCGCGGTGCCAGCTCTGAAATGGGCCGCTGGTTGGAGAAACTAGAGGATTCGTCTGACCTTCTTGGTGGTGCTGGTAGCGTCAGCTTGCAAGATAAAGATCCCTTGCTGGCAGAAGTGTTGCTTGATCTATCGATGACTCATTCCCGTGAAGCGAGCCATCAGGTAGCAAAGAAAGTATTACACGGTCTTAAAAATACCACGAGAATGCACAAACATGATGTTCAGTATGCCGGGTTTCGGGTTTTGAAATCGCCAGACATCCCTTCCATTCTTGTTGAGACGGCTTTCATTTCTAACCCCGTTGAAGAGAAAAATCTTAATAGTAAAAAGCACCACCGGAAATTGTCGCGGGCCATCGTTGGTGGAATAAAAAGCTACTTCAGTGAAAACCCAGTACCTGGAGCACTATTCAAACCGGCAGAATATATTGTTCAGCGAGGGGATACGCTCTCAGGCGTTGCTCTGAAATTTGACACTTCCGTCTCTCACTTAAAAGAAAAAAATCAGCTGACATCAGATCAGGTACGAATTGGGCAGGTGCTAAAATTACCCTAGAGTCTCAGCCTCCAGTCAGTCGCCGACCTATTCAGCAGCTGTCGCCTGAGCTAGCCAATCAAATTGCTGCAGGCGAGGTTATCGAACGCCCTGCCTCGGTAATTAAAGAGTTGCTGGAAAATAGCATTGATGCGGGCGCTTCCAAAATCGACATCGAAGTCGTAGATGGTGGCACCCAGTACATTAGTGTCACGGACAATGGTAGTGGAATTCCTAAAGACGAGTTGGCGTTGGCATTAAGCTGTCATGCGACGAGTAAAATTCAAAGTATTGATGATTTACATCGGATCGGAAGCTTGGGATTTCGCGGCGAAGCCTTAGCCAGTATCGCCTCGATTAGTCGTTTCAGTATTACTTCTTGCGCACCACCTGCCAACACGGCTTGGATGGCCGCTGCAACAGGTAAAGATATGGTGGCCAAGTTATCTGCCGCGTCTCACCCCGCTGGAACCACGGTTGTTGTCGAAGACCTGTTTCACAATACGCCAGCTCGGCGAAAATTTCTACGCAGCGCCAAAACCGAATATTCCCACATAGAAGCCTTGGTGAAGAAGATAGGGCTGAGTCACCCCCAGGTTCATCTAACGCTTAAACATAATCAGCGAGTGGCTAAACGCTTTGTGCCAGCGCTGAATCCTAAGCAACAATTAGCTCGTCTTACGTTGATATTGGGTAAAGCATTTAGCCAACAAGCCCATTGGTTTGATGTATCTCGGGCGAACATGCGCTTGTGGGGTTGGCTTGGGTCATTAGAGAATATACGAACTCAGAACGATCATCAGTTTTTTTATGTTAATAACCGCATGGTGCGAGATCGGGTAATTTCACACGGTGTACGCCAAGCCTACAGTGAACAGGGCGTTGATGAGGGCTACCCAGGGTTTGTACTGTTTTTTGATGTCGAGCCAAGCTTAGTTGACGTCAATGTTCATCCAACCAAACATGAAGTGCGCTTTGTTCAAACCCGCCTTGTGCACGATTTTATCACCAGTGTTTTGCGCGAACAGCTTAGCCTGCTCAGCAAGCATCAGCCTATTAATACGCAAACGATTAAAACGCAGACGACTAATACGCAGACAAGTGTGCCAGAAGCTGTTAGCGATTCTGCTGTAGCCAAGGCCTATGGCGGATATCAAGATAAAACTTCTGTTGCACAGATTCGTGAGACTGCGAAGTACTATGCTGATACAGCGGCGACACCAGAAGCTAGAAGCTACATAGCTACAAAGTCGACAGATATTTCCGCTTCCTCCCAAACCCGGAAAGTGATGGCTGAAAGCACCGCAATTGCTCCCTATAGCGGCCGGCTCATTGATGTGTTGGAGGAACACCTTTTAGCTTTGCATCGTTGTGGCAAGCTAATAATTATTCATCAAAAATACTTGCGTCTAGCCTTATTGAAACACTGCTTTGAACAAGCTGAAGTCGACGGTTTAATGGGACAGCCTCTATTAATCCCTATTCGAATAACATTAGGTGAAGATGAGCAGCAGAGGCTTATTCAAACGCAAGCGTTGCTCGATTGGCTAGGCATAGACATTCAACAAACAGGCCCTGAGCAGTTTCTTATACGGCGAATTGGTAGAGGTCTGGAGCAGTGTGCATTGGCTGAGATGGTCGCAGCTATTGTGAAATCGCCTGACAAAATTGTCGAAGACTTTTCGTCGCAGTTGAATGATTTGCTTGACCTAATCGGCCCATATGGGTGGCGACAAGAGAAAATCCTGACAATCAAGGATGCACAAAACCTCCTGTTCGAAGCCGAAGAAAAACTCGATAAGTCGGCTCTGGAGAAAACGCTGTCTCACGGGCGCTCGGTTAACCTTTCTGAACTTTTAGAGCTATAGCATTCGCAAATGACATCAAACGCAATTTTTTTAATGGGGCCAACGGCTTCTGGCAAAACCGATTTAGCAATAGCCCTGTGCGACGCCATCCCTTGTGAAATTATCAGCGTTGATTCGGCACTGATATACAAAGATATGGATATCGGAACCGCTAAGCCTGAGCCAGAACTGCTGAAGCGATATCCACACTATCTGGTTGATATAGTCGACCCTGCCGATAGCTATTCAGTAGGTCAATTTCATCGAGATGTCAGTCAGTACTGTGATGAGATTACTGCTCGTGGCAATATTCCATTGTTGGTAGGTGGCACCATGATGTATTTTCGGGCACTCCAACTTGGACTGTCCGATCTTCCACCATCATCTTTGGAAATACGAGCTGAACTTGAGCAAGAAGCATTGCAGTGTGGTTGGGAGCAGATGCACCAGAAGCTGGCTGATGTTGACCCTAAAAGTGCTAGTCAAATCCATCGAAATGATCCGCAGCGTATCCAGCGCGCTCTCGAAGTATATCGGCTCACAGGTAAGGCTATGAGCCAGCATCACGCTGAGCAGCAGCAACGCGCGCTACCTTATCAGGCCATTCCGCTAATCTTATGTCCCGCTGAGCGATCGATATTGCATCAGCGTATTGAGCAACGATTTCATCTGATGATGGAGCAGGGCTTCTTGAGCGAAGTGGAAAAACTTTATACTCGGGGTGATCTACATGCAGACTTGCCGAGTATTCGTTGCGTTGGTTATCGTCAGTTATGGAACTATTTTACTGGAGAATGGGACTTAGATATGGCTATTGCTAAGGGCGTTGTTGCTACCAGAAAGCTGGCAAAACGTCAGATCACCTGGTTGCGCTCTTGGGATGGCGGGATTTGGATTGACACAATGAAGCAGGATATTTTTGAGCAAGCCTTGAAATTTGTTTCATCCGCCATACATAAATAGGAAATTAATTGATTTATTCGTGGTTGAATGCGGGAAATTATATATACTAAGAGAATAGCTTCGCTTGGGAACCTCATCCCTGTTGATGAATGTTTAACTCAGCAAATTATAGGGGCATTTTGTTTAGGTGCTGTACTTGTGATAGTTCGTATCCTAAGCTTGGGTTGAAATACTGCATTCTTGTTGTTTAGTTGGTTGTGTATGGTTGAGTTTCCTCTATCGTACAGCAAATAATTATTAGAAAATTTGAGGAGTCAGCAATGTCTAAGGGGCAATCGTTACAAGACCCTTTTTTGAATGCGCTACGAAAAGAGCGGGTTCCGGTGTCTATTTATCTGGTAAATGGAATAAAGTTGCAGGGTCAAGTCGAGTCATTTGACCAATACGTTGTTCTATTAAAAAACACAGTCAGCCAAATGGTTTATAAACATGCCATTTCTACGATTGTTCCGGCACGCAATGTGCGCGTTAATCATGGCACAGGACACGATGGTCCTGGTGGACATGGCGACGGATACGCTGACGACGGCATTTAATTGGCTAAATTGAATAGATTGATTTTCGTCTTCGTCTTGGCAATCGGGGTCTAACTCAGATTGTTTGATAGATATAAGGGCGGCGAGCACGCCGTCCTCGTTCACGTAGATTTTAACGAACCTGACGACTGTGAAGCCGTTGAGGAGTTCGTCGCGCTTGTTGAATCGGCGGGGCTGAACAAGTTGGCCTTGCTCTCTTCGAAAAGAAATCAACCCCATCCTAAATTTTTTGTTGGAACTGGCAAAGCAGATGAAATTGCAGAAGCTGTTTCCGACTTAAATGCCGATGTGTTACTGGTTAACCATTCGTTATCTCCCGGTCAGGCTCGCAACCTTGAGCAACATGTAAAATGCAAGGTGATCGATCGAACAGGTCTTATCCTGGATATTTTCGCCCAGCGTGCACGTACTTTTGAAGGCAAGCTACAGGTAGAGCTCGCCCAGTTACAATATATGTCGACACGGCTGGTGCGTGGCTGGACGCATTTGGAGCGCCAAAAAGGTGGGATTGGTCTCCGCGGGCCGGGCGAAACACAGCTCGAGACGGATCGCCGATTACTTCGGGCCCGCATTCAGTACATCAAGCACCGTTTGGAAAAAGTTTCGAAGCAACGAGCGCAGAGCCGGCGTTCGCGACAGCGTGCCGAAATGCCTACTGTGTCACTTGTGGGTTATACCAATGCGGGTAAATCAACGCTTTTTAACGCACTGACTTCCTCTGAGGTTTATGCTGCCAATCAGTTGTTTGCTACGCTTGATCCGACGTTACGCCAATGGCAGCTCGGTCATTTTGGTGAGGTGATTTTAGCTGATACGGTTGGATTTATCCGGCACCTTCCGCATGATCTGGTTGCAGCCTTTAAGGCTACTCTGGAAGAAACAACTCTTGCTGATTTATTGTTGCATGTTGTCGATGGTGGGGATGAGCTGTCTGAAGACAACATCATGGAAGTTAACGACGTTCTGAAGCAGGTCGGAGCGGCAGAAATTCCGGTGCTCATGATCTACAACAAGGTTGATACCGTAGAAGGAATGTCAGCCAGGATTGAGCGAGACGAGCAGGGGTTGCCGCAGCGAGTATGGGTTTCCGCTCTCAATAGGGACGGTTTGGAGCTTGTTGCCCAAGCTGTGGGTGAACTGACCTATGGAGCCATTGTTCATTACACATTGGAGCTCCCTGCGTCGCACGGAAAACTTCGTGCAGCATTGTATGAACACCAGTGGGTGACAAAAGAAGACTTTTCCGAGCAAGGGGATTGGCTAATCGATATCAGCCTGCCAGCTCAGGATTGGGAAAGACTTTGCAATACTCAACCTGTTGACATGCAAAAGCTTATCAAAGAGCAAAGTAGATGAGCTGTCAAGGCTAGATTTTAGCGGCCAGCTCATCTAGAATTCATCAGATTTTTCATTAAATACCGACACGACTAGTGGAGTGAATCATGGCTTGGAATGAGCCCGGCAATAATAACGATCGTGATCCTTGGGGCCAGAAGCCCTCGGGTGGCAATGAGGGGCCTCCAGATTTGGACGAGGCATTAAAAAAACTGCAGAAAAAGATTAATGGCATCTTCGGTGGTGGTGGCTCCTCCAAAAATGACAGCTCGGGAATGGGTTTTATTTTCAGTTTTGTAGTTATTTTGGCGGTATGTACGTGGTTAATCCATAGCATATTTATCGTCAAAGAAGCTGAGAGAGCGGTAGTTCAGCGCTTCGGTGCTTACAAAGAAACGCTAGGGCCGGGGTGGCATTTTGCGCCAGCGCTAATCGATAAGTATCAAATTCATGATGTGTCAAAAATTCGCGAACATCCTGCGCAAGGCAAAATGTTGACCCAAGATGAAAATATCGTTGAGCTTTCAATTGTTGTTCAATACCGCATCGATGATCTTCAAGCCTATTTATTCAATGTTAGCAATGCAGAGATGAGTTTGGCGGAGGCAACCGATAGTGCTATGCGCCATGTTCTTGGTTCGTCAACGATGAATGATGTATTGACGGATAAAAAAGAAGACATTCGCCAAGGCATGCGTGAGCAAATCAACAAAATCATGAAACCTTACCAAACGGGCTTATTAATTACAGACCTGCTTCTTAAACCTGCGCGTGCTCCAGCGGCGGTACAGGATGCATTTGATGATGCTATAAAGGCGCAGGAAGACAAAGAAAAGCTGATCAACGAAGCTGAAGAATATAAACAGAAGCAAGTTCCGATTGCGGAAGGTAACGGTCAGCGCATCAAAGAAGAAGCGCGCGCCTATAAGTCTCAGGTGACTAACCGGGCCTATGGTGACGTTGCTCAGTTTGAAAAGATGCTTCCCGAATACACTCTGGCTCCAGAAGTAACACGCAAGCGCCTATATATCGAGACTATGGAAGAAGTATTCGCCAACACAAATAAGGTCTTAATCGATGAGCAATCAGGGGGCAACTTACTGTATTTGCCGGTTGATAAGCTCATTAAACCTCGTAAAACAACGGGTAAAGATGACATGATCACCGAGGATTACAGCCTGGAGTCGGAGCAGAGTGCCAAATCGACATCCCACTCATCGCGCTCTTCGTCTTCCCGTTCTTCAACACGTTTTTCTAGGGGGCAATAAGCATGGGACGTTTACTTAGCTTATTTTTACTTGTTGCTGCTATTTTGGGCTTTTGGTTATCGGCCTATACCGTCGATGAAGGCAAGCGAGGGCTGATCGTTCACTTGGGCGGATTAAACCGCGGAGATGATGGAAAAGTCAGTGTCTATGAGCCGGGCTTGCATTTTCGTATGCCTGTCGTTGATAGCGTAGTTATTATTGATTCGCGTATTCAAACCATTGATGAGCATGAAGATCGTATCGTTACTAAAGAAAAGAAAGATGTGATCGTTGATAGTTACATCAAGTGGCGAGTATCTGATTATGAGCAATTCTATGTTCGTAACAGTGGTGGCCAATTTTGGGCGGCAGAGTCGCTGCTTAAAAACAAAGCCAACAATGCATTGCAGCGAGAGTTTGGTTTGCGAACCATTCGTGAAGTGGTTTCAGGAGAGCGTGATCAGCTAATGGAAGAGTTGCGCGAGTCACTAAATAGCGAAGCGCAACAGCTGGGGATTGATGTCGTTGATTTTCGGGTCAAGAAAATTAACTTGCCAGAGTCGGTCAGTCACAATGTTTATGAGCGAATGCGTTCGGAGCGTAAGCG
>DFOV01000085.1 GCA_002376965.1 Gammaproteobacteria bacterium UBA3532
TTTACAAAGGCATTGCTTTGCTCTGCTTCATCGGTCGCTTTTTGGGTGGCGTCTGAAGTGTTCACTGCGCTTTGAGCAACCTCATCCACACTCTGCGCCAGTTGCGACATAGCGCTGGCCAATGTTTCTGATTCTGCAAACTGGGTGTCCACACCTTGCATGGTGTGCTCGGTATTGGTGACCAACGATTGCAATGCCTGGCGAATCTGCCCTACCGCTTCGTAGACTTGGCGCAGTGCATCGCTAAAGTTATTGACCGTTTGCTGAACGCCTGTGGTCAACTCTCCGAATTCGTCGTCACGCGTGCTAACAACTTCCAGACGCAGATCTTTGACAGCCACTTGACGCATAATACCGCTCAAATAGCGAAGTGAGCCAGCGATGCGGGTGTATACCAACGAACCCAAAACGACGGTCACAATAATAGCGAAAACAGATGTGAGAATAAGAATCAGCTGGCTGTTACTCATCGCCGCTTTGGAAGAGGTAATCGACTGATTGGCCGCAGTAGTGCTTATCATATTCAACTCATTCACCAAGGCCAACAACTGCTGCTTATGATCGGCTAGAGATGCTTGCTGTGCTACTAAACTGCTTTCACGACCAATTTGCTGAATTCGGGTGTCGACTAATCCAGTTTCAGCCTCTACCAGCTCTTTTCGGATCTCATTGATGGTGCTATCGAGTGAGCTTAAGATCGAAGAAAGCGCATCAATATCAACATCCAGCATTTGCATATCCGAAATAGAACCGGTCATAACCTGCAAGCTTTGTTTGATAACATTGTCTCGCAGGCTGACCAATACATCAGCATTATGGCTTAGTTGAATGGTCAAAATACTCTCCCGAAGCTGACCTGCAGCCACTCGAACACGCTCGGTTCGTGCGGAAAACTTACCTACACCATTGCCAACAATACCTTCGATAGCGGGAAGCATTTCCGTCAGGGTCAGTGCCTCTTGCTTCAATAATTTTTTGAGCTTACGTTCCTGTCGCTTAGTCTTTAGCTTGGCCTTGCCAGCAAGCGAATCAATCTCAATTTGAATACCCTGTATTTTTTCATTCAGAGCCTTAACTCGGCTGTCGATATCATTTTCGACTTGCACGTACTGCTGCTTTTTCGCAATAAGTTGTCTACCAGAACGATTAAACGCATCGAACGCGTCATGCAGCGATTGTAAAAAGGCTTGGTGCTTTTCTGGTAGTACGGCTGCTAATTTGTCTAGTTCTTCGTTAAATTGCTCTTGAAGCGAGGCATCTCGATAAAACTGCTCCAGCTGTTGAATACTCTTTGAATTTGCTACAACCAGTTGCAGGTCAATGTACTTTGCACTTAACTCCGAAATGCGCTTCGATTGCTGTTGAATAGGAAAAACTTCCTCTTCTAAAACGGAGAAATTGCCGCTTAGCTCCCCAAAAAGGTAAATAACCAGAGCGCAAAAAAAGCTAATGCCGATCACACCAATACTGGCCCAAAAAATTAAAATGCTACTTACTTTGGGTGAACTCAACTTCATACCTACGTCTCAAGCAACTTAACCTAAGTTTCGAGTATAGTTTACTTTTAAAAAAGCTCACCTAGACTTTGGTTAGTATTTCTGTCTTCGATGGTGTAAAGAATGAGTTTAAACAAATGTTGTGTATTAGGATTTGGTGTTGGTTTGCTATTCACTGCTTTTTCAAGCCTCGCAGGGGAAATAAAAGTGGGGATGACTACGGCCTTGAGCGGCCCAGCCCAGTCGCTAGGTCAAGGTGTTAAAACGGGCGTCGAAGCTTACTTTGCTATGGTTAACGCTGAAGGTGGCGTCAAGGGCAATACGCTAAGGCTGATCGCGCTGGATGATGGATATGAACCAGCCAAGGCAGCCCCCAATATGCGTCAACTGATCGATGATGAAAAGGTAGTAGCCGTCGTTGGTAATGTAGGCACCCCAACCGCAATCGTGACTGTTCCAATTGCTAATGAAAAGCAAACCTTGTTATTTGGTGCATTTACAGGTGCTGGCGTTCTGCGCCAATCGCCGCCAGATCGCTATATTATTAACTACCGAGCCAGCTATGCCCAGGAAACAGCGGCCATGGTTAAGGGGCTTCTATCCGCCGGTATAAAGCCCGAAGAAATAGCCTTTTTCACTCAAAACGACGGTTACGGCGATGCTGGATACAAAGGCGCGGTCAAGGCATTGCAAGAAAATGGTTATCAGAACACCATATCACTGGCTCATGGGCGCTATAAGCGCAATACCAAAAATGTAGAGGGTGCACTGGGCACCATTCTTGATGCTGATGTCGAGCCTAAAGCGATTATCATGGTTGGCGCTTATGCTCCCTGTGCAGCCTTTATCGAGCTAGCAAAAGAAGAACTTCCCGAAGCTTTGTTTTTGAACGTTTCTTTTGTTGGCAGTGTCGCCTTAAAAAATGCGCTCGCTGACAAAGCGGAAGGCGTCATTATTACTCAAGTTGTCCCCCACTACTTATCCGAACTGGAAGGCGTTAAAGAATATCGTTCGGCTCTAAATCAATTCGCCAAAGAGACTCAACCTGACTTCGTTTCGCTTGAGGGCTATCTTGTCGGAAAAATATTTGTTGAGGCTCTCAAAGGATCTAAAAGCCCAACCTCTCGCGAGGCACTGATTGATAGCTTTGAGTCAATGAATCAATACGACCCAGGCATTGGTGTCGATATTGGTTTCAGCAAAACCCAACATCAAGCCAGCCAAACGATATGGCCAACGATTATTCGCGATGGAAAGTTTGAACTTCTGGAGTCATGGCAAAGCGCGTTATAGTTTATAGCGCTAAATAGATTGTAGATTGCAGATCGGCCAACCTCGCCGTATGATAAGCACCAAAATTGTGCATAGCGAGGTCAACGAGTGCCAAATTCAAATCAACCAATTCGGCAATGGCTGGGCATTGAGCGCAACTCAACCAGCCATGCTGAAAAAATCGTTTCAGCTTTAGGTGCGGGCTTAGGGATCGCCGTCGTATTTTTCTGTTCGCAATACTTTATCGCTCTAGAACTAATAAATGCCGGTGATCAAATTTTGATTCTGGCATCTATGGGAGCAACAGCAGTATTGCTGTTCGCTGTACCTCATGGGGCACTATCACAGCCGTGGCAAGTCTTAGCGGGACACCTCATATCAGCCGCTATTGGTGTCAGCTGTCAACGAATGCTCCCCGGTATGATACTGAGTGGTGCGCTAGCTGTGGGGTTGTCGGTTGGAGTCATGTATTATCTTCGCTGTATCCATCCGCCCGGTGGTGCAACGGCTCTGGCTTTCGTCATTGGCAGCCCTGCTCTCCATACCCTTGGCTACCAATATATAATCTTTCCTATACTGGTAAATGTGCTAGCGATATTAGCAACTGCCGTTATTTTTAATGGCTTTTTTTATTGGCGACGTTATCCAGCCCACTTCAATACCAAAAAGCGGCTCACTACCACCCCTACCCCCGCAACAAATATTCGCCTGACTACAGAAGACTTCTCCGCAGCTATGCACGACTTGGACTCCTTTATCGATATCACAGAAGAAGGGATCACCGAGCTGCTTGAACGAGCGCAGCACCATGCAGCACTCAACGCACCCCATCCATCCAAAATTGTCGCAGGCCGTTATTACAGCAACGGTAAAATAGGCAATGAATGGAGTATTCGACAGGTTGTTGACGATGCCAATACACAACAGCCATCATCGAAAGATTTGGTTATTTACAAGGTTCTGGCTGGGCATGAGGCCTATGAAACTGGTATCTGTCAGAGGGAAGAGTTTAGGCAATGGGCGCAGTTTGAAGTCTATGAAAACGCCGGACGCTGGCTTAAGAAGCGAGAAACATCATGACATACAAGCAACCTTTAACTCCGGAAGCCTACCACCAAGGCGATGCGCCAACCTACACCGAGCCAACCGATGGCGCATTCAAGCGCCATGAGGCGATGGCGCAGGTTGAATACAACCCTTCGCACTTCAACCCTAGTGCCAAACCTGCACAACAAGGCCACGGTCGCACCCTGGGTACATGGATTTTCAACGAGGAATCAGGCAAGGCAGAAGGAATACTCAAAAGTAATATTGAACTTGTTATGGACACTTGCCTAGCTCCCAATGCGTCAATCGGCTACCACGAACACCACCACACCGAAGAAATCTATTATTTGTTGGAAGGACAACTGAAGGTAACGCTGCAGCGAGCAAACACCGAAACCGAGGTGTTCAATCTAAACCCTGGCGATGCCCATCGTATTGGCCCCAATCAGGGCCATTTCATCCAGGCAGGAGCTAGTGGAGCCAGGTTTATGGTTATTGCAGCAAAAATAGACAGGCTCTAAAAAAGCTCGATATCGCCAGATTGAACCTCTTCTTTCTTGGCCAGACCTTCAGCCACCATATCATCGAAAAACGTTACCCTGTTTCGACCAGTGCGTTTACTGTGATACAGCGCTTGATCAGCATAGTCCAACAGCGTGATATGGAATGTCTCGCGCTGCATTTTTGCCACGCCAACACTAACGGTAATACGGCCAGCACCAGGAAAACTTCGCTCCTCGACGATGGCACGAAAACGCTCTAAGGCAGCTGCACACTTCTCTCGGCTAGGCGTTCTTAGTATTACCACAAATTCTTCACCACCAAAACGAAACAGCAAGTCATCCAATCGAAAGCACGAATTCAAGATTTGAGAGATATGAATCAGCACCTCATCGCCATACAAGTGGCCATAGGTGTCATTCACCTGTTTGAAATGGTCAATATCAATAACACTCAACCAATACATGCAGGGCTCGTCAGCCCGCTTTTCGTCCTTAACTGGGCCAGGATATGGCACCACAAGCTCGTACACCTTGCTGATGGTATCTTCAAACGTTTTTCGATTGGGTAGGCCGGTCAGCTCATCGGTTTGCGAGTCGGTTAACAAGTCACAATAGTTGCGATACACCTGCAACATACCACTTAGCATATAAGCATTCATTTTGGTCAAATGCTCTGCCACCACCAGTACCAATACAGTTTCTGTTCGTCGAGAATTGTGCAGCTCGTAGATATAAAGAAGGTTCTCGCCTAACGACGTGTAATACTCCTGCTGCCTTCGCTCCTTCATTGATTCAACGGCGGAATAGATGAAAGTTTCGACTTCAATATTTTCGTGGTGAACCTCGTACTTCTCACCACGACAAACAACTTCTTT
>DFOV01000119.1:0-1165 GCA_002376965.1 Gammaproteobacteria bacterium UBA3532
TTACGCCGCACTTCACGATTAATCAAGCCTTTCATCTGACGCAAGGATTCCACCGCGCTGAAATCAACGTAACGTCGATAAACAAAGGAACGAATGATCTTTTCGAGCCGCGCGCTCTGCTCATCGGGAGGATTCAGCACTTTGGCCTTTATCAGAGCATAGCGCTCCCACTCGCGCCCCACTCGAAAATAGTATTCCTGGAAAGCATCGAAATTAGAGGCCAACCGTCCCGAGTCTCCATAGGGGCGCAAGCGCATGTCGACACGAAAAACGAAGCCATCAGCCGTTCGTGCATTTAAACTGGAAACCAGCTTTTGTCCGAGCTTGGTAAAATATTGCTCATTGGCAACCGTACGTCGCCCATTGATCGTTTTTCCTTGATCAGGGTAGGCAAATATCAGATCGATATCCGACGAAACATTCAGCTCGCCACCACCCAGCTTGCCCATACCAAGTACATACAGTTGTTGAGGTACACCGTCATCATCCACCGGCGTCCCCCACTCCGCTTGTAAATAGCTATGCCACCAGTTTAATGCGCCTAGAATAGCGGCCTCAGCCAAGGCCGATACCCGAGCTACCACTTGTCGTACATCCAGTTCACCACCAATATCCAGCCAGACAATGTGACTCATTTCCTGATTGCGGAATAGCCGTAGCACGCTAAGCAGCTCCGCCTCTGTTGATACGTTGGTCAGCTTATCTGCTAGCAGTTGCTGGTAATCTGGCTTATTAATCACATCGCGCTGCCAGCACTCGATGAGGTAATCTGGCCGAGCAGCAAACACCTCGGTAAGGTAATCACTCACCGCTATGCGACGTCGGGTTTCAGCCTCTTGCGATGGGGTCAAGGCGGTTAATGTTTGGCGATCGGCTGAGTCATTGATCCGCTGCCAGCTTTTCATTCCACTTTCGACTAAACTGGGGGGAAGCTGAGCGGCAAGCTTCCACAATGAAGGAATGGTCTGATCTTGCATAATCTCGTTACTTGGAAGGATTGAAGTTGCTCATGGTATAATAGTAGAGTCCTGTTAGAATTAAGCAATGCTAATCTACCAGGGCAAGAACATGAACGCTCGAATTTCATCCATTGTTGCTGAGTGGCTGGATGTTTCTGGAGCAAGTATCTGCTGCATGGACGTAGCAGTTAAGCCATCATGGACGA
>DFOV01000119.1:1339-19548 GCA_002376965.1 Gammaproteobacteria bacterium UBA3532
GTTAGAATTAAGCAATGCTAATCTGCCAGGGCAAGAACATGAACGCTCAAATTGGCTCCATTGTCGTTGAGTGTCTGGATGTTTCTGGAGCAAGTATCTGCTGCATGGACGCAGCAGTTAAGCCATCATGGACGACTTTACGGCGTTTTGCGCAAGAAACTTCCAGCCATTCAGCGACAATGGACTGCAGCTGTTCATGATCTTGCCCTGGCTCATCATGCAGCTCAAAGCCAAAGGTATCAATAAATTATGACCACAACGCTCACAGACCGATTCGGTCGAACCATCGAATATATTCGGTTGTCAGTCACCGACCGCTGTGATTTGCGTTGCTTTTATTGTATGCCAAAAGGCTTTAACGATTTCGAGGTGCCTGATAATTGGCTAACATTCGACGAAATTGAACGGGTAATCGCGGCATTTGCTGAACTCGGCGTGGCCCATGTGCGCATAACCGGAGGCGAACCGCTGGTGCGCAAAGGTATTGAGGACTTATCGTCCCGCTTGTCATCCATCAATGGCATTACCGATCTATCCCTCAGCACCAATGGCATACGGCTAAGGAAAATCGCCCCCGCACTAGCTCAGGCAGGTATTGGGCGTATCAATGTGAGCCTGGATACTCTCCAGAAAGAGCGTTTTCAGTCGATAACCGGGGGGAAAATAGAGAAGGTCTTTGCGGGTCTGGAAGCCGCAAGGAACGCTGGGTTAGCGCCGATTAAGCTGAATATGGTCGCCATGAAGGGGGTCAACGATGATGAGTATATCGATGTCGCCCAATACTGCATGGAAAAAGGCTTTAGCTTGCGCTTTATTGAAACCATGCCGATGGGAAGCACCGGGCAAGATGCTGTCGACCACTATGTGAGTCTTGAAGATGTAAAACATCAGTTACAACAGCGCTTTGAGTTGATTCCATCGACCATGCCGGGTGCAGGCCCTGCCAAATATTATCAAGTAGCAGGTAGCGAACTTAAAATAGGCTTTATTACTCCTATATCTCAACACTTTTGTGATACTTGTAATCGCGTCCGGCTATCGGTGGATGGAACACTGTATATGTGTCTGGGTCAGTCGCATAACTACCCGCTGCGCGATTTACTCAGACGCAGAATCCCTCAAGATGAACTGATCGAAGCCATCAGGAGCGCTATCGAACTAAAACCCGAACGGCATGAGTTTAACGAAAAGCCGCGTCAGGTCATTCGAATCATGTCGGTTACAGGCGGTTAAGCGGAAAGCTAAACTGAACGCTAACCCCAAAACGGTTTTAATCGGTTAAGCCCTTCTAGGGTTTGTGTTATGGCCATCACGCATGCACCACGCTCATTTCCCAGCCAGTCAAGCACTTCACCTTGCTCGTTTTGAGGTAGTTTATCCACTTTATGGGCTAGCCACTTAAGCCTGTTTAACTCATCGGCCCCTGCAACCAGATCATGCCAAGGGGCAAGGAAACGCCGAACTTTCTTTTCTTTATAAAACTGTTGCCAATACAGGGTAAGCCGAATCAACCGCTCAATGCGTTGCTGCGGACCTTGCCAGCCACCCTCATCCTGCTTGATGTCACGTACATTTTGCTCAACATCAAGCCAATGTTCTTCAAACCAGTGAGCCAAAAAGGCGGCCAGCGAACGTTTTGAACGCTTTTTCAATCGGGATGATTCATCTCCGCGCCACGGCTGCAAATATACCCACTCAGACAAAGAAATAAGCATTTGCCCCATTTGAACGCCAAAGACAATATCATTAATTTCTGGAATGAGCGTATCCCAGCTTTTTATATGCTTATAAGACTTAGCCCAAGCCAGCAGCGTTTGCTGTGAGTCGAGGTCCCCTAGCCGCAGCTTTTCTAGTTCGCTTAACCAAAGCCCGTAACGACATTGTTCATCAAGCGGTTCAAGCTGCTC
Organism: Gammaproteobacteria bacterium UBA3532; assembly: GCA_002376965.1. Classification (GTDB taxonomy): domain Bacteria; phylum Pseudomonadota; class Gammaproteobacteria; order Enterobacterales; family UBA3532; genus UBA3532. The sequence goes on from DFOV01000119.1 coordinate 3,247, forward strand.
GTAGACATCCATCAACTGACTGCGAATCTCGGTACTAGCCGAACGAGAAACGGCAGATTTGAACATCCACAGCAGATCTTTGATTGTCACGAATGAACGGATAAGTTCAACAAAGGTCGTTTGCGACTGAGCCTCTTGCCAATTGGCCACACAAGCCAATAACTGAGACAGCTGGTTGGAGATGATGGCTCTAAACGCATCCAAAACCAGGGTATCCCCTTGAGGCAAAGATACAGCGATTGGGGCCTCCGTGCCGCGAGCCAATTGATAGCCCCTGCCCGCTTTTGTTATCTCATGAATTTGCAACGGCACTTTGCCCGCCAGCTCTTTGGCTAAAGCAAAAATATCTTGCGGATCACCCCTTTTAAGCTCCAGCTCTATTTCGCTGATCGGCCAGCTACGCTTTTTCGCTTCAACTTGGCCTTGATCAATGGCCATTTCAATCAGTGAACTCTGAAACGGAATATCCAGGGTTTCTCGGGTGAAATCCGTCGTAAATACAACCCGAAGCTCACTGGATAGAGCGCTTAACAGCCCTCGAATCTCAGAAGAGCTTACTTTATCAATCTCTAATTCCGGGTATTTGACATCCGCTTCGAACTCTTGACGTTCATGCAGCCCTCCCGAAGAAGAACCCGCAGTTTTAACTGTTTGAATAAAGCGTGATCCAGACTCACGAATACGAATCGCCAACCGGTGCTCAGACAAGGAAAACGAGGATGTATCGTAATACCAGTTCCTCAAATGGTGGGTTTGAATATTGGCAATATTCTCAGCAATGATGGGATGTTTTTTCAATTTACCGACAGCCTGTGGGGAGACTGTCAATTTAAGCTCAACCTCTGTGTCCATTTTAGAAACAGTGCGCTCCTGATTGTAAGGCTATAATCTAAACCGAAAGTATATACCTATTTCCAGGCAGTTGGCGATATTTGTAACGCGCAGCCAATACTTTGTCATACCTCATTTGCCACCTTGTCATATTTCATTCACTAATTTGTCATAGTTCATAGTGTTTGCCTATTCAATCCCCTATAATGCGCCCGCGCAAAACCAATACAGGATTGAACTAATATGGCTTCACAAAATCCATTTTTAGCAATGTTTGCCCGCTCCCCCGTGGGCCCCATTCAAGAACATATGGGCGTCGCATTACAGAGTGTCGAAAAGCTTTCTTCTTTTATTTCTGCCGTTTACCAGCAAGATTGGGCGGAAGTAGAATCTATAAGACTGGAAATTGCCAAGGATGAAGCAAAAGCAGATCAGCTCAAAAAAGAGATACGACTCCACCTTCCCCAAGGTTTATTCATGCCGGTGCCACGAGTTGACCTTCTAGAACTGGTCGCCATGCAAGATAAGCTCGCCAACAAGGCTAAAGATATCGCAGGTATCATGACTGGGCGAGAAATGCAGATCCATGCCGAATTGCAACCGTTGTTCACCCAGTATATCGAAAGCGTCATTTCAACAGCCCGGCAAGCCAAGCTCGCCATTGATGAGCTGGACGAACTCTTTGAAGTAGGGTTTAACGGCAAAGAAGTTGCCCTGACTCATAGCATGATCGAAAAGCTGGATCAGCTCGAAGATGAAACCGACGACATTCAAATCAAAGTGAGACGCAAGCTATTTGAGCTTGAAAAAGACCTGCACCCAGTTGATGTGATGTTTTTATATCGCGTCATTGACTGGATCGGCGCCTTAGCTGATCGCGCACAACGCGTTGGCGCTCGCCTCGAAATATTGTTAGCCAAATAAAGGTATTCATCTATGACGATTATTGCAGAATACGGTCAATTCTTTGTAATACTGGCCGCGCTCTTCGGGCTTGTCATGGCGGCTGGCATCGGTATGAATGATGTAGCCAATGCAATGGGAACGTCTGTCGGCTCCAAGGCCTTGACGATTAAACAAGCGATATTGGTTGCCATGCTGTTTGAGTTTGCCGGTGCATTTCTAGCTGGTGGACAAGTAACCTCGACCATTCGTAAAGGCATTATTGATCCCAGCTCTCTGGCTCAGACGCCAGAGCTGTTGATTTATGGCATGCTCGCGTCACTGCTTGCTGCCGGTATATGGTTGCTCATTGCAACACGAAATGGCTGGCCGGTCTCGACCACCCACTCCATTGTTGGTGCGATTATAGGCTTTGGTGCCGTAGGCATTGGTGTCGATGCCGTCAAATGGGGCAAAGTTGTGTCTATTGTTGGTAGTTGGATCGTCACGCCATTGTTGGCTGGTGTTATCTCTTATTTGATTTTTCGCAGTGTCCAAAAGCTTATCCTCGCAACAGACAAGCCACTGGAACGCGCCAAAACCTACGTACCTTTCTATATGTTTCTGGCAGGGTTTGCGATTGCTCTTGTCACCTTTTTGAAAGGCCTGAAACATGTTGGCCTGCATCTTTCAACACTGGAAGCATACGGCTATGCACTACTTATTGGTATTGGTGTTGCGCTAATTGGTATCTTTTTTATTCGTAAGCTGAAATTCGATCCGAATGCGGATAAAGACTTTCATTACACCAATGTCGAAAAAATATTTGCGATCCTGATGGTAGTAACCGCCTGTGGTATGGCTTTTGCCCACGGCTCAAACGACGTTGCCAATGCCATTGGGCCTTTAGCGGCCATCGTTAGTATTGTCGCTAACAACGGGGAAATTGTCAGCAAGTCAGCCCTGCCACTGTGGATACTGCTATTGGGCGGCTTTGGCATTGTCGCAGGCCTCGCCATCTATGGCCATAAAGTAATTGCGACAATAGGTAAAGGAATCACTGAATTAACGCCCAGCCGAGGTTTTGCCGCTGAATTATCCGCAGCATCCACGGTCGTCATTGCCTCAGGCACCGGGCTTCCTGTCTCAACGACCCAGACGCTGGTTGGAGCCGTTTTAGGCGTCGGCTTTGCACGGGGCATCAGTGCACTGAACCTGAACGTTATTCGCACGATATTTATGTCATGGGTTATTACTCTGCCAGTTGGTGCGGCGTTATCCATCCTGTTTTTCTTCATATTCAAAAGCATCTTTTAGTGCTACTGCCCTGCTGCCAGCGCGCAGCAGGGTCCCTTCGCTGACAAACTCATTCACTGTGCCCTCGTCCTTTGGTAAACTTGCCGACTAAATTTAACGGACTTGGGATTATTACTGTGAAAAACTGGATTCTAGTGCTGGCGCTCACTTTATCTTCTTCGGCATGGGCTGCTCAGGAAGTGTATGTATCGGATGAGCTTTCTATCTTTGTTCGCAGCGGACCAACGCGAGAATACCGAATCATCAATGCCCTTAAAAGCGGCACCAAACTCAAACTGATCGATCAAAATAAAGAAACCGGCTACTCCAAAGTAGCTACCGATACAGGAAAAACCGGCTGGGTACTAACTAAAGAGATCCAGGCCGAGCCAGTTGCACGAATGCTATTATCTAACGCACGTGGCGATAAGAAAAAAATGGAGGAGCAGCGAGAAGAAACGCTGTCAAAGCTGCGAAATGCCTTAAACCGGATTGACGAACTACAAGCTAATAACACCAAGCTCAACAGCGAGGTTATAAAGCTAGAACGTGAGCTTAACTCGGTCACCACGCAAAATATGCAGTTAAAATCGCGCAGCAACAAAGACTTATTTATCCTCGGTGCTGGACTCATGTTTATTGGTGTCGTCGTCGGAGCCATTGTCCGCCGTGCGAAGCCACCGCGACGTCGCGACGCCTGGTAATACTTTTTAGATCTGGTAGCGCCTTCTATATACCCAAACGACTTCAAGATGCTTGATTCAGCCAGTCAGAAAGTTGCCATATTCAAGGCATGGTTGCGCAGGAATAGTGGTTCTATTTCAAGCAAGCATAACGCAGAAGATGGCAACTTTCTGACTGGCCCTGCTAGCAGATTAATGAAGGGCGATAACCAGGGCACTAGTCACAGCGTTGTCTCTCTTGCCAAGGGAGTGACCATTGCCTGCGAGAGACGCCTTGTTCCTAGCGCCCTGGTTATCGCTGAATCAAGCATCTTGAAGTCGTTTGGGTATACATAAAAAGCCCCAAGCAATTCTGCTGGGGCTTTTTAATCTCTTTGAAAGCTATCTATACGCCTAGTCCTGGCTTATAGATGTTCTCGTATACATGGTTGGTTGCTTCAACAAAGCCATGTACGTTTCCACAGTCAAAGCGGGTGCCTTTAAACTGATAGGCCAAAACACAACCATCCTTGGCCTGAGCATTCAAGGCATCGGTTAATTGAATTTCATTATTTCGACCGCGTGGCGTGTTACGAATAATATCAAAAATATCCGGTGTCAGGATATAGCGACCGATAATCGCCAAGTTGCTTGGTGCATCATCTGGATCGGGCTTTTCCACCATTTTGTTAATACGGAACAAACCACTTTTCATCGGCTCACCATCAACCACGCCATAAGCGCTGATTTCTTCCTTTGGCACTTCCATCACAGCAACAATGCTACAGCGGAATTGATTGTACAACTTAACCATTTGTTGCATGACACCATCACAGCCCGGCTCAACCAAGCAAAGGTCATCGGAAAGCACCACTCCGAAAGGCTCATTACCAATCAGCGTCTCTCCTGTAAGGATTGCGTGCCCCAAGCCTTCCATCGAACGCTGGCGCGTAAAGGAAAACGTACACTCATCCTGTAGCTTGCGAATGCTATGTAGATATTTTTCTTTCGCCGAGCCAGCAATTTCCGCTTCCAGCTCGTAGTTATTATCAAAGTGGTCTGCGATAGCGCGTTTATTCCGACCAGTAACAAAAGCAACCTGCTTTAATCCTGCATCTAGCGCTTCTTCAACGCCCCACTGCACCAGCGGTTTATGCACAATGGGCAACATTTCCTTTGCCATAGCTTTAGTAACGGGTAAAAAGCGCGTTCCGTAGCCCGCGACAGGAAACAAACATTTACGAATCATAAGTTACACTCCATTGATTCAATCATTAAACCACAGCCCCATGTACGCTATCATTGTCGTTCAGACAGCGCCACCTACAATTTGCCAAACACAAACAGATTGTCGAAAACAAACAAATTGTCGAAAAAAACAACGAGCCATAGTATACCAATATTGTTGTGCGCTAATACAATGCAATGTTGGTGCCGACGCGCTTCAACAGTGCATGTCTAATCGAATAAACACAAACACCGGCTACATAAATCAGCCGATCTACCCCAACAGCATCATCACAAGTTTTTTAGAACAAAAAACACGCTAACAGGAAGAATCACAACAAATTCATAGCGCCAATGACATATGACGCTTTATCACTAAAGGCACGGTAAATGCATCCACTCTCATAAACACCGAGGTTTGACCCGATCAGTCTTTCCTCTCGCGGAGATAGCGCTTAGATGCACCAGATTTTTACACGCTCGCATTTATCGCACCATATTTGTGCCAGCATACCGAGGTAGATTTATGCCAACAGATTATTTTGACGCCACCTGGAAGCAACGCTTGATAGAGCATCTTAACGTACTTTATCCCCACTCAGTCGCCATGCAGGTTTGCGGAAAAATACTCGCCATATTGGAACAACAGGATCTGCCTCAGGCTTCGCGCGAGTCATTATGGGATCAAAAAGATGTCATACTGATTACTTACGGCGACACCTTATCACAACCACAAAAGAAGCCGCTTGAAACACTGAAGTGGTTCAGTCAACAGTACCTTAAAGATACCATCAGTGCCATCCACATATTGCCATTCTACCCGTTTAGCTCGGATGACGGATTCTCAGTGATTGATTTCACCGAAGTCAATAACACACTGGGCGACTGGGATGATATCGAGTCTATTAGCGCTGATTTTGATCTCATGGCCGATCTGGTACTTAATCATATTTCCAGCCGTAGCATCTGGTTTGCTGATTTTGTCAGCGGGAATGCCCCCGGTAATCAGTACTTTATTAACCTGCCCCCTGAAACCGATGTGAGCCAGGTTACCCGTCCTCGTAATACGCCATTGCTGGTTCCTTACTATACACGGCGAGGGGTAAAACACGTCTGGGCGACCTTTAGTGAAGATCAAATCGATCTTAACTATGAAAACCCGCAAGTATTGCTTGAAATGATACAAATCCTGCTGCTCTACGTTCGCAAAGGCTCACGCTTTATTCGTCTGGATGCAGTGGCATTTTTATGGAAGACGCTAGGTACCTCATGTATTCATCTTCCCCAGACACATGAGGTGGTTAAACTTTTTCGAACCATCCTGGCCCAAGTTGCTCCTCATGTCGTGATCATCACTGAAACCAATGTCCCGCATAAAGAAAATGTCAGCTACTTTGGTCAAGGTGACGAAGCCCATATGGTGTATCAGTTTGCGCTCCCCCCTTTGATGCTTTACACCCTTAATCGCGGTAACGCCCTGCCCCTGGCGACATGGGCGAAGAGCCTCGATCAACTGCCTGAAAACTGTACCTATTTGAATTTCACAGCCTCCCATGATGGGATCGGCGTACGTGCACTGGAAGGGTTAATCCCTCCGCATGAAACCAAAGACTTAGTGGAGTGTATGCATCGCTTTGGTGGATTCGTCACAATGCGCACGGGGGCCGATGGCGAAGATACGCCATACGAAATCAATATTTCCTATTTTGATGCCATGATGGGAACCCGCATGGGGCCTGATCACCTGCATATTGAGCGCTTCTTGTGTTCACAAACCATCATGATGGCCATGCAGGGCATACCTGCTATCTATATTCACAGTTTATTCGGTACACCCAACGATCTTAAAGGCGTTGAGCACACCGGCAGACTACGCTCAATCAACCGACGCAAGTGGAACTGGGAAGAGTTGGCAGTGCAATTGGAAGAACCAAGCAGCCAACATCAGCAAGTTTTTATAAGCTTGCGCCGACGCTTGAATATCAGAAACCAGCAACTGGCATTTGCCCCTCAGGCAATGCAAACGATCCTCGATACCGACTCTGCTATATTTGGCTTTGTCCGCCATAGTTCTCGACATAGCATAGCCGTGCTGAATAATATTCGCTCGACACCTCAGACCATTAACCTGGTTGAAACCATGTCCAACCCCGTCGATACACCGCTACTTGATTTGCTTGACGGGGAACTCTTTGATGCCAATCAGATCACGCTTGATCCATACCAAAGTGTATGGCTGGAATTACACCGAGAATAGTGCTCGGACGTGCTATTCTTAGCATATGGAGGGCATAAGTTGACCACGTCGGCTGATTTATTGTCGGGAAAGCTTTTCAAATTGTCCAAATTTGATTATCCTCCCCTTGGTTGTCGCCGGATGCGACCTAATTGACTTTGGTATTCCTCAACAAGCTGACTTTATATGGCAAGTTATATTCTGTTTTTGGGCCTAGACGGCGTAACTCACCCCTATCAGGGAACGCCCCCTAAATCGAGCTCAGAGATAAAATTGGGTGATACCTATTTTCGCCAGGAAAATGTGGTCGAGATTAACCGCGTTATCCATAAACTGAAAGCCAATGTAGTGATCGCCAGCAGCTGGAAAGGACGCTACCACTGGCCCCTGTATAACAACCTGTTTATGGGTAAAGTCATTGGCGAAACCCCAACCATTGATGCGTTTCTCGAAGGTAAGGAACATATTCGCTATCGCGAAATCCAGCGCTTTCTCGATGAACACAATACCAATAGCATTCCCTGGCTTGCCATTGATATTTACAGAGATCAATTTCCTCCTACAGCCCCTGTTATTATCACCAATAAAGAACAGGGACTAACTAGAAATCAAGCCGATACAATTATTCGCTGGTTTGCTCCTTCATCCAGCCTTGCGTAATTCGACGCCCTCTTATTTACGCATCACTTCAACTATTTACGAATACCTTCAACATTTAGCTCCAGATAAACAACTTCTGAAGCAGGGCCAAGATTGTAATCGATATTAAAGTCTTTAAGACGAAGCGCCGTTTCACCGCTAAACCCTCTGCGATAGCCGCCCCAAGGATCTTTACCGGCTCCAATCTCAACAACATCGATCGATATTTCCTTACTAACACCATGTAACGTTAACGTGCCCTTAAGCACGGCTTTACCATCTTCCTTAGGCTCAAATTCGCTGCTTTTGAACGTCGCCTTGGGAAATTTATCGACATTCAAGAAATCACTACCACGTAGATGTTTGTCTCGCTCAGCATGGTTAGAGTCGATACTTGCTGTATCGATGCTAACAGCCACACTCGCTTTCTCCGGTGCTTTTTCATCATAGATAAAAGACCCTTCAAAGGTATTAAAGCGTCCGAGCAACCAGCTGTAACCAAGGTGTTTTATTTTGAACTGTACCGAAGCATGCGCTCCCTTGGTATCGATCACATAGTCAGCAGCCTGTGCAGAAACCGTGGCAACTCCCAAAGCAAGCCCACATACGGCCATAGCAAGTTTTTTCATGATTTATCTCCTGGTTAAGATTTTCCGAGCATACGCCCTAGTGTGTTATCTTTATCGATGAGCTGGTGCTTGATAGCAGCACCAGCATGCAGTAAAACCATCAATATCAGTGTGTTGGCTATCCAATAATGAGCATTTCCAGCCATATCTTCCAAATTATCGACACCAGTGATCAGCGCAGGGATTGAAAATAGCCCCCAAACATCAAGTGCACGCCCATCAGCGGTCGAAATCAAGTATCCAGAAACACACATCAGCACAATCAATACATAAAACGACCAATGTATATAGTGAGCCAACCGCTTCTCCCACACTCTGTGGTTGGGATTTTGTGGCACTGGATTTATCAAACGCCACCCGAGGCGTAACACAAAGGCGAGCAAAACAGCAACGCCAATGGCTTTATGCCAAGCGGGTAGCACACGGTACAAAGCATCATAGTAGGTAAGGTCTGTCATATATAAGCCTAAGATATAAAGCCCGATGACGCTAACTGCCAGTATCCAGTGCAGCATTATTGCAATGAGACCGTATTTTTTATCCGAATTAACTATCTGCACCTGAAGCTCCCTTCGTAGAACCGGTTTAAAGCGTTATGCGACAAGTGTAACCACTGATTGTAATAATAAAAATCAAAACAATTTGAAGCCCCTGTTCAAAATTGATGAATATTGCGTGGGTAATGTTCCTAACCCAGTTAGCATTTCAATCCACCAAGACGACAACGAGATCGATATTCCCGCGAAAGCGCGAATCCACGGGCACCATCTGATACCCCGACTCCGATACGGCAAAAACAGGATTCCCGCCTTCGCGGGAATGACGGCCTCCAAGTAAGAACAAAGCCGAGGCTTATGCATCGTTTTGGTTCGACTGTATATATCCACCTCGACATTTCGTCTCTTTTTGGTGCATCAAAAAATCAAATAAAATGCCCACCTCAGCATATGGTGCAATAAGCCCCGACAACGCTCACCAAACAAAGGCTCATACCGTGTTGTTTTAAAAGAAATATTTTTTATTCATGCACCGATATGCATCTTTGGCGCACTTTATGCTTCATCTGCGATGTCTCAAATCTTGGGTAGACACAAGACTCAATCACAAAATGAGCTACGAAGGAGCACATTCATGTCATTTAAGAAATTATTAACAGGCACTATTGCTGGACTAACTCTCAGCACCGGCGCGATGGCAGCAGACGATACGATTAAAGTTGGGGTATTACACTCTCTGTCTGGCACTATGGCGATCAGTGAAACCACCCTGAAAGATACTATGCTCATGCTGATTGACGAGCAAAACAAGAAAGGTGGCGTGCTTGGAAAAAAACTGGAAGCAGTGGTCGTAGATCCTGCATCTGATTGGCCGCTGTTTGCAGAGAAGGCTCGTGAGCTAATTGAAAAAGAAAAGGTTTCATCCGTCTTTGGATGTTGGACATCGGTATCGCGTAAATCCGTACTGCCCGTTTTTGAAGAGCTTGATAGCCTTCTGTTCTACCCTGTGCAATATGAAGGCGAAGAGTCTTCTAAAAATGTATTCTACACAGGCGCTGCGCCAAACCAACAAGCGGTTCCAGCGGTTGACTACTTGATGAACGATCTGGGTGTTGAACGTTGGGTACTAGCGGGAACAGACTATGTATACCCTCGCACCACCAATAAGATCCTTGAGGCTTACTTAAAATCTAAAGGTGTCGCTGAAAAAGATATTATGATCAACTACACGCCATTCGGTCATTCTGATTGGCAAAGCATTGTTTCAGACATCAAGAAGTTTGGCGCAGCCGGTAAGAAAACAGCGGTTGTATCAACCATTAACGGCGACGCAAACGTCCCATTCTATAAAGAGCTGGGCAACCAAGGCATCTCAGCTCAAGACATTCCAGTCGTAGCGTTCTCTGTCGGTGAAGAAGAGCTTTCTGGTATAGACACCAAACCATTGGTTGGTCACCTGGCCGCGTGGAACTACTTCATGAGCGTGGAAGCAGAAGAAAACTATAGTTTCATTGATGCATGGCACGCGTTCATTAAAGATAAAAAACGTGTGACTAACGATCCAATGGAAGCACACTACATTGGCTTCAATATGTGGGTAAAAGCCGTTGAAAAAGCCGGAACCACTGATCCTGCTGCGGTTCAAGAAGCGATTATCGGTGTTAGTGTACCGAACTTGACGGGTGGCTTCGCGACGATGATGCCAAACCATCATATTACTAAGCCAGTACTTATCGGTGAAATCCAGGCTGATGGCCAATTCGAAGTTGTTTCGCAAACCCCTGGCACGGTCGTTGGCGATGCGTGGTCTGACTTCCTTCCGGGCAGCAAGGACATTCTTGCCGACTGGCGCAAGCCTCTAAGCTGTGGCAACTACAACGTTAAAACGTCTAAGTGCTCTGGCCAAAACTACTAATCACAGTCACCTTGTCTAAATTTTGATGCGCTTCGGCGCTATCAATTGAAGAGGAGCGCCGTCAATGACCTTCATTGGCGGCGTATCTTCCTAGCGCTTATTTAACTTATAATTTCAACCAACGGGATCGGTTACCTATGCCCTTGTTACCAGCCCTACGCTCAGCCATCCTCCTTTTTATATTCAGCATATTCTTCATCGGTCAGGCCAGTGCCGCCCCAGTAGCCGATGAAACAGAATTTAAACAGCTCTTAAATGGATTCACTCAAAAGAGCTTTGCCGCTAAAGCTAATACTGCTCAACAAGTAGCGACATCGGGTCACCCAAAAGCCAAACAAGTCTTAGAAGCAATGGCAGAAAGCCGGCTCTATTTTCGCAAATCCGATCAACTTGTCGTCTTTGCCGACAAAGACGGACGTAGCTACGTTCTAACGGATATTTTTAGTAATGAAACCCTTGGTACATTCTCGCGCCGAGAAGTATCCAAAGTAAAAACTAACAACAGTTTACGCGCGAAGCTGGGGAAGATGGTCGCCGAAATCGAATTAAAACACCCCGATGCATCAGTGCGCTTGGCCGCCGTCGAGGCCATGATCCCGAAGTTGAAAGAAGATGATGCAGACCTGTTTGGCTCGCTAATCAAAGAAGAGCAAGACGAGTCAGTGAAAAAGGCGTTACAGTTTGGTATCTATATCGGGTATTTGGACAGCAGCAAGAAAGAGCGAGTGTTGAACGCGATTGAAGCCTTAGATGGCGAGCTGGAACCCATAGTACGCAACAAGCTAACCAGTCTAGCCAACAACAGCGATGATAAAGATATAAAGAAGGCCGCAAAAAAATCGTTAAAAGGCATTGAAAGCAAGATAAGTATCTTCAGTAATCTCGAAACCATTTATTTTGGCATTAGCCTCGGCTCAATACTGATCCTGGCTGCTATTGGCCTAGCCATCACCTTTGGTGTTATGGGCGTTATCAATATGGCACACGGCGAACTGATCATGCTCGGTGCCTACACCACATACCTGATCCAGCAAGCCATGCCAAACCACACCACCGCCTCGATATTCCTGGCTATTCCCGCGGCCTTTTGCGTCAGTGGCATGGTAGGTATCGCCATCGAGCGCGGCGTCATTCGCTTCTTGTACGGCCGCCCGCTTGAAACACTGCTCGCCACTTTTGGTATCAGCCTGATTTTACAGCAGCTGGTGAGAACGGTCATATCACCACAAAATAGAACGGTAGAAACGCCAGCTTTTATGAGTGGTTCGATCGATATCAACCCTATTTTCGCACTCACCTATAACCGCTTATACATTATATCTTTCTGTATTTTAGTATTTATCGCCTTGTTCTTTATTCTAAAACGCACACGCTTGGGATTACAGGTTAGAGCAGTATCGCAAAACCGCTCAATGGCGAAAGCAATGGGCGTACGTTCAGACTGGGTCGATGCAATGACATTTGGCCTGGGATCTGGCGTGGCTGGCATCGCTGGCGTTGCCCTAAGCCAAATCACCAATGTAGGCCCGAATATGGGGCAGTCATACATCATAGATTCCTTTATGGTGGTGGTATTTGGAGGTGTTGGAAATCTGTGGGGCACGCTGGTCGCCGGGCTTTCACTGGGTGTCGCCAACAAGGTGCTGGAGCCAATGGCTGGAGCGGTGCTCGCCAAAATCATGGTTTTGGTTTTCATCATCCTGTTTATCCAAAAGCGCCCACGCGGCTTATTTCCACAAAAAGGTCGAGCAGCGGAGGCATAAACCATGTTAGATAAAGCATTAATGAACGATAGACTGATATTTGATAAAAAAACCCAGAGTTTTCTGGCGATCCTAACCGCCGTCGCTCTGCTGGTTTCATTACTTAACACCTTTGTTCCAGAGGGACATATTCTTCACTGCTCGACGTTCACAGTCACTCTATTGGGCAAATATTTATGCTATGCCCTACTAGCTGTGTCAGTTGATCTAGTATGGGGATACCTTGGCATACTCAGCCTGGGACACGGTGCTTTTTTCGCCTTAGGCGGTTATGCCATGGGCATGTACCTGATGCGTCAAATCGGTGATCGTGGGGTCTATGGCGATCCGTTATTGCCTGACTTCATGGTGTTTCTAAACTGGAAGGAACTCCCGTGGTTTTGGCATGGCTTTGACATGTTCTGGTTTGCCTCGCTGATGGTTATTCTGGTGCCAGGCTTGTTGGCTTTTGTCTTTGGCTGGATGGCCTTTCGTAGCCGTGTTACTGGCGTATACCTGTCTATTATCACCCAGGCGTTAACCTATGCCCTTCAACAAGCCTTTTTCCGCAACGAGATGGGCTTTGGTGGTAACAACGGCCTGACCGACTTTAAAGAAATCATGGGCTTTGACCTGCAATCCGATGCAACTCGACTAGGCCTTTTCTTATGCACGGCCCTCGCGCTAGGACTGGGCTACATGGCCTGTCGTTATATTGTATGCTCCAAACTTGGCCGTGTTGCCGTAGCAGTGCGCGATGCGGAATCGCGAACACGCTTTATAGGCTATAGAGTTGACAAGGTTAAATTATGGATATTTACCTTTTCAGCCATACTGGCTGGCATTGCTGGCGCACTCTATGTTCCACAGGTGGGAATTATCAATCCCGGTGAGTTCAATCCAATCAATTCCATTGAGATTGTGATTTGGGTAGCAGTGGGAGGCCGCGCTACGCTTTATGGAGCTGTTGTTGGTGCCATATTGATTAACTATGCCAAGTCGACCTTCACCGGTTGGCTTCCTGATGCCTGGCTGTTCGCACTCGGTGGAATCTTTGTCTTCGTAACCTTGTATTTGCCGAAAGGAGTAACAGGCTTTCTAAACCGTAAACAGGAGCAGCTGGCATGAGCGCAATGAATTTTATCGAACAAATTCGCCAACGTGATCGCGTTTTTGACTTTATCCAGCCCCAAGCCAGCTCACGATTGGATGTATCTCATGGCAATATCCTGTACCTTGAAGACATCAGTGTCAGCTTCGATGGTTTTAAAGCGATTAACAACCTCAACTTATACATCAAAGAAGGCGAATTACGTTGCATCATTGGTCCCAATGGAGCAGGCAAAACAACCATGATGGATATCATCACCGGAAAAACCCGCCCCGACACTGGCAGCGCTTGGTTTGGTAGCCGCATCAACCTGCTGGAACTGGATGAGCCGGAAATCGCCGAAGCAGGGATCGGTCGCAAGTTTCAAAAACCCACGGTTTTTGAAAATCACTTGGTCGTTGATAACCTAGAATTGGCTATGGCGGGCAACAAGTCCGTTATTACCTCTCTCTTTGCCCGCTTGTCAGCGGCTCAAAAAGAGCGGATAGACGAAGTGCTCGAAACCATTGGTTTAAAAGATAACAAATACCGATTGGCAGGTTCCTTATCTCACGGCCAAAAACAGTGGCTAGAGATCGGCATGTTACTGATGCAAAACCCCAAGCTGTTGTTGGTAGATGAACCTGTCGCCGGTATGACGCACCAGGAAATGGATCGAACAGCCGAACTATTGAAATCACTTGCAGGCCAGCACTCAGTTGTTGTGGTAGAACATGATATGGATTTTGTGCGCTCAATCGCCAACCATGTTACCGTTCTTCACCAAGGCAGTGTTTTGGCTGAAGGAACGATGGATCAGGTTCAATCCAACCCAAAAGTCGTTGAAGTCTACCTGGGAGAGTAACTATGCTGGCAGTCAATAACATCAATCAGTTTTACGGCGAAAGCCATACCTTATGGGACTTAGAGCTTCACGCAGAAAAAGGCAAGTGTACCGTATTGATGGGGCGTAATGGCGTTGGCAAAACAACGCTATTGCAATGTGTCATGGGCTTGCTGCCGATTAAATCTGGCGAGATTATATTCAACGGTGACCCTATTCATGGCTTGGTTCCTGAAAAACGCGCTCCCATCGGCATTGGTTATGTTCCACAAGGGCGACAAATTTTCCCCATGCTAACGGTAGAAGAAAATCTGCAAATCGGTCTTCCCGTCAGAAAAGACAAAGCCAAACAAATCCCGGAAATGATCTACGAGCTGTTTCCTGTCTTACGCGAAATGAAAAACCGCCGTGGTGGCGACTTATCGGGTGGCCAACAGCAACAGCTTGCAATTGGCCGCGCTCTTGTGATCGAGCCGCAAATGCTAATTCTGGATGAACCGACAGAAGGCATACAACCCAACATCGTTCAGGAAATTGGTGATATCATTGTCAAGCTTAATAAAGAGGTGGGACTAACCGTACTTTTGGTTGAGCAAAAGCTTCCCTTTGCGCGCAAAGTGGCTGATAACTTTATTATTCTGGATCGAGGACGTCATGTCGCTAAAGGACAAATAGGCGAACTCAATGAGGAATTGATTAAGGAATATCTAACGGTCTGATATGTCTGCAACACCTCTTTACTCTGTGCACAAAGCTACCGAGCATGATTCGACAGAGCACTATGGCACCAGCCGACGTTGGCAAGCTAGCCTAGAGCTATCTTTTGATAAGCCTTCTAGTGGCAACCACGGCTCAAGCAACCGAACTCGTATGGCGCGCATGAAGTTTCATGGCCCTTTGCGGGTTCAACGTCCGTTTTATCCCGAAGGCTCTCCTTGCCACGTCTACCTTCTGCATCCACCCGGTGGAATGGTCAGTGGCGACAGGCTAGCCATCAAAAGCAGCCATCATGATGGCAGTCATGCCCTCATCACAACACCAGCTGCGGGTAAAATATACCGTGCCGATAGCTGGAATGGTGTTCAGCGTCAAAAGGTAGCTCTCAACATAGGTAATGCGATTTGTGAGTGGCTGCCACAAGAAAACATTATTTTTAATGGTGCCAATGCCGATCTGTATACTCGAATAGAGACTACATCTGATAGCAAAATGATTGGCTGGGAGCTTACCTGTTTAGGAAGACCATCCAACGAGGAGCGTTTTACCGAAGGCAGTCTAGTGCAGAGACTTGAGGTTTATTGCGATCAAACGCCCCTACTTCTGGAACGCCAGCACCTAGCCTCCAACGATGGTTCTCTAGACAACCTCGCCAGTTATGCCAGCTATCCAGTTACTGGCACGCTGGTCGCGGGCATTTTTGATAGCGCCCCAGAAGCGCTGCTAGAACAGTTACGAGCACTACCAGAACCTGAAGGTAGTCGCGCTGGAGTAACTTGGCGCAACCGCTTGCTGATTATTCGAATAGTCGCTGATAAAACCGAACGCTGTCGACAATATTTTATCGATTGCTGGGGCCTGGTGCGGCAACACTTACTTGCTATCGCACCAAGCCCTCCTAGAATATGGTTCACATAACCTTCAGGTTGTGTGAACCCAGGGTAAGAGAATGAACGCTCAAGTTTTATCCATTGTCGCTGAGTGGCTGGATATTTCTGGAGCAAATATCTGCTGCACGGATGCAGCAGTTAAGCCATCATGGACGATTTTACGGCGTTTTGCGCAAGAAATTTCC
Organism: Gammaproteobacteria bacterium UBA3532; assembly: GCA_002376965.1. Lineage (GTDB taxonomy): Bacteria > Pseudomonadota > Gammaproteobacteria > Enterobacterales > UBA3532 > UBA3532. The sequence goes on from DFOV01000119.1 coordinate 19,529, forward strand.
AGCCACTCAGCGATAATGGA
>DFOV01000382.1 GCA_002376965.1 Gammaproteobacteria bacterium UBA3532
AAACAGAAGCGATAAATGAAAGATCAACAGCCTCTAGCCGTTATGGAAGAATAATAACTATTATTCTGTCTTTATGAGAGTATCTGGATAGATGTCTTGCTCGGATTAGGTCAGCTTTAATATGCTAGGCGTTGGCTAATGCCTTTTAGGCGATCTAACTCTCCTTTAGCTTCATCCATAAGCTGTTGCCAATCATTAGGTGGATGCCCTGAATCTAGCATTTTTTCAAACACTCGGTAAGCGTCGGTTCTACTGCCGTAAGCCCGCTTGTTTTTATCGTCATTAACCCAAGCAAAAATGATGACTTTGCTTTCACTGTGAAAGCGGAAAAACAGTCGGTACTGTTGAAAAAACTTTGCTCTAAACCAGTGTTTATGAGCCGGGCCTAATGTGGTGCCTTGGCGGTATTCGGGAGAGGTCGGATCATTTGGAATGATCTCAAAAGCCAATTTAACAATTGCCGCTAGCCGCTTGGTTGGGTTCTTTTTAACGTAATTAATGGGATCTTTAGCTCGAAGGGCTTCTACCTGATGTAGCAAAGACTCAACTTCGTCAAGAAAAAGTGGATGGGCATATATCGTCCATCCGTTGATAACGGCCACATGGGGTTGACTCATTCATCATCCTCGTCATCTAGCGGGGCATTCAGGTCAACCTCAACACCTTTAACGGCTTGTTGGACTCTATTGACGAAATCATTAGACACGGCAGCAACGCGTTCGGGGTGTGACTGAATATCCGAAGCAATAAAATCAAGAAAGCTATCCATAACCGGATCGGTCTCATTATCTTCAGCTCGAGAAAGCATTACTCGGCCGTCATCTTCGATGGTGTAACGGAGTTTTTCTCGCTTTTTTAAATCTAACGCTTTTCGAACCAAGCCAGGAACGGTGGTTTGGTAGCGATCGGTCAAGGTCGATTCAGTTACTAAATGGGTCATAGCCGCCTCAATGTGTTTGAGTTGAATATTATTACATGGTAATGCGAATGCATTACTTGTGCAAGACATTGATCTCTCCAAGCTACCTCCGCCCAAGGCGGTGGAACGAAACTTCCACTGAGTCAATGCTTTTTTAATTTTAACAGCTATATCTTTTCTAGCGTTTTCATCGGTACGAATAGTCGCATAGGGTCTTTGGTGAATGGCTGAAACATTTCGAATTGTTGATAAAAGGCCATCGCATTTTCATCAAGCACATCAAGAATCAGGGCATAAGCAGGTAAGCCCGCTTTGCATAGACTTACCGATTGTCTCAGTGCATAAATCAGTGTTTTGCTGCCTAGCCCCTGGCCTTGAAAGCGTTTGTCGACGGCCAGCCTGGCGAGCATAACAACCGGAACTGGATAAGTGGGCAAGCTTTGCTGGGCCGGAATGTCCATACGGTTCACCGTTGATGATGCTAAGGTGTAATAGGCCGCGATGGGAAGCGCTTCTTGTTGGGCAATTTCTGTCAGTACATAGGTTCTGCTCAAGCCGAGTTTGTTGTGTTTAGTGGCATATCGTGAAAGAAAAGTATTCATGGGCTTGGAGCCGCAATCAAAGCCTTTAGTGTTATGTCTACTTTTGTCTAAAGCAACGAAGGCTTGATGAAGTGACAACTAGAAGCCCTCTTCGTCCAGCTTCGTAGCGACTGCGACTATTTTGGGACTGGGTGCTTCTGCTGAGTTACAGGCTTTGGCAAACTGATCGAATTGCTCATTGGCGATAGTTATGTCACATTGCGCTTGTAATCTTTTTGGGGCATCGTTGCGCACCAGGTTTGCCAGATAATCGGTCAGGGTATATCCGCTAGCAAAGGCCGCTCGTTCCGCAAGTGTTTTCAGCTCAGCAGGAAACCTTGCCTCGATTCTTTCGGTTTTTATCGCCATGACACTCTCCCACGGTGGTGTATCATTTATTATTATACGTATATATGCCGTACGGTCTATGGCGATGTTGAGGCAATTACCCCTAACTCGTTTGATGTATCTACATTTCCGTAACCTCTGGCCAAAAGCAATCAATGCGCTGCCAATGTGTAAATCTGATAAGTTGAAGCTGAAGGCATACAGGCATAGGCTACAAGAAGATTTGCGTATACCTTGAGCAGAGGAGAGTTCTCAGCTGCCGGAATGTTCGGTCGTTCTCATCCCCTTAAACAACATCAGCCAAGCCAGCCACAAGAACAGCGATATTCCTATTGCAGCATATATCGCTGGTTTGGGATTATCTAAGCTGCTGTATGAGCCGGCCAGGGTGGTCAAGAATGTGTAAGGTATTGTTGCCGTTAAAAATAGAATAATAAAGCGGCCAAAACGCATATTGTTTGCCCCTGCTAAGCAGCTGCTGATTTCTGGCAGCATGGGCATTGCTCGACAAAGTAAAATAACCACGCCTCCTTTAGTATCAAATACTTGCTCCATTTCGTTTAGTTTATCTGCATCGTTAATGATCTTTTTAAGTATTGAACGACCATATTGTTTGCTGAGCGCATAGCCCGCCAATCCTGCCAACATAGTGCCCACAAGCGTACAAACAAAGCCGAGAGGAAAACCAAGAAAATAACCCGATAGGATACAAACACTCATGGTGGGGATCGCGATAAACAGATCAGAAAATAGCAGGAGCACTATTAACAAAAATAGCAGCCTCTTATCAAATGCCTGCGCTCGGGATAAGAGAGTCTCGATGGACTCGACCGTCAATATCTCATTGCTGGCCATGATGAAAAATGTTGAGCCGAAAAACGCCGCAAGAACCAGCGTTATAATCATCAGGGATTTCATGTGCCGTTATCCCTTTTTCATTATCTGTTTCATGAGTGTTGGTGCTAGTCGTGACATGATAGGAAGTAGCTTGGCAATGCCGACATAGATTTCATATTGGTCACGTTTAATCCCCCGTAAAATGGCGCTAACCGCCTTTTCCGCCGATATTTTTTTATTCCTTCGTCCGTGGGTCATCGGTGTATCAACGAGGGGTAATAACACCTCAAATACTGATACGTTGGTATTTTCCAGTTGATAACGAAAGCTTTGTGAGAAACTGTGTATGGCTGCTTTTGTGGCGCAATAAACCGAAGAGGCAGCTTTAGGGGAAAGGGCTAAGCCCGATGACAGGTTGATAAAGGCTGTGGGTTTATTCATGCTGAGAAAATGCGGGAGTGATAGGGCGCAGATGCTGATGGGCGCGTGTAAATTCACTTCAAGCTCTGTTTGGATGCTATCTGGATTGAAATCGGGTGAGGATATAAAGGGCGTATGCTGAATCGCTGCATTATTAAAAATCACCGACAGGTCTGGATTCGCCTCCCATATCGCGTACATGCCGTAGATCACCTCTTCATGGTTTTCTAGCCTGATTCTATAGGTGGTAATATTTTTATGGCGCTCCCGCAGCGCAGACAGTTTTTCATCATTGCGACCAATGGCAATGATGGTACGATTGAGCGGTGCTAGCTTTTCTACCAGTTTTTCACCGATGCCTGATGTAGCACCGGTAATCAGTATTGTTTTATCGGTTAAATTCACCTGTTCATTCCTTGTTGCTGATACGTCTGGTGCATAGCATGAATGAGCAGTCCATATTCCGCATTAACATAGGTTAACGCCATGGCTCTAATGGAAGAATTAATAAAGGCAGGCCAATCTCATGCCGTTGAAAAGGGGAAGCATATTTTTCGATGTGGCGACGATGGCACTGGGCTATATGTGATCACGCGTGGAATCACTAAGGCATATTACACAACCTGTGATGGCAAAGAGTTTGTCAAATCCTTCATTGCCGAAGGGCAAATCATCGCTTGCATGCAATCACTCATCGAGGGCAAAAAGTCAACATTTTCACTGGTGACACTGACGGACAGCCAGGTCATTCACGTCTCCCATGCTAAGTTTAAGCAACTGTTGGTAAACGAGCGTTATTTGCCAGAAGTGAATAATCTATTGATTGGGCTGGCGCTTAAAAAAGAGCAAAGGGAATACGATTTTCTGTGCCTCTCAGCGAAAGAGCGCTACATAAAATTCATGGCGGCCAACCCAGATTTAGCCACGCGGTTAACCCAAATAGACATCGCACATTATCTAGGGATAACGCCTGTAGCCTTGTCGCGAATTCGGGGGCAGATGGATTTTAATACCACGGGCTAGTTGCTCACAGCGCTTCCCTCCCAAACCAGTCCTTGTTCCTTATCGACTTCCTTCCACGACATCTGAAAAACATGGGTTTCAACAATCTGGGCCACTGCGTTGGTGGCTTTTTTTTCGTCGGCCTCGCATAAAACATGCAGCCAGTTATCCTCAGCTTTGAAGTAGCAAAGGCCCATAGGAAAGTGGACTTTTCCTTGTGATTCGTCCCATTCTGCT
>DFOV01000207.1:0-5178 GCA_002376965.1 Gammaproteobacteria bacterium UBA3532
ACATTTTTAATGCGATGGCCCTAGTCTGGAAGAGTTCTGATCTTTACAAACTGTTTCAATTATCGCCCGAATTCCAATACCTGTTAGCACTGGGCTATCTGAGTTCAGGGCCGCTAGGGTTTCCGAATAAATACGATTGAGGTGCTCGGGGAGTAAGTAGGCATCACTGAGGGTAACACGCTCATCCTCGGGATTCGGATACAGCTCCTCCCTTATCAAATATTCGGACTTCCATCCATCCTTGCTTTCAACATACTCAATGCTCTCCGAGTTCATGTGGGTTTTTCGGAAGACTATTGATTCGCATCCTTGGCACTGGATAATTTGATAAGAGTCATCCCAACCAAAAATAAATTCGTCGCCAGCTTCATCTAATCCAGATAAATCAACATCAGTCAAAATTTCATGTCGAGTTAATTGCTTGCATCTACCACAGGTTGATTTAATGACTTCGCCAGCGTGTTTTCCTTTTTCAATACTGATACTCAATCGAACCTCCTTTTATGTTTAGCTTGCCATCAAATCTTGCCTCGCGATCCCTAGGCGGTGAGCTTAGATAAATTCTTCTTTATTTGCGAGACTTAAGATATTCAATTATTTGGCTTGGCGTTATTTCACCAAAGCGTAGGCCATCATAAATATTCTTGATAGCATTTTTAGCTTTCTTTCGTTCTTTTGGAGACATTTTTTCAAGGGCCATCTGCCATTCCTTATCTACAATCGCTTGTTCTTCTTGAGAAATCCTTTCGTTCTCAATAGCTTCGGCCTCCAGATCTCTTTCTATTTCAAGCCGCTTTTTCTCGTCATTTTTCTCCATACGCCTCATTGCTTCATCTTCTATACGCCGTATTTCCTCCAAATCAAGCGGGGGATCGGGCCACGGTACTCTTCCAGGAGTCCCCTGTCTCATACAGTTAACTTCTTGAAGCACTTGCTGTTCGATATCTTCCAAATTTTTTTTCGCCCACTTGAGCGCATCTAGCCGTTCTGCACGGCGGCTTCGTCGGCGTTCAAGGTTTTCTTTGCACCTTGAAATGTTTGTTTGAACTGGGTACGAATCGACAGGATTATTGCCATAATATTTCTGAGCAAAGGCTTTAGGATCTGCTTCATATTCAGCAATACGCTCAGAATCAAAGGCAATCTCTCTGTCGTCATGAGTAATGTCGTAGTGTGCATCGGTTACTTTATTTTGTGCCGCTCGAATTCTAGCGGCGAAGCGCTTCGGGATTGCTGGTCTTTTCATATTGCCTTTGTTTAAGAGTTGATGTCGGTTTGGCATTAGGTCAATGAACCTATGCTGGTCGAACCTGTATTTGTGATGGGTTCGTGATTGATACAACTCATGCTAATAGAAATTGTACTACTTGGGAAGCTGGAATCGCTAGTCCTGCATTCAACCATGATTGACTCAAAAGGACTGAGAGTGGATAGTAGCTAAACCCCCAGCTAGCCGAAGCACCTGGGGGCATTCTTTCAACTAAAATAGATCATCATTAGTCCAGCTGCGAGCGAACAAAATCGACCAGAGACTGCGAGCCAACGCTGGCTGATACGGCTGAGGGCAGGGTGTCTAATTGCCAGTTAACCGACCATGAGCGCGTTTGCCCTGGTGCGAGCGTGGCGATGCCGCCTTGCTGTTCTAGTTCAACGTAATCTGCGCTGGCATAGATTTCAATTTCTGCTTCGTTAAAGGCAAAGTCGGTGGTTGCGATGTCTGTTGAGTAACTCTTCACGAAGGCTACGTTGCTACTAATATGCGCAATCCATTGTTCGCTGCCGTCGCGATAGAGTTTCTGTCCGTCTTCACCGTTGTGATCAAACCAAACCATCTCATCTTCTTGGGTTGGTGTCAGCGTTGAACTGCCGGTAAAGTTGTCGCCTTTGGGGAACAGGTTGATGCCAGCAGTGCTAACACGGGTTACTTCCCAAGGGGCGACATCTACCGATTCCGCGCTGGTATTGGTCATACGGTATTCGATTTGGATCTGATCGCTATTCGCTATTGGACTGATCACTTTGCTGATTTGAATGCCATTGGCACTGGTGCCGGTTAGGGTTAACACGCTGCCAACCAAATCGGTGGTATAAGCATCACTATCGTGGGCTGTAACCGGCGGCCAGTCCCAGTCAGCTTGGGGGCTGGTCCAGAACGTTGAACCGCTTAGGTCGCCTGCTGTGTGGAGGAGCTCTGTTCCATTGATTTGATACGAGACAATGCGAGCGCCAAAGCTGGCATCGACTGTTAGCTGTGTATCCTCATGGGTCAGCGTGAAAAGGCTGCCTTGTTGGCTCCAGCCTTGTTCCGCTAGCTTGGTGATGCTTGCTGAGTTGTTGCTATCGTTAAACTGGATGCGGTAGCTTCCAGCGCCTTCTGTGACAACATAGTTACCGCTGCCGCCGTTTGCTCCGAAGCTGGTCGTCCAGTTATCAAACGGTGTGAATTTGAATTCACTGTTGGCTGCCAGTTCAATCTCGATTTGCCAGGTAAAGTCCGCAACCAACGTCATTGGCGTCGCTCCAGGCGTCCAACCATTGTGTGTTCCGGTAAACGACATGGTATCGAAGTTGCTGTTAAAGCTGGCTTGGTCAACGATGTTTACTGATACATTGGCGCTGGTTGAAAGGCCTTCGCTATCGGCGACGCTGGCAACCAACGTAACAGCACCTAGCGCATCGAAGCTAACCGGTAGATTATTTCCGCTACCAAGTGATGGGCCGCCAAAGATAGACCATTCGATCATCGCGCTGATATCGCCTTCTTCCGGGTCTTGCGCGGAGGCCGCTAGATTGACTGTGTCATTAACAATGATTTGTTGTCCACTACTTGGGCTAGTGATCGTGATGCTGGGGGCGTCGTTGACATTATCATCGATGATGCTAAAGCTGGTTACCTTGCTTTGCTCATTAAATGATATGCGATAGCGATTTGCTCCTGATGGAACAGGAATGTTCGCGTTTCCGCCGTTCAAACCAAAGCTGGTTGTCCAGTTGGCAAACGGGGTGAATTTGAATTCATCGCTGGCCGCCATATCCAGTTCGATGCTCCAAACGTGATCTGCGCTTAGGCTCATTGGGGTTGCACCAGGTGTCCAGCCGTTGTGTGTTCCAGTGATAGACATGTTGTCGAAGTCGCTAACAAACTCACCAGGCAGTTGAATGCTGATGCTAACGCTGCTGGTTGCCTCAAGCCCTTCGCTGTCGCTAACTTGGGCGATGATCGTGAGGCTTTGCTCTGCAGAAAAGCTGGTAGTGAGGTTGTTGCCGGTTCCCAGGTTGAGGCCGCTATCGGTTGTCCAAACAACGTGGGTTGATAAGTTGCCATCTTCCTGATCGGTAGCGCTTGCTGACAGCGTTATGTTTTGATCAATGCTGAATACGCCATTGTTACCAGGGCTAGTGATCGAAATAACAGGCGCGTCATTGACGTTATCTTCCAACACTGTGAGCGTAGCCGCCTTGGTTTGCTCGTTAAAGGTTACGCGATAAAGGTTAGCACCTTGAGTAACAGGAATATTACCTGAGCCTCCGTTTTGGCCAAAGCTAACGCTCCAGTCATCAAACGGGGTGAATTTGAACTCGTCAGTTGCTGCAAGGGCGATATCTACTGACCAGGTAAAGTCTGCGACCAAAGCCATCGCTGTCGTGCCAGGACTCCATCCGTTATGGCTTCCAGTCATCGACATACTGCCAAAATCTGAGGCGAAATTTGTGCCATCGGTAACCGTGATAACCACTTGATCAGTCGCTGTGGCATTGCCATCGTCTGTCACGGTGAGGGTAATGGTGAATTCGCCAACGGTATCAAATACAGCGCTGGTTTGCTCGCCGCTTAAGCTGCTGTTCCAAGAGTCCGTGTTCCAGCTATAACTGACAATATTGCCATCAGCATCGGTCGAGCTGGATGCGTCTAGCTGAACGGCAGAGCCAACACTGACTGATTGATCCGAACCCGCATTCGCCACAGGGGCAATATTTTGCTGGCCCAGTTTCATGATCGTATAGGCATTGGTTTCATCGTTCAGGCGAATGCGATAATTACCTGCGCCTTGAGTGATCATAATATCGCCCTGGCCTTGATCGATGAAGCCGTCGTTGTTTTCATCGGTATAGGATTCCGTCCAGTTACCGCTTGGATCAAATTTGAAACGCTCATTAGACGCTGCGCCAAAGGCTACATCGACTTCCCATACACAACTCTCAACCAGAGTCATTGGGCTTAGTGTCCAGTTGTTATTGGTGCCGCGAACGTTGACTTCATCCCAGCGGCAGTTGACGGCATCTCCCTTGGTGTAGGTCGCTGCAATAGAGGTGCCTCCTGCAGGAGAAACAAAGCTGTCGGTTTGACGAGGCATGCCATTATCCCAGTTGTTGAACTGGTAGTTAAACATATCAAACACTTGCTGATCCGGTGCTGAGATATTGGCTTTAGAGCCTTCGATCGTTTCGACACTAAAAGGGGTACGATCCGTGTAGGTGAAAAAGTTAACGCTAAGGCCTGACGGAACCGTATCAATGTTCACCAAGCTTATGCGAGGATGAAATGATTGGACTATGGTTGTCGTGAGTGGTGCCTTGATTTGCTCCTCACCAAGCGTCGCTCGACTGGTATTGTTATCAAATTCGTTCCCAGCGCTGCTGCTGGCGTTAGCGGCTGCTGCGTTGTCGTAGTACATGCGCAAATATTGATTGACCTTGTTGGCTTGCAGCTGGCCCATTTGCACCCATACTCGCGATATTCCGCCTGCATTCCAGGATTCAATGCGGTGTGACAGCACATTGCCTGCACTGTCGGTGAAACGCAGGCTAGCTCCGTTGTCGCCAGCGCTTGAGTAATCAATTCGGCTCGGATCGAGTTGGATAAGTAACGCGAAGTTGTCGTGTTGTTGGCCATTGCGGTTGTTGATATAAACCGTGCGGCGTTTGTTCCACGCTGGTAGTGCCCATTCAATGCCAGTGGCTGGGCTTGACGCTGCCAACTGCACTTTTAGATAAGTCGGGTAGTCATGATCTGGGCCAATAAAGGTGTTGCGTTGGTCTGCTGGTACGCTCGGATCGTTATCGAGAAAGGTAGTAACCGGGTGAGGGTGGCAAGCATTGGGATCGCGGCGCTCGCAATGCTCCATCGATATGGTCCAAACCATATTCTCAGCTGGCGTACTTGACCCAGCCAGTGTC
>DFOV01000207.1:5488-11941 GCA_002376965.1 Gammaproteobacteria bacterium UBA3532
CCCAGCCAGTGTCGCTTCGCCAGCCACTGAAATAAGATCATTGGTTCCCCAGTTGTCACTTTCGGTTGGTGACAAGATCGATACGTCAGGGAATTGATCGCTAACCATGAGCGTGTGATGAGCAACGGATTCTTCTGAGCCATTGCTGGCTAATACTGAAACAATTGTCGTGCCGACATTGTTGTAAGTGAAAGCCGCGTTTACACCGTTGGCATCATCAAAATCGCCATCGCCATCTAAGTCCCACTGGTATTGGTTGGTTTGGCCGGTGCGAACAGTGGATTTATCAGCAGAGAAGGAAATATTGGTGCCTGGACGAACGATATCACGTGCTTCAATCTTGGCAGTGTAAGCTTCGGTAGGGCCGACTTGCCATACTGCATAGCTGGTCGGGCGACCTAAGTTTTCATCGCCAACATCATATTCTATGTAGTAGAGGTTGCCGTCTGGCCCCATAGTCAGTTGGATAATTGGGCGGCCCGAATCGAATTGCTGAATGTTATTGGGATCAGGTAATCCATTTTGACCTGCGAACATCACGTTTACGTACTTTTTCACATAATCAGAATAGAAGAGGGCACCTTGATATGCGGCTGGGAAAGTCGTGCCGGTATTAACGGTTATCCCGGTAATACTTAAGCCGGCTGATGGTACGAAATCATTGCTGTAAGAAAAGTACGGTTTACTGTCGCTGTTTTCTGGATAAAGAGACTGGCATAACGAGAAGTTTTCGTAGTTAGGAAGGCGGTTGCTTCCTTCAAAGCACGGCCAGCCAAAGTTGTTAGGGGCGGCGTTTGCATTGTCTATCACATTGATTTCTTCGGCGCGCTCCCAACCAACATCGGCGATATAAACTTTGCCATTTTGTTGATTGATATGAAACCGGAAGGGGTTACGCAAGCCATAGGCAATGATCGCATCGTCGCCATTATCATCGCCACTAAAAAAATTATCTTGCCAAGGGTTACCGGTGATCGGGTCGATGCGCAGCATGGTGCCGTTATACCAAAGATGATCACCACCAGAACGGATATCTTGTGCTTTTAGCGAACCGCCTTGCTCAAAGGGTTCGCCACAATCGGAGTTAAAGGTGCCTGAGCTGGCAAAGGTTCCAGCGGATATGTATAGCGCTCCTTCGGGGCCGAACTGCAAATCACCAGTGGCATGGTTGGCTGACGCGACACACCAGTTTTGGAGCATGACAGTTTCTTCTACCACTGCGGTCAGGCTGTCATTAAGCTTTAAGCGGATCAGTTGAGCGCCATTTTCCCCCGGAAACTCACTGCCTTGTGGCGCTTTTGAGTACACAGCGTAGATAAAGCGATTGCTTTCGAAATCTGGATGAACCGCCAGGCTGCTAAGACCGTTATCATATTTGGTGTAAACCTGGCCCCGAATGTCATAAATAATCTGGCCTGAGCGGTCGTGAATGTCGTCATAGACTTTAATCACGCCAGATTTTTCGCTAAGGAAGACCTGGCCACCAGGAGCGAACTTGAAGCTGGTTGGCTCGTTTACGTCTGAAAACAACTTCGTTTCCGTGAATCCTGCAGGAAAAGCCCATGCCGTAGCGGAAATTGTCAATAAAGACAATGCCGACATGATCTTAAGTGGTGTGTTGTTAGCCATTATATAACCCTGTAAATGTGAATTCGGCAGCAGTCCCAGTGTTCCTTGTTATCCTTGGGATATTTAATGTTGTTTTGCAGCATTAAAATATGGAATCTTTAATATAAAAAACACTTATGCTATGGGTTGGAGTTTAATGACTAGTTATTTCATTGTATATAGCATTTTCGTGCGAATTTGTGTGTGCTTTTGCATTGGTTTTTATATAGATAAAGGTGATGGTATTTACTGTTTGTTATAAGCTAGGGTAATAATGAAGCGACTATCTTTTGGAGTGTCTATAGATGGTCATTGAGGCCGAATAAGGGACTTGATAATATGCTGCAATCATTTCTTTAGGGTAGGTTGATATGAAATTCAGATACGTGTTGGCAGGGCTTTTACCACTATTAAGTAGTTGTGCTATGAATAGTGTAGGTATTACTGAGCGAGGTCAGTGTGATAAGGCGGCGCCTCCTTTGATGACATTAAAAACAGCTCAGCCTGTCGAGCATAGTGAAATACCCTGGTGGAATCAGTCGGTATTTTATGAAGTGTTCGTTCGTTCCTTTGCTGATTCAACCACTGGCCCGCTTGCTTGTGACGGCATTGGTGATATTCAGGGGCTAATCGAAAACCTTGATTACCTCAACGATGGTGATCCAGCAACCACAACAGATTTGGGCGTTAATGCTCTGTGGTTAATGCCAATCCATCAGTCGCCCAGCTATCATGGCTATGATGTGGTTGATTACTACCAAGTCGATGAGGAATATGGCACCAATGAAGACTTCAAACGGCTTATCAAGGCGGCACACTCTCGGGGTATACGGATTATTATCGATCTGGTGCTAAATCACGCGTCGATGCAACATCCTTATTTCTTACAAGGCACCCAACCAGCCGATCCCTATTATGACTGGTTTGTATGGCAAGATAAGCAAGCCAGCTATCCTTCTGGCCCTTGGCAGCAACCCATTTGGCACGATGCCAGTAAACAGGCTTATTACGGCATATTTTGGTCTGGCATGCCTGACTGGAATTACCATAACCCGGAAGTGACCCAGGAAATGCATAAAGTCAGTCGCTATTGGCTGGAAGAGATGGGTGCTGATGGTTTTCGGTTGGATGCTATACGCTACTTGTATGAAGAAGATGGCAAGTTGGCCGATCTCCCAATAACTCACCAGTGGCTGAAAGATTACCAGGGTCTAATGAAGTCGGTATCTCCTGAAAAAATGAGCGTGGGAGAAGTGTGGGCAGATACGTCGGTCGTATCTGATTATGGGGCTGATGAGCTGGATCTCACTTTCCAATTTGATTTGGCGACCGCGATATTAAGCGGCGTGAATGCGCAAACATCCGATTATATTCGCTTTGCTATTGAAGAGATAGAAACCTATTTTGATCCGGGGCAGTATGCAACATTTTTGACTAATCATGATCAGAACCGGGTCATGAGCCAGCTGTTTGATGAGCAAAAAGCGAAAACTGCAGCCTCGCTTTTATTAACATTGCCCGGCGTTCCTTTTATTTACTATGGCGAAGAAATCGGCATGACTGGCGTTAAGCCAGATGAACTGATCCGCACCCCCATGCAGTGGAATGCAGGCCCATTCGCTGGTTTTAGTGTAGATAAATCCTGGCAGCAGCCGAATGATGACTTTGAGCAAAAAAATGTCGCTATCCAATCCGCTCAAGGCGACTCATTGTTGAGCCATTACCGAAACCTGATCCATATTCGTCAGCAACATCCAGCCTTGTTATATGGCGCAACGACCATGATCGACAGTCGCAGTGATCGCGTTATGAGCTTTATGCGCAGCAGTGGCGTCGAAAATATTTTGGTTTTAATCAATATGTCGCGTAAAGCGATGCCGGTTAAACTGAAAACCTATGAATTAGAGGAGGGCACGTATCAAGGCGTCAATTTGTGGGACGGCACCCCAGTTGAGTTTAGTGTTAAGCATCGCGAATTCAAAATTAGCCAACTTGAGACCATTGAACCCTATGGCATTCGCTTGATTCGATTCGAGCGAAACTAGTATATTTGGCCAGTCGCTTGGGGAAGGGCGTGGGGTAACATGAGGAATTTAGTGGCACCGCCGCATTTTGCCCTGACATTTGTCAAATAGTGTTTATACTTACCTTGTGGATGCAGCAATTGGAATATCGATACTGCATCCATTAGAGCTCGATTGTTGTTCATTTGAGGCTGAACATAAGCGATAAATGAAAGATAAACTGGCTCTGATAATAAGGAAGCCCAACAGATTACATTTAAATATTGGGCGATTACTGCTGCTGAATTAATGGTTAATCAGTTATGGGTTTCAGGTATGAAGTGCTTGGATTTATCTTTTGCAAAGGTGCATATTCTTCGCGACGATATTGCTGAAGTTATCGTCAATGAAGGGGTTGAGATCAATAAAGAGCAGGTTACTGAGTATCATCAGGCGCTAAGAACTAACTTACGCTCTCCCTTTTCACTCCTGATCAATAAAAAGTTTTCCTATACCTATGACTTTTATGCCCAACGGAGTATCGCCGATCTGCAAGAAATCAATGCTATTGCTGTTGTTGCTTACAATCAATTGTCTCGGATGTCGACCGAGAGCCTGGCGCTTATCCCTCGACGCGTTGAATGGAACATGACTATATTTGCTAGTCGGGAAGACGCGCTGGACTGGTTGCAGTTTGAACAACGTCAGATTGGCTCACCTCATAGCGATCTTTCAATACATTAATAGGCCTTCCTTAGGAGTGCCATTTCTTTTTCTACTTTATGGATCATTTTTTCTGCTTCGGGCACGTCCAGCACGCCTTCTTTTAGCAATCGATAGAGTTGATCACGCTGCTTGTGTAGCAAGACGGATTGGGCAATCTGTGTTTCTACCTGTTGAGCGGTTTGCTCACTGGCATCGCGAATGTCTTCTAAAATAACGGATGCGTGTTGAATATTGCTGTCAATTTCTGTCAAAACTTCGTCTGCCGCATGGGAAGAGGGAGCAAGTTCGTCAACGTAGTTTTTAATGGTTTGTTGCGCCAGTATAAACCCTTTGGCCAAGCAGTAGTGACGTTGGTGATGATCATTGCTTCCTGGTAACCAACGCTGAATAAAAGTCAATATAGCGGGCGGACTTTGAGACCAATGGTGAATCAGTTCGCTGCGGGGATGCAGGTAGGGATAGCCGTCTAAAGCGCGATCAACAGAGCTTGATAGAATAGTTGCGACAATTGGTTCGATATAGCCCTCGCGAAGCAGCGACCAGTAGGTTGTGCGCTCCGCTTCTAACAGGCGGCGCCGAAAGGCGATGTCGAGCCCATTTCCTGCTTTTGGTGCTAGTTTGGTTGGCGTTTTTTGCTGAGTGCATGCGATTTGCTGCCAATTGGTATATTGAAAGTTGTTGCTGTTTTTGAGCCTATCTATCTCTTTCTGTAACTCGTTGACGACAACGGCTTGGGCTTTCTGTATGGTCTCCTGTTTTGATGGGGGAAGTTTGTCCAGCTTGAGGAAGTGGAGCAGCATACGCATTGTTGAGCCATTGATCAGAATGGTTAAGACGACAATGCCCGCGGTTAAAAACAGTATGGTACTGCCTATCTCATGAGAAATCGCTTCATGCTGGGCCACACTGAGAGCCAACGCCAGAGCTACAGCACCACGCAGCCCTCCCCAAGTTAGTACAGCAAATTTTTCGAAATTAAGCCCAATCCCGGTTTTCTTCAATAGAGGGAGAAATGACACGATAGAAATACCGCGAATGACCAGTATGGAGAAGTACAGTAGAAATAAGTAGCCCCAAATAGATAACGAGCCGAATTCAACCCGCATGGCAATAACAACGCCCACAATAATAAAAATCAATGTATTCGCAATGAAGGCCATGACCTCCCAGAAATGGTGGAGAAACTCTCCAACTTCTGGTGATATCGTTGACCTACCGCGCCTGGCAAAATACAGCCCGAGCGTTACCACGGCAACGACGCCAGAGGCATGTAAAACATACTCTGCAATATAAAATGCTAGATACGCAATGACGATAGATAAAGTGATCTCTATTAGCGCGTCATTGAATATATGGTCGATCCAGCGAATAGCGAGCCAGCCAAGGGCGAGTCCAGTAGCGCTTCCTAGCAAAATAACCCGACAAAACTCAATAACGGGATAGAGCCATTCCAGTGGCCCATGGCTCGCTTGTTCTATCGTCGCTGTGGTTGCCATGTTGTAAAACAAAACAAAGAGCACGATAGCAGTACCATCATTCAGCAATGATTCGCCTTCAAGTAGCGTTTCCAAACGCTTTCTTGAGCTGATTTCTTTTAGCAGGGCGACAACGGCGACAGGATCGGTAGCACTGATCAGCGCGCCAAACATCAGGGCTATAGACCAGGTCCATTGCCAAGGAAAAGCCACCATGGCCAATATTGCTGTTAGCACCGTTGCTATGATTAAGCCGGGTATCGCCAGTGTCATAATCTGAGGCAGTGCTCGGCGAAAAAGGTGTACCTCAAGCGAGTAGGCTGACTCGAAGATGAGCGTTGGTAAGAACAATAATAGTATCAGGTGTGGATCGATTGTCGATATCAGCTGTAACACATCGTTGAGTAGCGATTCGGACTCTGTGCTGGTAAGGTAAGGTCCAGCCAGTCCAATACTGAGCCCAATCATTAACAGGGCAACGGTATAGGGAATAGGGGTTGATTTAAGAAAATAGCGAACAATCGCACCGACCAGCAGTGCGAAGCAGACAAATAAGATAATCACTACGCCAAGGTTTGTATGCATGGCTGTGTCTGCCAGTAGTTTACATAGTTTAAGCCAAAGTTTACATAGTTTAAGCC
>DFOV01000207.1:12266-15926 GCA_002376965.1 Gammaproteobacteria bacterium UBA3532
ATAGTTTAAGCCTAGGGCAACATAGACAGCCTTGCAAGGCTGTCTATTGTGAATCGAACACTTATTGATTTACGCTATGTGTCAGGTTGGATGCATATTTTACATTGTCGGATACAGGGCAGCGTTGGCTGACGGTATCGACAAAGGCTTGTGCGTCATTTTCCGATAGGTTTGACTCCATTTTAATCGCCACCTCTATCTTTTCAAAACCCGCTCGGCCGTCCGACTTTCCGAGTAAAACAGCCGGATCTAGTTCGCCAGAAACTTCCACGTCGAAACGAGTTAGCTCCACTCTTTGTTGTTTGGCCACTATTTTAGCTATAGCGCTGTAGCAGCCGGCAATGGATATAAGAAAATACTCAAGTGGGCTAGGCCCCATGCCATCGCCTCCAGCTGCCTTTGGCTGATCAATGATTAGCTGGTGCTGGCCTGCAGTTGCTTGTACTTGAAACTTACTACCTAGTTCTGTGTTAATGGTTACTTTTTTCATTTTGCTACCTTTATCAATATTAGATAAATCTAATATACAGGAGTTGTTGCTAACAAACTTGACTCAGATCAAACAGGTTCTATATGGAAAAGTAAGTCTGACTATTTATCTAAGAACTGTTTTAGTCTTAAGCGTACCAGTCCCAAATAGCCAATCAGCATGATTGGAATGGCAATATATACCAGCCATCGAGTCAGTGTAAGGAAAACGGGTTGTGGTAGGAAAAGGTAGCTGACGTAGCTGGCAATCGCTACAGCAAACAGAATTAAACCTGAAATAAAGAGCTGTAGCGACCGATAGGATTTTAGAGCATCACGAAATGAAGCCAAGGAGAGGATGAATAGCTAGGTGACTAATAATACGGGTTGTCTCCGCTATTATGATCGGTTATGTCACGCACGCCTTTAAGCTCTGGGACTTTCTCAAGCAGATTTTTCTCGATGCCTTGCTTCAGGGTAACATCGACCATACCGCAACCCTGGCAGCCACCGCCGAACTGTAGGATGGCAACTCCATCTTCCGTAATTTCTACCAGTCCCACCTGGCCGCCGTGATTAGCCAGTTGTGGATTAATTTCTGAGTCTAGCAAGAATTGAACGCGCTCCATGAGTGGTGCATCGTCCGATACTGGCTTGGCTCGGGCATTGGGGGCTTTTAGCGTTAACTGACCACCCATTTGCGACATTTCGTAGTCAATCGAGGCATCCTCAAGGAAGGGGAGGCTTTTCGCATCGATATATGCGCTGAATGCTTCATATTCGATAACATGATCATCTTCATTTTGATCATCTTTGGGGCAGTAGGCGACTCCACATTCTGCGCGTGGGGTGCCGGGATTAGTGACAAATATGCGAATGTGTGTGCCTGGATCCTGATCGCTTAATAGTTTAGCGAAATGAGACTGAGCGTCAGCAGAAACTGTGATCATTGATACTCTCATTAGTAAAAAAATTAGGGGAACTATACCATGTTCAAGTCATCGAAAACACCGACAAACAACGTGGTGAATAATGCTGGTAAGCATTTTGAAGTATACTCATGCCATTGAACTAAAGGGGAAGAGAGAGTATGTCATTTGGTTGGAGTAGATGGTTGGGAGTTTTGTTAGCAATTTTTCCGCTAGTAGGAAGTGCTGAAGGTTTCGATTGGAGCCTATATCGTGAGTTGTTAGCAAAGCACGTAGATGAAAGTTATGCCGAGGGAATTCACTACGCAGGGGTTGACTACAGGGCTTGGGCAAAGGACCCAAGACATCAAAAACAGAAGGAACTGTTAGATTTGTTTGATGTCACAGATTTGAAGTCAGACAAGCAAAAGCTAGCCTTTTATATTAATGCTTATAATTTCTTGGCTATTGATTTAATAATTCAGCATCCCGATGTGGAAAGTATTCGTGATATTGGTTCTTGGTGGAAGCCGGTTTGGGGGCTTGAGTATGGAAGTATTGGTGGACAATCAATCTCTCTAGGCCATATTGAGCACGATATATTGCGCCAACTCAAAGAACCACGGATACACTTTGCTATTGTATGTGCATCACTAAGCTGTCCTGACTTACGTAAGGAGCCTTATAGTGCTGAAAATCTTGATTTCGAATTGGAAGAGCAGGCATTAGCTTTTATCTCTAATAGTTCAAAAGGGGTGCGAGCAACGGCAGAAAAAATACAAGTTTCCAAAATATTTGACTGGTTTGAGGAAGACTTTGTCGAGCGAGGCGGGGTCATAAAATTTATTTCTCGATATAAGTCATCTTTATCTGATGGGGTGAGTGATTTTTATTACCTTAAGTACAACTGGTCAGTTAATCATCAAAAATGATCGTGCTTTTGAGTAGATTAATCAATTTGTCACTTGCAATGTTCAAACGTCATACAAATGGCATATCGCAAATTTGTGTGATAATAAAAAAAATATATATTTATTGTTGACAGCTTTGATGAGGATGTTATTATGAACTCAAGACTTAAGGAGGAAGCGAAATTTAGATGAACGCTTCATTTTTCTTCAAGTCGAAAGTCTCTAGCTAGCGCACCGTCAATACGGTGACATTTTGCCCACACCCCCCGTGTGGGCTTTTTTTTTGCCTAAAAAAGCTAGTGTACTCAAATTGTTCGCTCGTCCTTCCGAGCATACCCCATCACCGCAAACGCTAGCATGCGCTATATGCATGGGAGTATTTCTAATCGCCTCACCTATCGTTCAGGGCAAAAGTTACGAAGCCTTTGACATCACTGTAATCAGCTTAGATATACGCACCGGGCCTAGCACTGGTTATTACCCTACTGTAGGAACGGCTCCTTGCGACTCGCAATGCTGGCCCTGTCGTCTAATCCTGGTTCCCAAGAAGCCAAGTTGTTGTTGCTTGGTGATCTAGGCATCACTAGCCAGGTTGTGCTTGATGTCAGCTCCCGCGTGTTAGCCTCACAGACCAAGGCGGGTTATGATGGCCAGGATACAGGCAATGCCGGTTCTGACGCTACCTAGTCATGTCTGGATAAACCGAGCGTCGGCTAGCCCGTTTAAGAATGGGCTAAAGATCGTCAGGATCTTGATGCAGTAGTGCAGGCTTTGGCGCCCGAACGGCCAATGGATGATCGGATTAGCGCGGCTATGGCGTTGAAACAAAGCGATGTGGTTGATGCGGAATTGAAGGCTGTGTTAGTTGAGCGTATGCGTGACAATGAAGAACTGTGGGAAGTGAGGCGAATGTCGGCGGAGGCCCTAGAGCGATTCAAGCTGGATTCATCTGAATACGAAGCGTATCAGGCGTTTTTGTCCCAACAGCAGCGAGTTTCTCAAGGTGGTGAGTAGATAAAGAACAGTAAACAGGCCGCGTAATGGTCGGTCTACTGTTCTCGTGATACTCTTAACCCTTGAATCCTTTACTTTGCTTATCCTGTCTTTACTTTTTTAACAATGGCGCCAGAAATCTGCCAGTATGTGAGCGTTTTTCTTTGGCAATACTTTCTGGCGTACCTGTTGCGATAATTTCTCCACCGCCATCGCCTCCTTCCGGTCCAAGATCGATGATCCAGTCGGCAGTTTTTATAACATCCAGGTTGTGCTCGATCACAATGACAGTGTTGCCATGATCACGCAGGCGATGCAGTACATCCAACAACATGCTGACATCATGAAAATGTAAGCCAGTTGTTGGCTCATCTAAGATG
>DFOV01000393.1 GCA_002376965.1 Gammaproteobacteria bacterium UBA3532
AACGTCGCTCCAAATCCGCAGGTTTTGAGCAAAATGGGCAATACACCCTTGTCACAGCTTACGCTCTTTTTTCTGTGCTTCATAAAAATAGCTCACTCTGACCCTGGGGTTTAAATATTCATGAATTTCTTTAGGTAATTTGCCAAGACGAATACTTTTGACGATATTCAGATCCGGCTCTTCGTCCAAGTCAAAGATAATCGCTTCCTCTTTAGGGATATTCTTGTCATAAACCAGAATACGCGGATAAAGGATCTTCTTACTGTTCAAAGTAATCACAATACCCACGGAACCGTCATTGAGTTGAACGATCGTACCCGGTGGGTAAACCCCCATCATTTTGACAAACCGCTGTAAGCGCACTGGATCAAACCAAGCTTTTTGCTTGTTGAACATGTATGACAGTGCCTCATGAGGCGTCATTGAATCTCGGGGATCTAAGTGGTTGCAATGATTATCGTAGATATTAGCGATAGCGACAATTTTGCTGAAATCACTAATATCGGCCTCTTTTAGTCCGTAGGGAAAGCCTTCGCCATTGAGTCGTTCATGATGCTCAACAATTACCTGCTGAGCACAGGCAGGTAAAGCCTCTATTTTTTCAGCCATATCAAAGCCATAGCGCGTATGCATTTCATAAAATGAACGCTCGGCCTTGTTCCAGGGCTCCCGCTTACGCAGTATACTGGTAGGTACCTTCGACTTGCCGATATCATGAAACAGTGCCGCTAAACCAAGTTCAGACAAAGACTCTTTATCAATGTCTTCGGATGCCCCCATCATCATCGATAATATAGCGACATTCAGACTGTGATAATAAGACGATTCATCCATATTATTTTCGTTCATTAGATGAATAACCACTTCATTATCTGACAATAAATTGGATGCCATTTCCTGCATCAACTCTTTAGCATCATCAACCGACTGCTGAGGTCGCGAGGACAACCTGAGCATTAAACTCTTGACCACTTTAAGTGTCGCTTTGTAGCGCTTTTCGGTCTTTTGGATAGCGCGTCGTCGCTCGCGCAATATTTTTAGCCGCGCGACCTTTTCATCCCATAGCGCTTTGTTGGTTTGTGAGCCTTCATCATCTGCAGGAGCTTGTATCTCTACTGCTTCTTCACGGGGTTTCGCGTCGCTCTTCTCAGGGTAATACCAGACTTTTTTGAGGCCTATTTGCTTTAGTGTTTGGATTTGTTCCTGGCTACGCAGCTTAAAGCGGTTCATCAAAAAAGGATGACGGCTCCATTTTAAAGGCAGCTCAATAAACATACCAACCACCAGCAATTCGATCGCAATGGCTTTCTTAGTCAAGTTCGCTCCACAGGCTTATTCTTCTTATCTAAATATAGGCCAATACCTGACAAATTGCCGCACTTAACCAGCGCGGTTTATGCCAAACTCACTTTCACCTCCAAGTAATTAGGCTATACTCGATAGGGTATGATTTTGGCGTACGAAGATCGCGAATTAAGCAAGGAGCATGAGAACCACCCTTCTAGCGCCTTGACTATTTCCTTATTCCAAACAGTACAGAGCGATATTCAATGAAAGTTTTCGGTTTCCTTGCCCTTTTCGTTATTTCCTTGCTGCTACCCGCCTGGGCGGCCGACGATGAACCACTTACGGTTGTTTTTACTCATGAGAACAAAGCCTTCGCTAAAATTATTCGGTCGTTTTATGACTTTTCCGGCGAAAAAATCAAGGCACAATGGATTGATCAAGCCGACTTGAAAGTAAAGTTAATTGAACAAACTGAGTTAGGTGGAACACCTGATGTAGTATTGGTTCCAGCCGATCATCTAGGGCTGTACTCGATGATAAAATACAGCCAGATCCCCGAGAAGTTAATTCATAAAGATATCGAAAAACGCTACCTGCAAACCGTTAAGATTGATGGTATGTACTATGGCATTCCAGTCATTATGGGTAACCACCTGTTACTTTACTACAACAAAGCGCTGGTGAGTAAACCTGCAAGTTCTTGGAAAGAGTTGTTGGAAACACAGCCTCAATTTACTAAGCAAGGATATAACACCATCGACTGGAGCTTTGCGGAAATGTATTGGTTTGCGCCTTTCCTTGGAGCCTACGGCGGCTGGCCGATCACAGACAGTAAAATCACACTGGATACACCAGCGATGGAGCAAGCACTGGCATTTTATTGGGGGCTTGCCAATAAAGGACTCATCGATCCAGATTGCAACTACGACTGCGCGTTCAACAATTTCATCAACCGTAAAACCGCCTATGTTATTAATGGCATTTGGTCTTATAGCCAGTTTTTGGATGTACATGGGGACGATTTAGGGGTGGCCTTGCTACCATCTATAGAAGGCAAACCGCTAACCCCAATGTTTTCAACCCATGCGATAGCCTTTCCCAATGACTCGCTAAATGGAGCCAAAAGGCAGTCCATACTTAAATTTATTGAATTCATGCAATCAGATCTGGTACAAAAAGAAATCTGGAAGGAAATCAATGAATTTCCGGTCAACAGCAAAGTTTTAGAGGAAATCAGAGCGAACGTCGATACAAATGTCAAAGTTCTACTCGAACAACTGATGAAAGCTCAAGCCATGCCTAGCGACACGTCAATGGCCTATGCTTGGCCAGCCATGTCAAAGGGCTTTTCTCGCTATGGTAGTGGAACACTTAGCGCCAAGGAAGCCGCAGAACTTATGCAGCACTTGGCAGAAAACAGCAGTAATAACGCAAAGTAGGCACTATGTATAAAGCTAAACGCTGGAGCTACCAGCGAGTTCTATTAGTTTTTATATTAACGATAGCCGTCGTCCCAGCCACCTTACTATCTGGCTGGCTACTTTATGAACTGCGGCATACAGCAATATACGGTGCCGAACAAAGTTTGCTGTGGCGCACAAGAAACGCAGCAACTGATATTAAGCAGTTATTGATGGACCACGTCAACAAGCTCGCTTCATTGGGCAAAGATAATACCCTTGCTATCGCACCTTCCAATATTATCTTCACCGAACAGGCGTATAAGAAGATGCAGGGGTTTCATAGCGAAACCCCTCTTTTCGATACACTGATGTTATTTGATGACAGTGGCGTGTTGGTCGAAGCAACGCCAATGCGAGCGATGCGCCTAAGCTCGTTAGCCTTACGAGATGAAATCAACTTTTATACAGACTCATTTAGAATTGAATCGATTAACTCTCCCGCCGTCGTTTTGCTCGAAGATCCACTGCTAGCCAAAAATTTACCATCCATGCGCAATCAGGTGCATGTTCGCGCCATTGATTATTCCGTAGCCATCATTATTCCACTGGTTATCAGAAAAGATAAAATTGTTAACCCTCTCAAATTAACCGGTGTATTAGTCGGACTGGTGTCGATGGAGCAACTGCTTGAACGAGTCAAGCCCTCGACGCCTGAAATTGCCAAAAACATCTACATGAACTTTTCATTTGGGGATAAAAAAACCTTGATGGAAAACAACTCAGAGCTGCCTCCTACTCTAATGCATGCCAGCACGGAGTTAACAGTTGACTTTTTTGACTACACCCATGGCAACTCTTTGCATTTAGACGTGCAAGAAAATCTCGCTCCGCACCTCAGCGAAGTTAATAAGACCATGATTTTTCTGTTGTCTC
This sequence comes from Gammaproteobacteria bacterium UBA3532, assembly GCA_002376965.1. GTDB lineage: Bacteria > Pseudomonadota > Gammaproteobacteria > Enterobacterales > UBA3532 > UBA3532. The sequence continues at coordinate 3,624 of DFOV01000393.1, forward strand.
TTGTCGCTGTTTTTATTGCGGCCAGCCTGCTGATCACCCGCATCGCAGCCAATTATCTAACCACTCCAATCAAGAAAATTCGCGCCATGACGCGTAGCTTTGCTAAAGGTGACTATACTCAGCGAAGAGTCGAAGGCAATTTTCGAGAGTTTATCGATCTTGCCGAATTGATGACTAAAATGGGCCAGAAAATAGACTCACATATTAGAGAAATCGAACAGAAGCGTAAGAATGCCGAACAAGCCTCAGCCTACAAAACAGCCTTTCTTGCCAATATGAGCCATGAAATCCGCACACCAATGAATGCGATTGTCGGCTTAAGTCACCTAACACTGGATACACCTCTCAACGATAAGCAACGCAAATATGTTACTAATATTAACAATGCGTCTCACAGCCTTCTTGGCATAATCAATGATATTCTCGACTACTCTAAAATTGAGGCTGGGCGACTAGAGATTGAATCAACACCATTTGATCTAACCGAAATTACCGACAACTTATTCGGCATTTTCCATTTTCAGGCTCACGATAAGGGCCTGGCTTTTAGCATGAATATATCGCCTAACGTTCCCAGCCGATTGCTCGGCGATCCGATGCGCTTAAAGCAGATCCTTATTAACTTGCTTGGCAATGCGCTGAAATTTACCGAGTCAGGAAAGATCATCTTAGGTATCCGTAGTCTCAGCCAACCCGACGATCCTATGATCTCTCTCGAATTTAACGTTAAAGATACCGGCATAGGCATCGAGGACGCACAGCTCGAACAGCTGTTTAAGCCCTTCACTCAGGCCGACGTATCTACTACAAGAAAGTATGGCGGCACTGGATTAGGCCTGTCCATTTGTAAGAAACTAGTCGAGCTAATGGGCGGTCATATACAGATCAAAAGTACCCCCGGTAAAGGCTCTGAGTTTATTTTCACAGCCAATTTCCAGGCAGATGTCAATCAAGAAAAATCCTCGAACTCCTTGGTTCCCGATCTGCAGCTAGACATAATGAGAGAACACCTTTCCGGTTTAAATGTGCTGCTGGTTGAAGACAACACAATTAATCAAATGGTTGCTAAAGAACTACTTGAAAGTGTTAATGTGAACGTATCTATTTCCGGTGATGGTAAGCAGGCTTTGGACGCACTGCATAAATCCACATTTGATATGATTCTCATGGATATTCAGATGCCAGTTATGGATGGGTTTGAAGCAACACGCCGTATTCGAGATGCGCAAAACGAGATACCAATCATTGCCCTTACCGCCAATGCGACAAAAGATGATAAAGAAGAGTGCATACGTGTGGGCATGGATGACTACCTGTCAAAACCAATAAAAACCGAAGAGCTTTATCGGAAAGTTTTTATGTATCGTCCTGAGCAAAAGGAGTCACATAAAGCTGAGGCAAACGCATCCCAATAGGTCAATTCTTTTAAGAAGTAGCCCTCTCGCCTAGTTACGCGATCACCAACATATTATGGCCTGTTGGATAAACCTGCTCTATCCAGTGATTCTTGATGTATAATCCGCATAGTTATAATTGAGCAAGCATAAGGTATCCATTCCGTGATAAATGACGAAGACTATCAACAACGCTTTGGCGGTATTGCCCGTATTTATGGCAATCAGGCTCTGCAACAGTTCAGTGGTAGTCATGTCATGGTCGTTGGTATTGGGGGGGTGGGCTCTTGGGTTGCCGAGTCTTTGGCGCGTAGTGGAGTTGGACGTATAACCCTTATCGATCTCGATGACATTTGCGTTACAAATATTAACCGCCAAATCCATGCGCTTACTGATACTATAGGACAAAGCAAAACCGCAGTTATGTCAGGACGTTTGAGAGCGATAAATCCGTTAATTCAAGTTACTGAAGTTGCGAATTTTCTTATACCTGGCAATTGTGCAGAACTAATAACAGCAGATATTGACTATGTCGTTGATGCCATTGACTCGGTTAAAAGCAAAGCCGCCCTGATTGCCCACTGCCGCCGGAGTAAAAAGCCATTTATCACCATCGGCGGAGCTGGCGGTAAAACTGAGCCAGCAAAGATAAAAGTATGCGATATTGCCCAGGCAACACACGATCCACTACTCGCTAAAGTACGCTCCAAGTTGAGAAAAGATTACCGTATTCGAGACAATTCAAGGGGCCGACTAAATGTCCCATGCGTTTTCTCCACTGAGCAGATTTCTTATCCCCCACTAGAATCCGAGTGCCCTACACAACCAACAAACAGCTCTTTTAGGCTCGACTGCAACACAGGCTTCGGCTCGGTATCCCACCTCACCGCCACGTTTGCATTCTTCGCTGTAAGTGAAACACTCAAAAAGCTGGCGAGCCAAGCGACGACTACAAGCCATGCGCCTGGATAAGTTTCTTAGTCACAGTACCGACTTGAGTCGAAAGGAAGTTAAGCAATACATTAAAAAGGGGAAGGTCTGCGTGGGAGAAAGAGTAGTAACCAGACCAGAGCAAGATGTCGACCAGCAAACGCGAGTCAAACTTGAAGGGAAGCTAATTAACTATCCTTCATTGCGGTACCTGGCACTTAACAAACCCGTAGGATATGTTAGTGCTACAAAGGATACCCGCCATCAGACAGCTATTGATCTTATTGATCTGCCTAACAAGTCGACATTGCACATTGCTGGCCGACTCGATATTGATACAACAGGACTACTGCTCATTACCGACGATGGCCAATGGGCTCACCGTATCATGTCCCCTAATCACGAGTGCGCCAAAACCTATCATGTTCAAACACGACTGCCAATTAGCTCGCTTACAAAGAGCAAGTTTCAGCGCGGTATTTATCTCGAAAAAGAAAACTACCGAACGAAGCCAGCCGTGCTTAAAGTCATCGAACCCCATAGCGCGCATTTAATAATACGCGAGGGGAAGTTTCATCAAATTAAGCGAATGTTCCATGCAGTCGGAAATGAGGTAGTGGCGCTCCACCGAATTGCTGTTGGCTCTATCGAACTGGGTGAGCTAGCCCTCGGGCAATATAGAACACTCGAACCACATGAAATAAAGGCTATTGTATGAGTTATATAGACGGCTCTTACTCCCTGCTCGTTCAAAAGCTCCAATCTTTTGAGGGTAGTAAGCTGCTAATATTGGATGAAAACACTCCGTTAAACTTATACTCTATGTTAAGTCGTATTCAAGATCTAACAGTACTCACTAACCGATACGACATAAATCAAACACTACTCTCCGAAAATGTTCCATGCAGCTATAGCGACTTTGACTTCGCAGAAGTTGCTTCTCGTTGTAATGTCGTTGCTTATCGGTTGTCAAAAGAGAAATCCGTGGTTAATCACGTGTTAGATGCAATCCCTCGCCTGCTAACAGCTGAAGGGCACTTACTCCTTTTAGGAAACAAGAATCAAGGTTTTCCCAGCACACTCAAAAAGCTCACAAAGTCTTGGAATATCCAACCATCTTTGGTTAACCTAAAGAATGGCGAAAAGCTCGCAGATTTTGCTCTACCACAGAAAATCAGCCAATATAAAAATTCAAACGGCGCATCGGAATATGAAAATATAGAACCAATATCATTGATGATTGGCGGGCTTCCTGTGTATAGCAAACGAGGCGCATTTGGCTGGAATAAACAAGATCAAGGCAGCCAGTTCTTAATCGAAACACTAAACAGCAACTATATATGGAGTAACCTATCTACGTCCCCTGTCTCAATGCTGGATTTGGGTTGTGGTTATGGCTATCTCACCATGCATGCTGCGGAAAAGTGTCCGAATATACAAATAACAGCTACTGACAATAACGCAGCGGCTCTGCTCGTATGCCAAAAGAATATGAGCTATAGAGGATTAAACGCCAAGGTTATTGCCAGCGACTGCGCGTCCAGCATTAAACAACGTTTCGATCTGATTTTGTGTAATCCACCTTTCCATCAAGGCTTTCGACAGTCAGATGACTTATCTATTAAATTTGTTCGGCAGATAGGAGCTCATTTAGCACCTCAAGGAGTTGCCTACCTGGTAGTGAATGCTTTCCTTTCTTACGAAAAATGGGCACATAGTTGCAAGCTAGCCTGCAATACGCTGGCGAACAATCGCTCCTTTAAAGTACTTGAGATGCGACAGCCCTAAATTTAATGGGCTTGCCAATATAACTTTTCAATGCTTTTCACTTGGAGACGCATCTCATTGCACAAAAAAAAGGCCGCTTTCGCGGCCTTTTCTTATTCTTCGACTTGCTCTACTTCACTCTCATCCTCGGCGTCTTCTATCACTGGTCTATCTACCAGCTCTACAAGAGCCATTGGCGCATTATCATTCGCGCGGAAACCACATTTTAAAATGCGTATGTAGCCGCCAGGACGTGATTGATATCTCGGACCAAGTTCACCAAACAGTTTACCCACAGTCTCTTTAGAGCCTGTACGAGCGAACGCCAAACGGCGGTTTGATACACTGTCTTCTTTTGCCAAAGTGATCAGTGGCTCCGCAATGCGGCGCAACTCTTTCGCTTTTGGCAACGTAGTCTTAATGATCTCATGCTCAAATAGAGAACAAGACATGTTCTTGAACATCGCTTTACGATGTGAACTATTTCGGTTTAATTTACGACCACTTTTTTGATGTCGCATAGCTTTACCCTTATCTTGTTAACCTCAGCATCTCACGACGCTGAACAATAAATCTGAATTAGCCCCGATCTTTTAGTAGCTCAGGTGGCCAATTTTCCAAACGCATCCCTAACGACAAACCTCGTGACGCAAGCACATCTTTGATTTCGGTAAGAGATTTCTTACCAAGATTTGGCGTTTTAAGTAGCTCAACCTCAGTCTTTTGAACCAGATCACCAATATACTGTAACGATTCTGCCTTCAGACAATTAGCTGAACGTACTGTCAGCTCAAGGTCATCGACGGGTCGCAATAAAATTGGGTCGATTTCTGGTTTTTCTTCCTTCGGTTCTGGCTTTTGCTCGTCTTCCAAATCAACAAAGGCAACCAGCTGTTCTCGTAGAACCATTGCAGAACGTCGTATCGCCTCTTCGGGATCGATTGTTCCGTTGGTTTCTAGAATCAGTACCAGTTTGTCTAGGTCAGTTCGCTGTTCTACGCGAGCAGAATCTACTGAATAGGAAACTGCGCGCACCGGGCTAAACGTAGAATCGAGCTGGAGCACACCAATTGGGCGCTCATTTTCTTCTTCCAAGTTGCGTGAAGATGCTGGCTCATAACCGCGCCCGCGCTTTACACGCAGACGCATATTCAGATCGATATCGCTTGTAATCGTTGCGATTGGATGCTCAGGGTTTGCGACAACAACATCATTGCTGGTCTGGATGTCTCCAGCAACAACAACGCACGGGCCTTTTTTCTTAAGTTCAAGAATCGTATCGTCTTTACCATCAACCTTTATGGCTACACCTTTTAGGTTGAGCAGCACTTCAATTACGTCTTCTTTTACGCCTTCGATAGTGCTGTATTCGTGCAATACACCATCAATTTCGACCTCAGTGATGGCACACCCAGGCATAGACGACAGCAAGATGCGTCGTAATGCATTGCCCAATGTATGGCCAAAGCCTCGTTCGAAAGGCTCAAGCGTGATCTTGGTTTTGTATGGCCCAAGCTCTTCAACTTGAATACTATCAGGCCGTAGAAAATCGCGTACAGAACCCTGCATGGGTCATCCTCTCTAGTTGAAAATTACTTAGAGTACAACTCAACAACAAGCTGTTCGTTAATATCCGCTGGCAAATCACTGCGCTCAGGCGCACCTTTGAAAGTACCAGAAAGCTCTTTTGCGTTGAGCTCTAACCACGGAGAAATACCACGTTGTTCAGCAAGCTGTACTGCGTGCTTAATACGCTCTTGTTTCTTTGATTTTTCACGAACAGCAACAACGTCATCCGGCTTAACTGTGTAAGAAGGGATATTAACAACGTTGCCATTCACTGTAATCGATTTGTGACTTACTAACTGCCGAGCTTCTGCGCGGGTCGAGCCATAACCAAGGCGGTATACGACGTTGTCTAGACGAGACTCAAGCAACTGGAGAAGTATCTCACCGGTAGCACCCTTGCGACGAGCGGCTTCTTTATAGTACGCACGGAATTGCTTCTCTAGCACGCCATAGATACGACGTAGCTTTTGCTTTTCACGTAACTGCACACCATAGTCAGACAAACGACCACGCTTTTGGCCAGCCTGCCCTGGAGCTGTTTCAAGTTTACATTTAGATTCGATATCACGAACGCCGCTTTTTAAGAACAGGTCAACCCCTTCACGACGGCATAATTTCAATTTTGGACCAATATAACGAGCCATATCAGTTCTCCTTTATACGCGACGTTTCTTAGGTGGACGGCAGCCATTGTGTGGAATTGGCGTAACATCCGTGATGTTAGTGATCTTATAACCTGCAGCGTTCAAAGCACGAACAGCTGATTCACGTCCTGGCCCTGGGCCTTTGACGAAAACTTCGAGGTTTTTCAATCCATATTCTTGAGCCATAGTTCCTGCACGCTCCGCCGCTACCTGAGCAGCAAATGGAGTGCTTTTACGTGAACCACGGAATCCAGATCCACCAGCGGTTGCCCAACACAGCGCATTCCCCTGACGATCAGATATTGTAACAATAGTGTTGTTGAAAGAAGCGTGGATGTGCGCCATTCCGTCAACAACGGTTTTTTTAACCTTCTTACGACTACGAGTCGGTGATTTAGCCATATCTTTACCCGTACCTACTATTTCTTAATCGGTTTGCGTGGACCTTTACGGGTGCGCGCATTCGTTTTAGTGCGTTGCCCACGAAGAGGCAAGCTTTTACGATGGCGTAACCCACGGTAGCAACCGAGGTCCATCAAACGTTTAATATTCATTGAAACTTCGCGACGCAAGTCACCTTCAACGGTGAAGTTAGCTACTTGAGTACGAATGTTCTCAATCTCGTCTTCGCTTAGTTCTTTAAGCTTAACGTCGTAATTAATACCCGCTGCTTCGCAAATCTTGCGCGCAGTTTGGCGACCAACACCGTAAATCGCTGTAAGTGCGATCTCCGCATGCTTATGGTCGGGTACATTAATACCAGCAATACGTGCCATTATATACTCCTGCCTAACGCAGCACACAAAAAGAGGGCGCATAGCATACCCTTCTAGTGTGCATTATTCAATCAGTAATTAGATTTAACCTTGTCGTTGTTTGTGGCGGGGGTCAGTACAAATAACACGAACCGCTCCGTTACGACGAATGACTTTACAATTTCGACAAATTTTCTTTACAGAAGCTCGAACCTTCATGGTCTACTCCATTACGAATTTTTTACTATGCCAGCTGAACCATGGCCTTTTAGGTTGGCTTTCTTCATCACTGACTCATATTGATGAGACATAAGATGAGACTGAACTTGAGCCATAAAATCCATAGTAACAACGACTAAAATTAACAACGATGTTCCACCGAAATAGAACTGAACATCAAAAAATACAATCATGAACTCTGGTAGTAAACAAACCAATGTAATGTACGAAGCCCCAGCCAATGTCAGGCGGGTCATTACTTTGTCCAAATACTTAGAGGTTTGTTCGCCAGGGCGAATACCTGGTATAAAAGCTCCTGATCGCTTTAGATTGTCAGCAGTTTCTCGTGGATTAAACACCAACGCAGTATAAAAGAAACAGAAAAAGAAGATCCCCACCGCGTACAACAATACATACAACGGTTGACCAGGTTGCAGCAGCAACGAAATATCGCCTAACCACTCTAAACCTGCCTGCTGACCAAACCACTGCCCTATTGTTCCAGGGAACAATATAATACTTGAAGCAAAAATAGGCGGTATTACCCCGGCCATATTGAGCTTCAGTGGCAAGTGAGTTGATTGAGCAGCAAAAACTTTTCTGCCTTGCTGGCGTTTTGCGTAATTTATTACAATTCGGCGCTGTGCTCTTTCAACAAATACAACAAAGGTAGTAACCAAGCCAACTAAGACCACAATACCGACCAGCAATAGTGAATGTATTTCACCTTGCCTAGCCTGCTCAATAGTCTGACCTATTGCACTTGGTAAACCAGCAACGATACCAGCGAAAATGATTAACGAGATACCATTGCCAATGCCACGCTCAGTGATTTGCTCACCGAGCCACATAAGGAACATCGTACCAGTAACCAAAGCCACAACAGTAGTAAAGATAAAGGAAGGACCTGGACTCAAAATATATTGAGCCATTTGGTTAGACAATCCAACCGCAATACCGAATGACTGAATACCTGCTAATAGCAAAGTTCCATATCGAGTATACTGATTGATTTTTCGCCTACCAGCTTCGCCTTCTTTTTTAAGCTGCTGTAATGTGGGGTGCACGTAGCCCATAATTTGCATAATAATCGATGCCGAAATATAAGGCATGATTCCTAGTGCAAAAACGGAGGCTCGACTTAACGCACCACCAGAGAACACATTGAATAAACCGAGAATGGTGCCCGAGTTTTGATCAAATAATTGAGCAAGCCCGGCATTATCTAAGCCGGGCACGGGCACGAAAGATCCAATACGAAAAACAATAATGGCACCTAAAACAAATAACAGCCGCTGTTTTAGTTCTTGTAAACCATCACCACTTTTCGCCGAACTCGGAGCCTTAGCCATTAGTCTTCAACCTTACCGCCTGCAGCGATGATTGCTTCTTTTGCACCTTTAGTCACCCCGACTCCTGAAACGGAAACGGCTTTCGTGATTTCACCAGACGCCATGATCTTGGCAAATTTTGCGCTTTTACCAATAACGTTTGCAGACTTAAGGGTTTCAAGAGTGATAACTTCACCCTCGACTTTGGCTAGCTCGCTTAGACGAACTTCCTGGCTTACCAGCGCTTTACGCGAAGTGAAGCCAAATTTTGGTAAGCGTTGTTTCAAAGGCATTTGTCCACCTTCGAAACCGATACGTACGCGACCACCTGAACGAGATTTTTGTCCTTTATGACCACGTCCACCGGTCTTACCTAGACCGGAACCGATTCCACGACCGCAACGCTTAGCTTCTTTTTTGGAACCAGGAGCTGGAGATAAACTGTTCAAACGCATCTTATACTCCCTCAACTTTAACCATGTAACTGACTTGGTTAATCATACCGCGAACTTCAGGTGTATCAATGAGTTCAACGCTTTGATTAATCTTACGTAATCCAAGGCCACTCAACGTTGCCTTGTGCTTAGGTAGTCGACCAATGGCACTTTTGACCATCGTGACTTTGATTTTACTATCAGCCATTGCTCATTACCCCATGATGTCTTCAACAGATTTACCGCGCTTAGCCGCGACTTCTTCTGGCGTTGACATAGATGCCAAACCTTTGATGGTAGCACGAACCACATTGATTGGATTGGTTGAACCATATACTTTCGCAAGTACATTGTGAACACCCAGTACTTCCAATACGGCACGCATAGCACCACCAGCAATGATACCTGTACCTTCTGATGCAGGCTGCATATAGACTGTAGATGAGGAATGCGTCGCTTTAATTGGATGCCAAATAGTCGTTCCATTCAGCTCAACAGTAACCATGTTGCGACGAGCATTTTGCATTGCTTTCTGAATAGCTACTGGAACTTCTCGAGCCTTTCCACGACCGAAGCCTACTTTTCCGTTTCCATCGCCAACAACTGTTAACGCTGTAAAACCGAAAATACGACCGCCTTTAACTACTTTGGCAACGCGATTAACGTGGACGAGCTTTTCTTGTAGCCCTTCAAGATTATCTTTTTCTTTTGCCATGACAGCCCCCTTAGAATTCCAAACCACTTTCGCGAGCGGCGTCAGCTAATGCTTTAACTCGACCATGGTATACATAGCCAGCTCGGTCGAATGCGACGCTTTTCACGCCTTTCTCGACTCCACGCTCGGCAATGATTTTGCCTACAACTTTCGCGGCATCGACATTACCAGTATATTCAACCTGGTCACGAATCGCTTTCTCAGTAGTAGATGCTGAAGCGATAACTTCCGAGCCGGAAGCTGCGATAATTTGTGCATAAATGTGACGGGGAGTTCGGTTCACAACTAGTCGCTGCGCACCTAACTCTTTGATTTTCATTCGACTACGTTTTGCACGACGTAGACGTGATTCTTTCTTATCCATAGTATCTACGCCCTACTTTTTCTTAGCTTCTTTGCGACGAATAATCTCATCCGCGTACTTAATACCTTTACCTTTATAAGGTTCTGGTTCACGATACGCTCGGATATTCGCTGCTACCTGACCAACTTGTTGTTTGTTAATACCTTTTACAACGAGCTGCGTTTGGCTTGGAGCCTCAATTGAAATTCCTTCAGGGATTTCAAAATCGACGGGGTGAGAGAAACCTAAGGTCAGGTTAAGTATTTTACCTTTGACCTGGGCACGATAACCAACACCAACCAGTTCCAACTTCTTTTCAAAGCCATCTGTAACGCCAGTTACCATGTTTTGAATAAGTGAGCGAACAGTACCGCTCATTGCGCGAGAAAACTTCTCATTGGTTTTGGCTGCAACGGACAACACACCGTCTGCAATCTCAACGTTAACTTTTTCGTTAACATTTAGCTCAAGGCTTCCCTTAGAGCTTTTAATAGTCAGCAAACCATTAGAAAGTGATGCTTCCACTCCTTTAGGTAGGCTGACGGGTGATTTTGCTACACGAGACATCAGACACTCCTTAAGAAACGAAACAAATAACTTCGCCACCGTGCCCTGCAGCACGAGCTGCACGGTCGGTCATGACACCGCGTGACGTAGATACTATGGCAATACCGAGACCGCCACGAACCTTAGGTAGTTCTTGTGACTTCTTATAAACTCGCAAGCCTGGTCGACTCACTCGCTCGATGGTCTCGATTACTTTTTTACCGTTGAAATATTTAAGACTGACTTCCAAATTGCGATGAGCGCCATCAGCTTTTAGCTCATACCCATCAATGTAGCCCTCGTCTTTCAATACTTTCGCTATCGCTTCTTTAACTTTGGAAGCTGGCATTGAAACGATTGCTTTTTTTGCTAGCTGACCGTTACGAATGCGCGTCAACATATCCGAAATAGGATCTTGCATACTCATAATCTTTCTCCTCGCTTACCAACTAGCTTTCACTAGGCCTGGTACATCACCACGCATAGCCGCAGCACGTAGCATATTTCGGCAAATGCCAAACTTGCGAGTGTAACCGTGCGGTCTTCCAGTAATACGACAACGATTATGCTGACGTGAAGCGCTTGCATTGCGAGGTTGTTTTTGCAGAGCGATCTGCGCTTCCCAACGCTCTTCTAAACTGGCGTTCTTATCATTGATAATAGCCTTAAGCGCATTGCGTTTTTCTTGGTACTTCGCTACCGTTTTGGCGCGCTTCTTCTCGCGCTCAATCATACTTACCTTTGCCATGATAACTAACCTTTAATTGGGAAATTGAACGCTTTAAGAAGAGCTCGACCTTCATTGTCGTTAGTGGCGGTGGTGGTTATAGTAATATCCAATCCACGAACCTTGTCGACCTTGTCGTAGTCAATCTCAGGAAAAACGATCTGTTCTTTGATGCCAAGACTGTAGTTTCCACGCCCATCGAAAGACTTATTGCTAAGCCCACGAAAATCGCGAATACGTGGAATAGCGATACAGACTAATCGCTCGAAAAATTCCCACATACGCTCACCACGCAGCGTCACTTTACATCCAATAGGGTAGCCATCACGGATCTTAAATCCTGCGATAGATTTACGAGCCTTTGTGATGCTAGGCTTTTGGCCGGAGATTGCTTCTAGATCAGCGGCCGCGTTTTCAAGTGCCTTCTTATCACCAATGGCTTCGCCAACACCCATGTTAAGAGTGATTTTTGTGATTCGAGGGACTTGCATGACACTATCAAAACCAAGCTCTTTAAAGAGCTCCTTTCTAATTTTGTCTTTATATAAGTCGTGCAGTTTCGCCATAATTTCACCAAATATTACGCGTCGACTTCTTCGCCAGAAGACTTGAATACTCGTACGCGTTTACCATTCTCAAGCGTCTTTATCGCCACTTTATCTGCTTTATCAGCAGAAGCGTTAAAAATCGCCACATTCGAAATGTGCAAGGAAGCTTCTTTTTCAATGATGCCACCTTGAATACCAGCTTGCGGGTTTGGCTTTTGGTGCTTCTTGACAAGATTTACACCTTCAACCAAAACACGGTCTTCACCGCTAAAGCTTTTTACTTTACCTTGCTGGCCTTTGTTTTTACCCGCGATAACAACAACTTCATCGCCTGTGCGGATTTTTCGCATCCTCAACCCCTCATTAAATGACTTCGGGAGCAAGAGACACGATTTTCATGAACTGATCACCACGCAACTCGCGTGTAACCGGTCCGAAAATACGTGTTCCGATCGGTGCCAAGTTAGCGTTCAAAAGAACAGCTGCATTGCCATCGAAGCGGATAAGAGACCCATCAGGTCTTCTCACGCCCTTCTTAGTTCGAACAACGACCGCATTATATACGTCGCCTTTCTTAACCTTACCTCGAGGTATCGCTTCTTTGATACTCACCTTTATCACATCGCCGATTCCGGCATAGCGTCGGTGAGAGCCCCCGAGCACCTTGATACATTGCACCTGACGTGCGCCAGAGTTGTCAGCGACGTCGAGCAAAGTCTGCATCTGAATCATGGGTGTTCTCCGTAAACAACAAACGAACATGCGCCTCACCATTTCGGGAGGCGCAGCAGTATACCACTACAAAAGTGAATTAGCCACCCCGGTTCGGGGTGATATTTAAATAGCGCGTTCTAACACGTCGACCAGGTTCCAACATTTCGTTTTGGACAAAGGTCGACATTGCTCGACTGTTACAGTATCACCGATGTTACAAGTGTTTTCTGCATCATGCGCATGTATTTTTGTTGAACGTCTTACGTATTTGCCATAAACAGGGTGTTTTACTTTACGTTCAACAACCACAACAATGGACTTGTCCATCTTATTGCTTACGACTTTCCCAGTAAGGGTTCGCGATTCAGTTTTTTGTTCAGCCATTACGCTCCCCCTTTCTCAGTTAATAACGTTTCAACACGTGCAATGTCACGACGAACTTCTCGTAGCAAATGGGTTTGACTCAACTGCCCAGTTGCTTTTTGCATACGCAATTTAAACTGCGCATTGAGCAAACTGTCACGTTCTTGCTTAAGTTCCTCAACGGACTTTTCTCGCAATTCTGAGGCATTCATTACATCACCGTCCGAGTTACAAAAGTGGTTTGTACAGGCAGTTTAGCCGCGGCTAGCGTAAATGCTTCACGAGCCAGCTCTTCGCTTACACCTGCAATTTCATATAACATGCGACCTGGTTGCACTTGAGCAACCCAGTACTCCACATTACCCTTACCTTTACCTTGACGAACTTCTAACGGCTTCTCAGTTATAGGTTTATCAGGGAAGATTCGGATATAAATCTTGCCCGTACGACGTAGTTGACGGTTCATCGCACGACGCGCCGCCTCAATCTGACGAGCAGTGATGCGTCCGTGGGTAGTCGCTTTTAAACCAAAGTCACCGAAACTTACTTTGTTTCCGGTGGTGGCAAAGCCGCGATTACGCCCTTTCTGCATCTTTCTAAATTTCATTCGTTTAGGTTGCAGCATCGTAATCTCCTATGACTTCTTTGCGTTACGAGCGCGTTTTGGCTTGGCTTCCGCCGCTTCTTGCTCGATAGCATCACCTAAGATCTCGCCTTTAAAGATCCAGACTTTAACACCGATAATGCCGTAAGTTGTTGAAGCTTCAGACGTTGCATAATCGATATCAGCTCGAAGTGTATGCAAAGGTACTCGACCCTCGCGATACCATTCAGCCCGAGCGATTTCAGCGCCACCTAAACGACCACTTACTTGAATCTTGATGCCTTGAGCGCCCAAACGCATAGCATTTTGAACTGCACGCTTCATAGCGCGACGGAACATAACACGTTTTTCTAACTGCTGTGCAACCGTATCAGCTACCAGCTGACCATCAAGTTCAGGTTTACGAATTTCTTGTATGTTGATTTGAGCAGGAACACCGGCCAGCTTAGTTACTTTTAAGCGTAGCTTTTCAACATCAGCGCCTTTTTTACCAATTACGATACCAGGACGGGCAGTATGAATTGTCACGCGGATCGACTTGGTAGGTCGCTCAATTTCAATACGAGATACTGAGGCTTGCTCAAGTTCTTTTTTGAGGTATTCACGAATCTCCATATCGTTAACCAGGAAATCTGCATAGTTGTCGGAACCGGCATACCATGTAGCATTCCAATCTTTAACGATACCGAGACGTATACCCGTAGGATGTACTTTTTGACCCATCGTATATTCTCCTAGCTGTCCGAAACTTTAACCGTAATATGACAAGTACGCTTAAAGATCCGATCAGCGCGCCCCTTGGCACGAGGCCGAATGCGTTTTAATGTCGGTCCCTCATCAACAAAGATCGTAGAAACCTTTAACTCATCAATGTCTGCACCTTCGTTATGCTCAGCGTTCGCAATAGCAGACTCTAGAATTTTCTTGATTAGACCAGCCGCCTTTTTGGGGCTGTAAGCCAAGATATCAAGAGCCTTATCTACCGGAAGACCACGGATTTGATCCGCAACCAGTCGACCTTTCTGAGCAGAGAGGCGAGCATGGTTTAATTTTGCTGCAACTTCCATCTCTTAAAGACCCCTTATTTCTTCTTGGCTTTTTTATCTACAATGTGTCCATAGTAGGTGCGCGTTGGTGCAAATTCACCCAACTTGTGACCTACCATTTCTTCACTGATATAAATTGGTACATGTTGTCGGCCATTATGAACTGCGATGGTTAAGTTAACCATTTCAGGCAGAATCATGGAACGACGTGACCATGTTTTGATTGGACGTTTGTTTCCAGAAGCAGCAGCTTCGTCAATTTTCTTCATTAAATGAAGATCTACAAACGGTCCCTTTCTTAATGAACGTGGCACGAGCCTACCCCCAACTATTTCTTGTTGCGACGACGTACGATGAGCTTATCAGTACGTTTGTTACTACGGGTCTTATATCCTTTGGTGGGAACACCCCAAGGTGTTACTGGATGACGACCACCAGAGGTCCTGCCCTCGCCACCACCGTGAGGGTGGTCAACAGGGTTCATTGCTACACCGCGTACGGTTGGTTTGATACCACGCCAGCGATTAGCACCCGCCTTACCCAGTGAACGAAGCATGTGCTCTGAATTACCTACTTCACCAACGGTCGCTCGACACTCAGCGAGTACCTTGCGCATTTCGCCAGAACGAAGACGTAGAGTAACATGCGCTCCTTCACGAGCGACGATTTGAACGTAAGAACCAGCACTTCTGGCTACTTGCGCCCCTTTGCCAGGCTTTAACTCAACCGCGTGAACAACAGTACCAACAGGAATGTTGCGCATTGGTAAAGTGTTACCCGGTTTTACTGGTGCTTCTGCACCAGAAATGATTGAAGCGCCAGCTTGCACACCCTTAGGAGCAAGGATATAGCGACGCTCACCGTCTGCATAACAAATAAGTGCGATATGTGCAGAACGGTTAGGATCATATTCCAAGCGTTCAACTTTAGCCGGAATACCATCTTTGTTACGTTTAAAGTCAACGATACGGTAATGTTGCTTATGCCCACCACCAATATGACGAACGGTAATGCGTCCGTTGTTGTTACGTCCACCGCTTTTGCTCTTCTTATCTAAAAGAGGCGCGTACGGCTTACCTTTATGCAGATCTGGTGTAACAACACTGACAACAAATCGACGGCCTGGAGATGATGGTTTACTTTTTAACAATGCCATGGTCTCGACTCCTATTGCTCAGTGCCAGTGAAATCGATGTTTGAACCTTCAGCTAAAGAAACATAGGCTTTTTTCCAATCTGAACGTCGACCTTCCAAACGTCCAAAGCGTTTCGCCTTTCCTTTTACTACAAGAGTTCTTACACCAGCAACTTTAACGTCAAAAAGCGATTCTACCGCTTTTTTGATTTCCAATTTAGTAGCATCTTTAGCTACTTTGAACACAACTTGACCGCGCTCTTCAGCCAACAAGGTGCTTTTCTCAGAAATATGGGGAGCCAAGATTACTTTAAGCAAACGTTGTGCGTTCATGCCAATTGCTCCTCTAGTTGCTTGATCGCAGCAGCAGTAATTACGACATTTTCGTAACCAATCAAGCTAACAGGATCAATAGACGATGCATCGCGAACATCCAAACTGTGAACATTGCGTGCAGCCAGATATAGATTCTCATCTACATTTTCCACAACAATCAAAGCATCTTTCACATTAAGGGCTTTAAGCTTAGCTACTAGCTCTTTTGTTTTAGGTTGCTCAACACCAAATGATTCAACAACAACTAAACGCTCTTGACGAACCAATTCGGATAATATGCTGCGTAATGCACCACGATACATTTTACGATTAACTTTTTGTGAAAAGTCTTGTGGTCGTGCCGCAAACGTGACCCCACCGCTACGCCAGATTGGGCTGCGGATAGTACCAGCACGAGCTCGTCCCGTACCTTTTTGGCGGAATGGCTTCTTACCACCACCACTCACATCTGAGCGGGTCTTTTGAGCACGCGTACCCGCGCGGGCAGCTGCTTGGTAAGCGACAACGACTTGGTGAACCAGCGCTTCGTTGAATTCCCGGCCAAATGTCGACTCGGAAACTTCAATAGAACCGTTACCATTTGATAATACTAATTCCATGCGTGTCCTCCTATGCTGATGCTTTTACTGCAGGCGTGACTACAACGTCGCCACCATTAGCACCAGGAACTGCACCACGGATAAGCAGAAGATTTTTCTCTGCATCGACTCGGACAACGCTCAGATTTTGAACCGTTGTTTTGACGTTCCCCATGTGGCCAGCCATTTTCTTGCCCTTAAATACACGGCCAGGTGTTTGGTTTTGACCGATAGACCCTGGCGCTCTGTGAGATAGAGAGTTACCGTGAGTCATATCTTGGGTTTGGAAGTTCCAGCGCTTAATTGCACCAGCAAATCCTTTACCTTTTGAAACGCCTTGCACATCAACGCTCTGACCTTCTTCGAAGATTGAGACATCAATGCTTGAACCTGGAGCCAAGTCAGTGCCTTCTTCGGCAGAAACTCGGAATTCCCATAATCCTCGACCAGCTTCAACACCTGCTTTAGCGAAGTGCCCTGCTGCTGCTTTATTTACACGAGATGCTTTCTTAGATCCCGTGGTAACTTGTAGAGCGCGGTAGCCCTCTGTTTCCTCTGTTTTTACCTGAGTAACGAGGTTAGGCGTTACTTCGATTACGGTAACTGGAACAGAAGTGCCGTCTTCATTGAAGACGCGTGTCATTCCGCATTTGCGCCCAACTAAACCGATTGCCATTATTCTAGCCCCTATTAGGTCTAACCATTATCCAAGACTAATTTGGACATCCACACCAGCCGCCAAGTCGAGCTTCATAAGCGCGTCAACTGTTTTGTCGGTTGGCTCGATAATATCTACTAAACGCTTGTGCGTACGGATCTCATACTGATCACGAGCGTCTTTATTTACGTGAGGAGAGATCAACACAGTAAAACGCTCTTTACGAGTCGGCAATGGAATAGGTCCACGCACTTGAGCTCCGGTACGTTTTGCTGTTTCGACAATCTCTGACGTAGATAGATCGATCAGACGATGGTCAAACGCTTTTAATCTAATCCGAATGCGTTGGTTCGTCATAATTTGCGAACTCCTGAAATAAAAATACGAACACCACCCTCTCACCACCTTTGGTGAGGGAGCGGCATTCTATTAACTATTGGGCTAAGTGTCAAGCCCTGCTGTTCAGAAGGGGCGCTACTCCCTTCCCATTTGTTTAATCAGCGCCAAAGAACGTTTGTGTAGAAAAGCCTACACTTATTCAATAATTTCTGCAACAACACCAGCACCAACGGTACGGCCACCTTCACGGATAGCGAAGCGTAAACCGTCTTCCATGGCGATAGGTGCAATCAGTGTTACTTCCATAGCGACGTTGTCGCCAGGCATAACCATTTCAACACCTTCAGGAAGCTCACAAGCACCGGTTACATCAGTTGTACGGAAGTAGAACTGTGGACGGTATCCTTTGAAGAATGGCGTGTGACGACCACCCTCTTCTTTAGACAGAACATAAACTTCTGATTTGAATTTGGTGTGTGGAGTGATTGAGCCAGGCTTAGCCAATACTTGACCACGCTCAACTTCTTCACG
>DFOV01000068.1:0-1413 GCA_002376965.1 Gammaproteobacteria bacterium UBA3532
GCGCGAATCAAGTGGCACGACGCGGCCCGAAAGCAGCAACTGCAATTGCCACATACCGAGCGTATACGCATTGTTTTGACTGATCTGACTCAGCCGAATTTGGGGTTATCAGAGGCGAACTATCAGATGCTGATTCGCCAAAGCATTGAAATCTATCATAACGCCGCCCAGACCAGTGTTATGCGCGACTATGTTTCATTGCGCGAAACCAATGTTTTAAGCACGCTGACGCTGCTGAAAATCGCTGCTAAAGCGGGCTGTCCCTTGCATTTCGTTTCGACCATTGCTGTGGCACCGCCTGCTAATGAAGCTGCGGCATTAGGCGAGTCGGCGGTAGATGCGCATACCGGGTTGATTGATGGCTATCAGCAATCAAAGTGGGTGGCTGAAACACTAGTGAACTGCGCGCGCGAGCAAGGTGTGGCAACACGCATCTATCGGCTGGGAAGGGTGGTTGGCGCATTAGGAGGCGCTGCTTATGTCAATCCAACGGATCTGGTTTGGACTATCCTGGCTGCTGCTATGCGCTTGCGGACGCTGCCAACGTTGACATTTTCTGAGCCGTGGACGCCCGTTGATAGCGTTGCCTCTACCTTAACCAAAATGGCGCTGGCTGGAAAGGGGCCGTTCGTCGCCAACTTGATACCATCGCAATGGATATCGATGACACAGATCATGGATTGGCTGCAACAAGACATTGGCGAGCTAGCGATGGTGAGCATGGCTGAGTGGTGTCAGCGACTAGCAGACAGCCAAAACCCCGAAGACCAAACCCTGTACTACTTTTTTGAACAGCGTAAAGACGGTGTCGCTGAGATGGCTCCGATAGAGCGCGGCTTATCGGCTCGCGCTATGGACGCATTAGCTATTCATTGGCCGCAAATCAGTCAGGCACAGTTTCGCGATTATTTTGCGTATGCACGTGAGCACCGGCTGACTCCTTTAGCCGAGCCCAAGGGTGTTGAGCTGGAGGCAAGTCATGAATGCTGAATTTCGTGATCAGGTTGCCGTGGTTAGTGGTGCAGCACAGGGCATTGGTAAAGCCGTGGCTGATGCGTTGGTCGAAGTCGGTGCGACAGTGGCTGCATTGGATATTCAGTTTTCTGGACAGCCACAGAGTGATCTTGACAGTAAGCAGGCACTTACTCGCTGGGAAGTTGATGTTTCATCAAGCCTTCAGGTGAATCACACCATCGATCAGATTGAACAGCAACTGGGGCCTGTTCGCTATTTGGTTTGTGCTGCTGGGGTATTGACACCGGCCCGTCTTGACCAGACCAGCGATGAGACATGGCTCAACACCTTTGCTGTCAATGTAACCGGTGCTTTTTATCTAGCACGCCGCGTTGCCAAAAGCATGCGCCAGCATAAGCAGGGCAGTATGGTTGCTGTCGGTTCCAATGCCGCTGCAAC
>DFOV01000068.1:1788-9507 GCA_002376965.1 Gammaproteobacteria bacterium UBA3532
TGTTTAAATGTTTGGGTCTTGAACTGGCAGGTGACGGGATTCGTTGCAATCTGGTCGCTCCTGGCTCAACGGATACCGATATGCAGCGCCGATTGTGGCGGGATGGTAACGACGAACAGCAGACCATCGAGGGCAATCTGGCTAGCTACCGTACGGGCATTCCGCTACGCCGGATCGCTACCCCCGCCCAAATTGCCAACAGCGTACTGTTCTTACTATCAGAGCAAGCCAGCCATATCACCATGGAAAACCTGGTGGTGGATGGCGGTGCGACGTTGGGCGCTAAATAACTAATTTTTTATTCCAGGATCTAATTATGCAAATGCAAAACGATATACCTAGTGATATTTCTTTAAGTCAGCCAGCTGATCTGAACCTTGAGCGTTCTTTGAGCCTGGCCGAACGGGGTAAGCAGCTTATTGGCGGCTTTACCCAGTCGATGATGAAAAAGCCGGAACAGTTTGCACAAGGCGCTTTTCCCGTATACATCGAATCGGGTCAGGGGGCCGTGGTAACGGATGTTGATGGCAATGAATATATTGATTTCATCAGTGGCTTGGCGGCCAATACTTTGGGTCACAACCATCCTGCTGTCACGACAGCTATCATTGAACATCTGTCGAAGGGAGTCATTCATTCGTTACCAACGCCGATCGAAGTCGAAACCGCTGATGTGTTGATAAAGATGATTCCCGGGGCAGAAATGGCTCGCTTCTTTAAAACCGGAGCCGATGCTAATTCAGCGGCCATTCGCCTGGCTCGATATATCACAGGGAAAGAGGAAATTGTCACCGTTGGCTATAACGGCTGGCACGACCAATATATGTTTGACACCCCTGGCGTACCTAAGGTTATCGAGAGCCTTACCCATCGAATGCCATTGTTTACGCCAATGGATGAAGCTCCCATTTTATCGTTGATCGAGGAGCGGGGCGAACAATTAGCGGCCGTCTTGCTATCGGTTCCATACAACCGAACTTTAACCAAAGAGTTTCTTGAAAAAATAAAAGCAGCGTGTGCCGCTAACGCAGTGCTGCTGATTTTTGATGAAATTGTAACGGGATTCAGGCTGGCGTTGGGTGGAGCACAGGAATATTTTGGCGTCACGGCTGATCTGGTGACCTTATCCAAAGGTATCGCCGCAGGTATGCCCCTTTCGGCTGTTGTTGGGCCACAAAAATCGATCAGCAAACTGAATGAGTTGCAGGTGTCCACGACCTTTGGCGGCGAGATGTTGTCGCTGGCGGTTTGTCGGGCCGTATTGCAGGAATACCAAACAACCGACTACATCACTCACATCAACGGACTCGGTAGGCGATTACGCGATAGCGTAAATCGGCTCTCGGAGCGACTCGGACTGCCTTTACAGGTAGTGGGTTATGATTCAATACCGATGTTTCTTTTTGCTAAAAACCCGGTAGAGCATGTTAAGTTTGCCGAACCATTTTTGGCCCAGATGGCTAAACGAGGTGTGATCATGCGGCGAGAGGTTAACTTTATTTGTGCTGCTCACACCGAGAAGCAAATTGACTACACCATCGAGGCTATAGAGCAAAGCTTGTTGGCGATGCAGCAGTCGGGCATCTTTGAGCGGTCAGCCGCTGAAGCGATGGCATAGGAGTATATGGAATGCCATGTCAATGTTTGTATCATAGTGCTTCTTGGTTATCTCAATTGTGGCGTCAAATGGGTGAGTCCGTCGGTATTGAGGATCAAGGAATTATCTGGCAAAGCGTGACGGACGAGGGAGGTAGCGACCGCCCCGCTACAGGTCAATCGAGAGTATCATCTGATACCGATGAGTATCGACATAAAAAGTCTGCCGCTTCGCGCCGCACGTTGATTAAAAATGGATTTCTCTATACTGCGGGATTAGATGATCGAGTGATCGAGAAAGCTTGGATCCTGATTGAGGGAAAGAAAATTGCCGCTATTGGTGATATGCATTCTGCGCTGCCTGCTTGCGATGAAGAAGTTGATGCAGCCGGAAAGATGATCCTTCCCGGCTTTGTTAACCCGCACTGGCATGAGAGCTATGTCGCGCCAAATATGGAAAAATCCGACGATAGCGATGTTGCGCCGACTCCATACGCCCGAGGGGGGGATATTGCTGCGCTTGGCTCTATGTTTGGCTTTATATCGGGTGTGGGCCAAAAAATGACGTTTGAAGAAGGCTTGGCCATCGCTCGTTGGAGTATGTGGACGCAATTGCGCTCAGGAAGTACCGCATTAGGTGATCTAGGGTCGGCAAATCGTGCTGATTCCATGGGGCAGGCTGCGCTTGATTTGGGTATGCGTTTGCGAGTGAGTCGTTGGGGATCGGATATCATGCTTCCTGCTAACAGCAAGCATTTTGAGCGAGTGGCTGATACTCAGATACAAGCTGATGGTTGGCGCGAACTGCTCGAAGCATGGCACGACCACCCCTCAGGTCTGGTGGGGGGGATGCCTTCCGTCGTTGGGGCTTTTGGCAGTTCGAATGAGCAGTTGCAAATGTTGAGCGATATTGTTCATCAGTATCAAACACCTTACGCCGCTCATTTGGCACCACTTAAGAATGAGCGCGAGGCGGTGCAAAGGGTTTTTGGACGTTCGCCAGTCGAGCGCTTTGATGACTATGGGTTGCTAACCGATAGGCTGGTTGCCGTGCATACGGCTTATGCCACTGAAACCGAATACCATCGATTGCTAGAAACCGGTGTAAATATTTGTCATTCGCCAGCCCACTACGGCATGCTGGGAGAAGCAACCAATAGTGAAACCCGTCAAATTGCTCGCTTCTTAAAAGATGGTGTTTGGGTGTCGAGCAGTACTGATGGCGACATTATTTTTAGTGGAGGCATGGCGGAGGCGATGCGCGGCGCTCATTTAGGACATAATGAGGCCAACAACTGCAACACCACTTGTCCACCGCTGTTGGCGCTGAAAACCGGCTCACTCTATGGGGCCAAGGCGCTAGGCTGGCTTGAGCGTATAGGCTCGGTTGAGGTTGGAAAAGAGGCGGATATTGTACTGGTGGATACTCGTGATTATCGCTATCTAATGTCACAGCATCCGTTGCGCACATTTTTGATTACGGGCAACAGCAAGGATGTGGATACTGTATTCGTTCAGGGCGTGAAGCTTATTGAGGGGGGAAGGAGCTGTACGCTGGATGAGCAAAAACTGTATCAGGATTACCTCCTCGCAGCAGCAAGTGTTCGCCAGCGGCTTGGAGCAAAACCATGAGTAAAATTTCTCCATTGTCCCAGCCTGGATTCGTCT
This sequence comes from Gammaproteobacteria bacterium UBA3532, assembly GCA_002376965.1. Lineage (GTDB taxonomy): Bacteria > Pseudomonadota > Gammaproteobacteria > Enterobacterales > UBA3532 > UBA3532. The sequence goes on from DFOV01000068.1 coordinate 5,053, forward strand.
TTTTGTTGTTAGCCAGCACCATGACGGTCTTGGCAGGCGCAGCATTATCACCTGCCTTACCTGGTATGCGAGCGGCATTTTCCGATATTGCTCATGCTGAGTTATGGGTGAAGGTGATTTTAACCACGCCAGGTCTTGTCATTGCCCTATGCGCACCCTTTGTTGGCCTGTTGCTGGATAAGCAATCCAAACACCGTTTACTGATGGTTGCCCTGGCGGCATATGGGGTATTTGGCAGTTTGGGATACCTACTGCATGATTCGGTGCTGGCGTTGATTTTGGGGCGAGTTGGGCTGGGTGTGGCTGTTGCATTTATCATGATTGCGACGACGACACTGGCTGGCGAATATTTCAAAGGGCCACAGTTTGGTCACTTTATGGGCTTGCAGGCGGCCTTTTCGAGTTTTGGGGGCGTCGTTTTCCTTGGCGTCAGTGGTATGCTGGCTGAGTTGCACTGGACCGCAGCTTTTTTGATCTATTTGCTGGCGTGGGTAGTGCTACCTGGAATTATGCTGTATTTAAAACCGCCCGATTCCAGCAAACCGGTAGCGGCTGACAATGCTGCAATACCCGCAGAAGGCCGACAACCTTCGCGAGCAATAGCACTGTGTTATGCACTGGGATTTATCGAGGTGTTTATGCTGTATATGATACCTCTGCATTTTCCATTTTATATTCAGTCATTCGGTGCAGTGAGTCCCGCTGAAACAGGTTGGCTGATTGCCGGCATGCTGTGTATTCTGGCTATCACATCCCTGAATTACCAGCGTTGGTCGCGCATGGGGCACTATATTTCCTTACATGCGCTGGGGCTTGGCGGAACCGGCGCAGGGATGCTGATTCTCGGTCTGGCTCCCAGTTATGGGGTTGCACTTGCTGGTTTGGCGCTGATGGGAATTGGCCTTGGCATACTAAGGCCGAACCTGGTGGTTTGGTTGTTCTCTTTAATTGCGCTAACAGAACGGGGCAAAGTGATGGGCGGGTTAACTACTTGTTTTTTTATCGCCTCATTTGCTGTGCCCTTTGTTACTCAGCCATTAATTGAGCAGTTTGGTATGACCACCTGTTTTATATTGCTGGGTAGTGGCTGTTTGGTAATGGGAATATTACTGAAGTTAGGTTATTGGCGTCTGACTGACCATCAAGACATGTCACGGGCTTCAAATGGCTGAAGCTCAGACCCCTGCCATAGTGTTCACTGCGAACGCGTGGACACTGTTGTTGCTGAGTTCGCTGACCATTATGTCTGGCACTGTCATTGTGCCAGCGATGCCTGGTATGACTCAGGCATTTTCAGATGTTGCTGATATTGAGTTGCTGGTCAAACTGGTTCTCACCTTACCAGCGCTGTGCATCGCATTATGCGCCCCTATTATTGGCTGGTTATTGGATTATTCCAGCAAAAAACAGGTGCTGGTTATAGCAGTATTCAGCTACGGCGTTTTTGGCACGGCTGGATATGCCGCTAGCGATTCTATAGAGCTTTTACTGCTAAGCAGGTGTTTGTTAGGTATTGCTGTGGCCGGTGTCATGGTTAGTGGCATGACATTGGCTGGTGCTTATTTTCCGGGAGCAGCCTATGCCAAATATGCTGGCAAGCAGGCTGCCTTTAGCAGCCTGGGTGGTGTCATCTTTATGGCGGTGGGCGGCGTGGTTGCCGAGTTTGATTGGCGTAGCACCTTTTTGGTCTACGTCTTGGCTTTGGTATTACTACCCCTGGCCCTGCTATTTATTGAAGAGCCAGCACTTATTGAAGAACCACCACCCACAAAATCGCCGCGAGAAAAGAAAGGTAAAGGAGTATTGAATCTGCCTCCAGAATCCATTAAACCTGTTTTGATTTGCTACATGCTGGCATTTATTGAAATCATTGTGCTTTATACTATTCCCGTCCACTATCCCTTTTTTGCTGCTTCACTTGGAGAAAGTGGCGGAATTTCGACCGGGCTAGCGATGGCCACTATGTTATCTGTGATTGCTCTCACCTCGTTTGGCTATAGCAAAATCCAGCGTGGATCGTTTTTCTTAACGCTTTCGCTGGGCACTACTGCGTTGGGAGTGGGATTCATCTTACTTGGATTCAGCTACAACTATGTGCAGAGTGTTGCCGGATTGATGATGGTTGGTATTGGGTTTGGAATCATGCGCCCAAACACTATGACCTGGCTGATGTCAGTTGTATCTGGGTCATCGAGAGGACGCATTATGGGGGGCATGACCACCTGCATTTTTATAGGTCAGTTTATTAGCCCACTAGTGAGTGAAGGAATGTTCCAATCACTAGGATATGGTGTTGCATATCGCTATGTAGGGACTGCCATTATCGTGCTCAGCATATTGGTGACGCTGTGCTATTACGTCATGCATCGCTACCCCAGGCAGTACTCCAAATTATGTGGTACCGGCTCGGGTTGTAAAAACTGACTCGGCGACGTGCCAGTCCAGCGCTTGAAGGCGCGGTTAAAGCCGCGTGCATCCGAGTATCCCAGCAGAAATGGAATATTGGTGATATTGCACTGGCCTTTTTCTAAATAGGAAAGGGCCATTTCCTGCCGAACGTCGTCAAGCAATTGCTGATAGGTCGTATTCTCATCCGTCAATTTACGATGGAGGGTGCGTTTGCTCATATTCAATGAAGCGGCAATTTCTTCGACCTGGAAATTGCCATGGCACAAACGACCGGCAATCATACTTTTCACGCCGTTAACAAAATCGATACGATTGTCCAGTTTCTCTAATACCGCATCGGCACGTGCTTTGAGTATTTGATACAAATAATCATTAAACGCAGGGTTTACATGACCAAGCAAGTCAGAAGAAAAGGCGATTACATTCTGAGGTTGGTCAAAAAAGACTGGGCACTGAAAGTGTTGTTCATAAAAACGAGCATGAGCAGGTTTTGCAAATTGCAAACAGACGCGCGTAGGAAAAATTTTCTTGTTTAAATAAGTTTTCACCCAGTTATAGAACCCTGCGAATACACGCTCAATTTCGTAGGGGTGGAAAAAGCCATCCAAAATCGAGTAACACATCGAAAACTCATCGTTGTCCTTTTCCCAATGAAGATGAATATGATCGGCTAATATCTTGGTGTACTGAACTTTGTTTTCTACAGCAGCTTCAAGGTTGTGGCTGGCACTGAAAACTAATCCGACTATGCCACGATTGTGAGGGTTGGAGCGAGCGCCCATCCGTAGGCCGATCGCATCAAGTGAAGACAGGCTTTCTCCTGCTTGCCAAAGCTGGAGGTGCTTGGCGACAGGAAAACGCATTTCGGATTTCGCTAACGCGTCTTTATCTATTTTGGCTAATTTGGCGAGTTTATCGACATCAATCCCGCTGTCGTGCAGTGTTTGAAACAGTTCGCGCGTGGTTTCAACTGCCATATAAGGATCTGCTTGCTGTATCATAAATTTCCCTCCATCACTTTGCCAGAAAGCCGAGGCCTTGTTCGACAGCGCAAACAAGCCAAGAGTTCGGATCATTGATTAGCAGCACAATTGAGAAAAGCCGCTTTAAGTGGCACTCCTCAGTATTTATTTCATTCTTCTAATGTAGATTACATAGTGTACGTTTTTGATAGCTGTTTTCGAAGAAAGATCGGTGAGAGGCCCCTTTTTCTCCGATAAACGGTAAAGCAACGAAAGTATCAAAAAATGTTATGCTAAGAGAGTTGGGGGCAATCAAAGGGCTTGTAGTATGGAAATCTTAGCGTTTTCCGCTTTTTTGGCGTTATTTACTATAACGGGCTTTCTCTCCAGGCGACGACACCAACTCTCAAATACCGAATATCTGTTGGCTAACAGAGATATTCCACCAATCATGATTGCGCTTTCGGCCGCTGCTTCCAAATACAGCGGCTACATGTTTATAGGGCTGATGGGGTACATCTACAGCCATGGGTTATCCGCTGTGTGGATTATCTGCGGACTGCTGTTTGGTGACGCCGTCACCTTCTTTTTTGTGCATAAAAAGCTTCGTATTCAGGCCGAGCAAACGCAAGCTCACAGCTATGCTGAGCTTATTAGCAAATGGGGCGGGCGAGATGCAAAGTGGGTACGCTTAGCTATCGCCGTTCTATCGCTGATATTTCTCATGACCTATGCTGCAGCGCAATTCAATGCTGGCGGTAAGGCGCTTTTTGCTGTCTTTGATTGGCCGACCTATGTTGGTACGATTTTAGGTGCCGTATTTATCATGACCTATTGCGTCAGCGGAGGGCTGCGAGCTTCGATCTGGACAGATACGCTGCAAGCAGTATTAATGATTGTTTCTTTAATGATATTGCTTGGGAGTTCGCTGCAAGCCATTGGAGGGTGGAACAACTATCTGACAGCTCTTAATGAGGTTTCTCCCTCTTTTCTCGACTGGGGCGAGGTTCGTTTTGGCTCGTTTTCAGCACTATTTCTATTTGCCCTGGGCTGGATGTTTAATGGCATAGGGGTTATCGGACAG
>DFOV01000282.1 GCA_002376965.1 Gammaproteobacteria bacterium UBA3532
CCTCATCTTGCTGCAATAGAAACCTGCAGCTTTATATCTGGCATGATGAAATTGTGGCTGGCGGATCATGAGGGGAATATTGTTCGTGGACAAGCGGCAGAGCTCATTAAGCAGCATGTTAGAGGGAAACAGAAAGCGTAGACTTAGTCGTAATGGTCAATATTTATGCACTAGCAACGGGGTTCATTCTCGCCATAGCTATATCCACAAAGCTTATAGTCCCCCATCATGGACGCATGACTTGCCACTACCCCATACTTCTAGCAACATTTCCGGCCTATTATTGGCTGTTCGCTATTTCAGCGCTGGACTACAACGCCTTATTTTTGGAAGTGCTGGTCGGCATTTTTTGGATCGCCCTTTCCTACATTGCCTATCAAAAAACCAAATTCATCGGACTCATATTGCTCACCGTTGGCTATATTGGCCATGCTGTATATGATGTTGCTCATGACCTTTTGTTTATCAATGCCGGAACGCCACGATGGTGGCCGGAGTTCTGCGGGGTCATTGATATGATGCTCGGCCTTTATTTGTTGTATGTCGCCTCAGTCACCAATCACAGGAGCAGTAATGGATGACATTCTAGACTTTCTATTCAAACCCATCATCGTGGTTATCCGCTGGATTTTCCAGGTAGTGCTTTTAGCCGTCTTTGAGTTTTGCCACGAGTATATTGGCTGGGTGGTGGGCTGGTGTTTTTGGCGAACAGTTACAGTTGGTCAATATCCCAAAGAGGGAGTTTGGTATGATGATAAGGCCTCATTGCTGACCAATATCATTGTAACTTTTACAGGCTTTGTCCTGATTGCCGGACTAATAACACTTGTCATCGTTTTTTGATTAGTCAAATCAACCATTTGGGTTGACGCCTATCGCAGTCAAACTCGGTAGACTCGGATTATATTGAGAATAACTAGAGCATTTCCATGTTAAATGTAGGCATTGTCGGACATGGCTACTCAGCCAAGATCTTTCACATTCCACTCCTCAACCAGGCAAGATTATTCAAGCTGGTAGGAGTCAGTACATCTCGGCCCCTAGATGTTCAACGTGACAACCCGTCGCTGGAAACCTTCACCACTGCTGGGCAACTGATTGAGTCTAGCAACATTGATGTCGTTATTATTACCGCGCCAAATGATGCTCACTTTACACTGGCTAAGCATTGTCTGGAAAAAGGCAAACATGTGGTTGTAGAAAAACCCATGACGACAACCGTTGATGAAGCCCAAGCATTGTCTCAACTTGCAAAAAATCGCGACCTTAGCTTATCGGTATTTCATAACCGCCGTTGGGATGGTGACTTCTTAACCGTTCGACAACTTATTACACAGGGACGCCTGGGAGAAATTCGCTACTTCGAATCCCATTTCGACCGGTATCGACCAACAGTTAAGAGCCGCTGGAAAGAAGATGGTGGCCCTGGCTCGGGAACATGGTTTGATCTTGGTGCGCATTTGCTCGATCAAAGTATCATGCTCTTTGGAATGCCAAGCGCATTATCAGCACAATGCCTCAATATGCGAGAAAACGCTAAAACGACCGATTATTTCCATGTCATATTGCACTATCCCCAGTGTGAGGTGGTATTGCACTCCAGTTCGCTATTTGCCGCGCCCAACCCTCGATTTCGCATTGAAGGAACGAGGGCAACCTACATCAAATACGGCTTGGACCCACAAGAATCCCAGCTGCAGAGGCAGTTGCCTCCAAGTGACAGCGCCTTCGGCGTCGAGCAGAAGTCGCAGTATGGAACCCTGTACAGTGCCGAAAATGCAGAGTTGATTGCGACCTTGGCCGGACGGTATTCCGAGTACTACACCCAGTTAGCGGATGCGATTCTTCATGGTGCACCTAATCCGGTAACCAGCGAAGAGGCTAGCCAGGTTATATCGCTATTGGAAGCCGCTGAAATCAGTAGCCACTCAGGACAGCGCCATCACATCAGATAAGGCCTCCTGAATACAAATCATTGCGTCAAATCAACACCAATCCCCGTCACATCCCCCATCCTCGCGACTTGACTCTGGACGGCAAAGTAGCGAGGATCGGCCTACAATAAAATCCCGCTGCTAGCCTGTTGAATTTGCTTTATCAGCCCTTGGTATTTTTGGGCCTCATACAGGACAATGCAATGAACAAATATTTGGTTACTTTGTTGGCACTGCTGTGTCTGCCACTTTCGAGCATGGCATACAGCCTTGGCTGGCGTAACACCCAAAACGGCGATGTGTACCTCTACACATTGACCGACGCTCAGATCAGCTCTGTTCGCTTTCACCAGCGCATTCCCTTTGATTGGAAAGTCATTGGTCAGGGCGATTTTAATGGTGACCAACAGCAAGATATTATCTGGTATCACCCAGCAACCGGAAAAGTGTATTGACATCTGATTGATGGCCAATCAACACAAACGCGTTTTGTCGCCATCGTCGGCCAAGACTGGATTTTGGCCACCGTCGCTGATTTTGACGGTGATGGCGACGACGATTTACTCTGGTGTCATCAGCAAAATGGCAAAAACTACCTATATGCTTCAGATGTTACCGCCAACACTACCCATGCCACGCGCTATATCAATAGCGTACCCGATATGGACTGGCGCATTGTCGGCGCGGGTGATTTTGATGGCGATACCAACGCCGATATTTTATGGCATCATCAGACATCCGGCCTGACCTACATCTACTTCATGAACGGCGCTCAAGTCACCAGCGCCAAGCCCTTTATGAGCGTACCTCCCATCTGGCAGGTTGCGGCTGTGAAGGATTTTGATGGCGATAGTAAAGCCGATATTTTCTGGCGCAATAGTGACAGCGGCGAAAACTACCTCAGCCTGATGAATGGTCACTAAGCCCAAAGCCATCGCCGTTTTAATCAAGTCAATACAGACTGGACACTAACAGCACTGGACGATCTCAATCAAAATGGCACCGCCGAACTGCTATGGCGCAATGCCCAAACCGGCCACAACTACCTCTATTTGGTCAATGGCCATCAATTTAGCGTTCACTTTATTAATCAGGTCGATCCCAGTCAATGGCGCTTATTGGGAGCAAATGCTAAGCCCGTTGCCAAAATCGACGGCCCGATTCCAGCTCAAGTTGAAGTCGGAACCACCGTCACCTTCAGTGCTAGCACCTCCAGCGACGATGGCTCGATTGTCGAATACTTGTGGAACGATCAAACCACAGGCGTTGACTATCAACACACCTTTAACACACCGGGTTTAGTAACCATTACCTTGCAAGTCAGGGATGACTTTGGTTTGGTTGATAGCACATCGGTAGACATCACCGTCACAGAAACGCCAACCATTCCACCTGTCGCACGCATTAGCCCACTGCCAACAGAAGTCGAACTCGGCAGCAGCCACACCTTTTCAGGCGCTACATCATCAGATGAAGACGGCACTATTGTTAGCTACTTATGGCACACTGGTGAAACCACTGAAAGCATCAGCATCACTTTCGATCAGGCCGGTAGCCAAACGCTATCACTCACCGTGACTGACGATGATGGCGAATCAGACACCGTTGATCACACGCTGACCGTCGTTACTCCGCCATCCGGATTTACTGTTTGGGTCGAGGCAACGGCAGCACCCACCATTTGGGCCTGGACAGCCAACACGTCGATTTCTGAAGAAATGGGCTTTACCTGGGAAGATCAAGAAACGCTGGTTGCCGACCCAGCCCATCCTGGCTTTTTTAAATGGGAATTACCACAAAGCCTGCTCGGAGAAGTAACCGCAGATACCCCGCTGAAATTTAAGCTCAATAGCGTTGGCTATCCTTATACCATTAACCGTGGTGGATGCTTAAGTGCAGACAATCAATGGGATAACGCCAGCGATGGCTGCTTTAAGCAGGAAGACTATCGCCCATACATCGGCCCCTACCTGACACTGATTTCGCCAGACTTGTCTGACAATAATGAAACCGTTGAAGTATTAAATCCCAGCGCTAACATGGTCGTGAACTACGAAACCAGCGACGAGCACAGCAACTGGACAGCCAAAGTACAGTATCGCGCTCTGGGTGAATCAACTTGGCAAGAGCAGCAAGAAGCCATTACCGGTCGTAAAATTCACCACATCACGTTGTCTCAGTTATCCGCTGACACCACCTATGAATACCGCGTTATTGCACCCGACGCGCGCGCTGGTCGCATCTATCAATTCACCACAGCTGCCACCGACCTGACTGCATCTGAGTTCTTAGCCATCGGCGATATGCAAGACCCGGGCAACGAACAACAACGTTGGCAAGACGTCGCTAATGCAATATTAGCTAACCACGTAGACGACTTCGGCTTTATCATCACCGTCGGAGATATGGCCAAAGACGACATCGAACACAACGGGGACCGCTTCTACTTCTGGAAAGTGTTCTTCGATAAGGGCCGCCATCTATTCGCCCGCAAACCGATCATGCCAACCCCAGGCAACCACGATACGCCAGAGAACGTAGAAACCGGCGATGCCGAGTTTTCGAGCAATGCCGAAGATACCACCTCATATCGTAAATATTTCAACTTACCAACAGACATGGCCTTTGCCGACTACTACCACTTTGACTATGGCAATGCCCACTTCATGAGCGTCAACTCCGAAATTCCTGTTTTCTATGGCCGCCATCCACAACGCGATACTCAACAGCGAGTTGCCGCGCAAAGAAACTGGTTGGAAACCCAACTCAACCGCAGCGAGCAATCCACTTGGAACTTTGCATATTGGCATGTCCCCGCCATCAACCCGGCTGGAGGCAAAGATGAGGTTTCCTTCTTGCGCCCGTTAACAGACCTGTTTAATACCAAGCTCGACTGGGCCATCACAGGGCATGTGCATGAAAACCAACGCGTAAAACCCACCATTGCCACCAATGATAGCCTAACGCAGGTAGCGGACTATGGTCGCCACTCCCAACAAGGTGTTGGCTACTTTATCTGCCCACCGGCAGGCCAGTGGCCACGTAACAACAGCACTGCAGATATGGATCAGCTGGCGTTCTTCCCTAATCACAACGGCGAAGTTGCCTACGAGATTGGTTATGCCATATTCCAAACCAACGACAAAACCTTAAACATTCGCACCTTTGGAATGGGCGATGTTGATGGGCGCAATGATGCGGAATACGGAGACAATGGTAGCGTAAGACTGCTTGACCAGCTCACCTACACAAAAACCGACACCCCAGTCACCTTTGCCCATCAGTTCAGCAGTGTCGACTATCGCGGAACAGAAAACACCTGGACCCAGACGCCATTCACATTGGTCGCCGACAACACCTGGCAAATTGAAATCACCACAGCTGCCGCCGATTCAGAGTTCAAAATCTATGCAGATGGACAATGGTATGGCGACAATGAACCGGATGGAACTATTAGTACGGGAGAAGCGGCGAATATTGTTATTACCAGCGGCGCAGGAAACTATCGCATCACGTTTAATGATAGCAGTATGACCTATACGGTAGAGGCGATTTAGCCGCATTTAGTGATGCTTCGACAAGGCTCGTTAGCTGAGCCTGTCGAAGTCGCTGGCTGAGCCTGTCGAAGCCCATCTCCCAGCTCACCACGCTTCGACAAGCTCAGCGAACCAAGATCATCGCAATCTCGCGGCTTAAGCCCGCCCAGACCGTTGGCTGAGCCTGTCGAAGCCTTTATCTCACTGCAACCCATTTTGCTCGCCAAAATAGAAGAAATAAACGGTTACGGCCCAAGCTACACTGGCAACAATACAAAGCAAAAAACCTCCATAAGCATTCACCAAGTCAAGTTTTGATGCATTAGTACCGAGTTTCTGGCCCATACGAAGGCAGCCGATGCCTAACGCAAAATATATTAGCGCTGGGCCAATGATGAGAACCCACCTCCCAACAGGTTTACTTAGTCTCATGAACTCGAAAAGTTCTGGAAAAAACACATGCAGACACACCACGAAAACAAAAATCACCGTGCCAATATGACGCCTTACTAATCTCTTTAGCATAGATATCTCCCACCACTGCCATATCAGCGCATAAAGTCTGCTTCTACTATCCCCAGCTAACTCCCTGGAAAAAATCGCTCCAACCCATCGAAAACAACCGGATGATACTTACTAAAGTAGGCTATACAAGCCAACTCATTATCCCGAAAATCAAACCCTGGCACCACGGCTTCGCTGATCAAGCCATATTTCCCACCCTCAATCCACGACGCTTTCCAAACGCCGCCTTTCACCAGCAACTGCAGCTGCTGTCCGTTGGTTATATCATGCCCCATTACATGATATTTCAACCCGTCCTGCTCACAGAATGTAACGTAATGCACAGGTGCTCCCATGTGATAATAGTGCAAAATATCGGAACGGTTGCGATGCAAGTAGCTGACGGGTTGGTTGGCCGTGAGCAGGTAATAAATCGATGTCATTGCATGGCGAGATGCATCGCCCTGCCCTAGCATGGGCTCAGAAGCATAGGTGCGGCGAAAATAGCCTTGCTCTTTGGGGTGGGGGTCTAGCTGTAAGGCTTGGATGATATTTTGGACTGGATCGCTACTCAGCTTAGTCATTGCCTTGCTCTGTTGGTATCAATATGGCAATCCTACTAAAATTTGTATTCAATCTGAAATCGAAAGGCTTTATTAGAGCCTGTTTATCGTATCTCTTCCTCATATACCGCATTGCGTAACAACCTATACCGACAAATGCGCGTTATGAGATATACAACGATAACAACAGGAACAACGACCAACCAAGGCAACGCGAGCCACTCTTGAACGAAGAGAGCACTAAGCCCAATCGCGAGAGACAGAAGAGCTATCAGATTAACAGCAATTGCCAATGATGGGCTTGCCAGCTTTTTCACTTTTGTTAGTGTTTTCGTACAAGCGTGACAAGTGGCCCACTCACCGAACAACGCTGATCGCCACTCAACAGTAATGTCCTGCTCGCACTTCGGGCATCGAATATTTTCTGGCATATCAATCCTCCCTGAATACCACATAGTCGATTAAGAATTGCAGAAATTCAGCGCTTGGGCCAAATATGCTTAGTAATTTGGTTGCCGCTTGGTGATGCTTAAACAGCTCTGTGGCGGCCGCTTCTTGGCCGAGGCAGGTAACAAAGGATGCCTTTTGTTGCGCCCTATCCTGTTGAATAGGTTTGCCGAGGGCAATCGCATCGCTGGTGGCGTCGAGTAGATCATCTTTGATTTGATACGCAAGACCCATGTGTTCGGCAAAAGATTGGAGTTGTTGAATTTTCTTGGACGACTGACCACTGAGCAGCGCCGGAATAACCAATGCAGCCTCAATTGCCAAGCCGGTTTTAAGGCGACAGATTTCGGTTAACTGCTGCTGACTGGTCGTGATGCACGATGTGAGATCAAGCTGCTGCCCCTCACTAATAGCCTGGGTGGTGTTAGATGCATAGCCGATTGCGGCGATCACTTGGGGTGAAGGCAGGCCTTCAATGGTAGTTAGGCATTCCACCGCCTTCATCATCAGATTAATTGCAGCAAGCTCAGCCGTCGCTTCTGATTGGCAGTGATGGTGGAGGCTTGGTCTGCCCCGCCTCATGGGCGCATTGTCTTGGCTGGGCTTGTCGTCGAAGATCAGCGATGCGGTGTGCATATATTCCAGCATTTGCACAACGGGCAGACATTGCGCATCTGACAATCCAAAGCTCTCAACCCCAACGATATAGGCCAATACCGAGCGAAATCGTTTGCCACCAGAGGCAATGCTATAGTTGGAAGCATCCACCAGATTGCGTGAACTCAGACGATGGTGCTGAGATAGCTTTAATGCCGGTGAAATATGGTGCCGAATTGCATCGTATCGTTCCCGAAAGTGGGCTTCACGCTGATTTTGCTGGCGCAAGGTATCCGATATTTGTTGGCTCATCAGCTTATCAAACCATTGGCCTGCCGGTTTGCTATCGACCAATGTTTCGATGAGAGAATCAAACGCCCTATCTCCGCTGGATAATAATAACGGGCGTATCTGGTGATAACGCTCCGAACCTATGCGCTGGCGCATGCTACGTATGGCATTGAGGCTCCGCTCCAACAACAGTTGGCGAGTTTGTTGGTGGCCAGCATACACATGATAAATAAGATAATGTACCACTGCCCAATAAAGCCGATAGGGCACCACTCCCAAGGGATGTTTTTTGCCAAGAATGAGATGATAGGTATAGGGCGTTACGTTACCGCTGGCCATGTCTTCATCCAGATCTTTAATGTCATCATTAAACTGGTTATAGATACCGAAACAAAAGGTTCGTAGATCCAGCCCTTGATCGTCGTGCTCATCGGCCAACGAACGGGCGATCAGCCGGCAACCTGCTGATTTGAGAATAACAGGCACATAAAGATCTTCTGCCTCCGCAATAGGTTGATTGGGTCGATGCAATCGATCTTGCTCCTGCGCCTCAAAAAAGACATAGGCTTGCGCGAAGAACTGACGATGTTGCGCCACGGGCAGGCGGCTTTTAATTTCCTTGAACGCTTGTGACAGCTCGCCATAAATAAACCCCATTTGCTGCTGGTGAGCCGAAGAAAATTTCGGGCAAGGAGCAGGAATGGTCGATAGCAGGCTTTGCTTAACCGCTTGATAAAAGAGCTCTCGCTCTTGGGCATTCAATACCGATGGCGCATCCTGCAAATCGTCTATCAGCGGGTAGGTAATGCCATAGCAGTAACCCAGGCGAATGGCATTGTCTAGCCCTTGCCGTCGTTCATCACGGCCAAGAGAAGAAGGACGCGATACCATATAATGCAATACTACACCGGCAATGATTTTAATCAGCTTGCGCATGGCTTCATCGGCACCAATCTCTATCGGTAAGTGCTTTCGAATCTGACGTAGCTTGCTATTTAGCCACAAGAAAGTCAGCTCCAGGCCATAAGGCTGCACCTGCTGAGTGAATTGCAATGAAACATCTGTTGGCGTTTTAGAACGGTTTACTAACCAACGCTTTATAGAGCGCACGGCGCGGCGGATCTGAGTTTGTGTTTTACGCTCATCAAGCCGACGCCCCAGATCGCGAATGAATATATAGCGCAAGGCCTGCTCCAGATAACGCTCAAGCTGCTGGTTGGCTGCCAGTTTATCGAAAAATGACCAAGTATCATGCGGGATGTCCGGCAACGAGCGCAGAGCAGCGCCTTCTTGGCGAGCATGCTCTTGATAGTCCTGATACAGTTGTTTGAGGTAGTCCGGCTGAGCGCTAAGTGCAGATAGCTGTTGAAAATAGTCCCTGGCTTGCTGCTCTGCGCGTTTATACACCGCACTGTCGATGGCCAATGTCGTTTCGGGCGCATCACACTCTTCTATCATCCATCAATCCTTGTTGCTATAAGTGACTGCTACTCTACCACGGCGTCAAACATAGACCAATCGGCTATCGATACTTGCCGAAGGCATGGATGACTCTTGCCAGTTATCGCTGTGTAGCTGGAAATTTCTTGCGCAAAACGCCGTAAAATCATCCTTGGTGGCTCAGCTGCCGCATCCATGCGGCAGATGTTTGCTCCAGAAAATATTAACTATTCTAAACCTTGAACTACACTTCACAAATAAGCGTTTGGTGCGCTGCCTATATCTTAACGTCAGAGTAAATATGATGAATAGAAATGCCCTTTTCTTATGCGTCATTGCCTCCTTGGCAACCCCTTGTCAAGCCGGTCACACCCCAGAGCATATGATCGATAATCTTTTTGATATGCCCCTGGCTGATCTAATCAGCCTCCAATTGGAGTCACCTGCGACAGTCACGCCGACATTAGCCAACAAAAAACCGGCATCGGTCACCCAGATTTCCCGCGACATGATCAAGCAATCCGGTGCGCGCAGCTTGTACGAACTGCTGGAAATTTATGTACCTAATTTTTATTACATCCGCCATCACTGGGAAGCTTCACACATGGGGATGCGCGGTGTGATCAGTGACCGCGATGGTAAATATTTATTATTAGTCAATGGCCGCGTAATGAACGAGAAAACCCACTATGGTGCCATGAGCGAGCGCGACTTACCCATGATGGGAGACATTCGAAAAATCGATATCGTTCGCGGTTCGGGGTCGGTGGTTTATGGCCCAGGGGCGATATCTATGGTGATCAACATCACCACTGAAAACTTCTCAACATCATCGGGCGATGAAGCAACTGTTGAAGTGGGTTTCGAAGAAAGCTACCAAGCGTTGGAGCTAAAAAAATCCATCGCCCTTGGTGAAGCACATGGCATATACCTGTATGCAGGGATTGCCAATTACGAAGGGGCCAATAATGATGATGCCCCAATGGTGTATGGTCTATCGGATACCACCACCTTTGGCGAAAGTATGCAAGCCGGGAAAGACAGCGATCTATCCCATCCACGCGACCATGCATCCCACCGCGGCCTTCCTAAGCTAAAACTGCATGCCAACTACCAAAACAACAACTTCGATACATGGCTGCGTTACACTCGCGGCGGTGAGCAAATGACCTGGAGTCATAAAATTCTGCTCGAATCTCCCAACGGCTTTCGCGATGCAAACACCCCTCAGTCTGAATCAACCACTCATAGCACCGGCTACCAACAACTCACCTTTACTACAGACTACAAACACATATTCAGCGACAAACTGTGGCTCGACTTACGCTTTAGTTTTGATAGCTTCGATTTTGAGCGCATCCTGTTCGATAGCTTCGCTGATGAAAAATCTCCAGAAAACGTAACTACTCCCCCCCCACCAA
>DFOV01000317.1 GCA_002376965.1 Gammaproteobacteria bacterium UBA3532
CCGCGTAAAAAACAACCTGCAAATAACCTCTGGGCTGCTACGCCTGCAATCACAGGTGTTAGACGATGAGAAAACTCGCGAGCTGTTCTGCGAAAGCGAGGGGCGAATCAAGTCGATGGCGCTGGTTCACGAAAAGCTTTATCAATCAAATAACTTGTCCGAAGTGGATGTAGGAGAATACCTGGCGACACTGGTGCCAGAAATGCTGCGTTTTATGCAGCTGGCAGAGTCGCCTATCCAGCTAGAGGTTAATGTAGAGAAAGTGCCTATATCGATTGATAAAGCCATACCGTTTGGGTTGATTGTCAATGAGCTGGTTTCAAATGCCCTTAAACACGCCTTTGCAGGTACCAACAACCCAACTTTGAGCGTTAGCGTTTCGATGAATAATGGCCGCGTCCAGTTAAGCGTCGCAGACAACGGTATTGGCCTTCCTGAGCATTTTGAACTGCGGAAGGCAAAAACTCTCGGGTTGCAATTAGTCAACGACCTGACCCGTCAGCTAGGTGGCACCCTGACACTCAGCCGCACTGATCAAACCTTATTTTCAGTCCATTTCAATCGATAAGGAAAGCCCATGCTACGCGATGTGACCTTAAGTGTTTTGGTGGTTGATGATGAAATCATCATTGCCCGAAACCTGGAACAAATTCTAGAACGGATGGGGCTTAAAGTGGTAGATATCGCATGCAGTGGTGAAGAAGCCATTGAACTGGCGCACAAATTTAAGCCTGATTTGATCTATATGGATATTCGACTCAATGGTGATCTGGATGGCATTGAGACAGCACAAATTATTTCCGATGAATTAAATATTCCGGTTATATTTCTTACTGCATACGCTGATGAACAGACCCTGACCCGTGCGAAAGATACGGCTCCATATGGCTACCTGGTTAAACCGGTTTCAGAACGCGACATTCAAATCATTACCAACGTTGCTATTGGCCGTCATCGAACCGAAATGAAATTACGCCTGGCCAAAAGACAGCTGCAAGAAGCTAACGAAAACCTGGAAGCACAAGTGCAAGCAAGAACAGCCAAGCTGGCAACCCAAATTGAGCTGCTAGCATCGGCCAATAAGCAACTTGAGCAATTTGCGTTTATCGCCTCGCATGATCTGAAAGAGCCCCTACGCAAAATTTCCACCTTTGGCCAAATGCTGGAAAGCAGTGATCGAGACAATCTGTCATCACAAGGACAAGAGTATCTTAGTTATATGCTGAAATCAGGACACCGGATGCAGGAGCTGCTGGATAGCCTGCTGCTGTATAGCCGCCTTTCAATACAAAAGCATAAGACACAACCGACTAATCTGAACCATGTGGTCATGGAAGTATGTAGTGATCTGGAGTTAAAAATCACTGAGTGCAACGCGCAAATCGATGCCGAACCATTGCCCACCATAACCGCCGACAAAGCTCAGTTTCGCCAGTTATTCCAAAACCTGATTGACAACTCGCTTAAATATCGAAAAGCAGATGTTGCGCCCATCATCCACATCACCGCGAACAAAGATCCTCAAACTGCTGGTTGGACTATCGACATAAGCGATAACGGAATTGGCTTTGAACCTGAGTATAGCGAACAGGTATTTGAGGTTTTTCGTCGCCTGCACGGTAAAAACGAATATAGCGGAACAGGAATGGGGCTGGCGATATGCCGAAAAATTGCAGAACGCCATCACGGCAGATTAACTGCCTCAGGCGAAGCAGATAAAGGAGCCACCTTTAGTATCTATTTACCTGCCGAATAGAAACTGCTGAATAAGCCTTTTTAAATTTGCCCCCTACTATCCCCCTTTGATTTAAAGAACCAATAGTCTACTATGCCTCTGGTGATCCAAACCGTGGTTATACCCGAATGATACACGAGCTACTTAGCTCTTAATCAGAGTGGCCAATAAGCCACCTATTCTGGCCTGGGTAATAAAGCCTGGCTATGAACCTTTTTCTGTTGATGGAGAATTTATGAACAGCGCATTTCCTCTTAAGCCCCTAAAGGCGGCTTTGATCGCACTCGGCATGACAACCCTGATTGCTGGCTGTAGCGATGTTGACTACGACAAAGATAGTGACGTTTCGACCCCAGCCCCTCAAGTTCCCGAACCCTCTCCGGAACCTGCGCCAGAGCCCGAGCCATCACCAGGAATTGATACATCGAACTATCCAGACTACCTGAGCCGAAAACACAGCGACGAAATATTCTATTTTGTCATGCTTGATCGCTTTAACAATGGCGACACCAGCAACGACAATGGTGCAGAAGATGGCATCGCGGCAGGTGGTTATGATCCGGCTAATGCTAATCGTTATCACGGTGGCGATATCCAGGGCCTTATCGACAAACTTGATTACATTCAGGGCATGGGAGCTACGGCACTGTGGGTCACGCCTGTTGTGACTAACCTGCTTAATCGTGGCGATATCTATGGCTATCACGGCTATTGGGGCGTCGATTTTATGAACGTTGACCCACACCTCGGTTCGAACGACGATTTTAAAGCGCTGGTCGACCAGGCCCATGCTCGCAATATGAAGGTCTACCTCGATATCGTTCTTAACCATACTGGCGATATTATTAAGCTGCCAAGCACCGCCTACCGTGATACCAGCCAGGCCCCCTATGAGCCAGGTTTTCCAGAGGCTCATCCAGAGTGGGCAACGGTTAAGAGCCCCGAATGGTTAAACGACACATCCAACTATAACAATCGCGGAAACTCAACATTTTCGGGCGAAAGTGCCTTATTAGGCGACTTCAACGGCAACGACGATTTGGATACCAGCCAGCAGGATGTTATCGATGGCTGGATAGACATCTACAAGCACTGGATCGAAACGTATAAAGTAGACGGCTTCCGAATCGATACCGTTAAACACGTAGACATCGAATTGTGGCAACAATTCTCGCCACAAATTCTAGACTTTGCCAAGCAGCAAGGCATTCCAAACTTTTCTATGTTTGGTGAAGTGGCCGAAGCAGCGCCTGAAGAAACCAGCTATTACACATCGACCGGTCAGTTGCCCTCTGCACTTGATTTCAGCATTCGCGGCGCGACACGCGATGTCTTTAGCCGCGGCGTTGGCACCAGCCAGCTTGCCGGCGTTTTTGAGGCGGATGATTTGTATAACGCCGCTCATACCGATGCGCGCAGCATAACCAACTTTTTGGATAACCATGATCAGGGCCGCTGGGGAACCTTCCTCAAAGACGACGATGCCAGCCGAACGGATGACGATCTGGTCGCTCGCTCGGTTGTCTCCGCGGCAGCTATTACATTCTCGCGTGGTGCACCTGTCTTTTATTATGGTTTTGAACAAGGCTTTACCGGCAATGGCGAGTCAGACACCCAGGCCCGTCAAGACATGTTTGCCAATCCAAACAGCCCATACAAAGGCAACGATATCATCGCATCAGAGCAAGACCCATCTGAAGACAATTTCAATACCACTCACCCAATATATCAAGAGCTGAAAGTGATCAGCGACCTGTATAAAGCCCACCCAGCACTGCGCAGTGGTGTTCACATACAGCGCTATAGCAGTGGTCAAAGTGGCATTTTGGCGTTTTCTCGTGTTATTCCTCAAGAGCGCATGGAGTACTTAGTAGTATTAAACAGCGATACCATTGAGAAAACCCAATCAATCAAAACAGGAACCGCTGGCAGCGAATTCGCCCCAGTATGGCCACAAGATGCCGTGCCACTAACTGCAGACGAATCTGGAAATGTTGAGGTTACACTTGGCGGACTAGACTTCGCTATCTACAAGGCAAGCTCTGCTATGCCAGCACCGGCGGCGGTTAGCGAAGTAACATTAGCCGGGATAGAAGCTGAAGAAAACGAAGATGGCGAGGTAGTAACACCAGTAGTTCGAGGTCGTATCGAGCTTGAAGCCAGCGCGAGTGGAGCTGAAGAGCTGACGAAAGCCGTTTTTGAAATCAGCGTTGATGGTGGCGATTACCAAGTCATCGGTGAAGACTGGGTATCTCCTTACCGAGTCTATTGGGACAGCACCAGCCTAGCGTCTAGCACTGGCAATATCAGCGTGCGTGCAACCATGCAAAACCTCGAAGGCTCGGGAGCCACGTCAGAAGAGATGATCGCTATCGTTGACAACCGAGAAATTGGCTCAATCACCCTTAACTATGAAAATGGCAACAATCGAGACGATATCGCTGTGTTATTTGAAGACGGTGGCGTACTAGGCCCAGTTCCACTAGTGAATAATGCTGCAACCTTTGTAGTGAACAAGCCTGCACAGCCGTTCATGGTCATATACGAATCACGCGACGTTAGCAATGCCGATGTATTCAGCTTTGATACGCCAGTCTGGGTAACCTCAGACACCTTCTTTGCCGCTGCTACAGCCAATGGCAACACGCTTAATGCCGAGCTGTTTATCAACAACAACCATCAGGTCGCAAACACCAATAACTTTGTTGGCTCAGGCACTCCAACCACCCTACCAACCGCTATGGATGCGCCAGCGCCATACGGGGAAACTGAACTATTTGTTCGCGGCGGTATGAATGGCTGGGATGCGGTTGACGGTATGGAATATATTGGTAACTACACCTATAAAGCCACGCTGAATATCGACGGTGAATCGGAGTTCAAGTTTGCGGATGCTACTTGGTCTGAAATCAACTTGGGCCGTCCAGCAACTGAGTCTGGATTAACCTTAGGGCCAAATCCAGGCAACTTGCTATTCAACTCGCCTCAAGTTGCAACCTACGACTTCTATCTGTTCAACATACCAACAGAGACTCGCAGCTACGTATTCCAGCATATTGTTCAGCAAGATGCGGGAGATATCGGGCCATTAGGCGTTGCCATGTATTTGCGTGGTTCAATGAACGGTTGGGATACCAGTGTTCCTTTGAACTACGATGGCGACAACCACTATAGCGCAACCGCTGCGTTGTCAGCTCAGTCCTATGCTTTCAAATTTGCAGATGAAAACTGGACACCTGCCACTAACTTTGGTTTCGCGCCTGATGCAACATCAATGGAGATCAACGTCGGGCAAGCTGCAGGCATCACTACTGGCGAAGAAACTCAAGACATTAACGTAACTGTTTCCAACGAAGGCGATTATGTCTTCACATTGGACGTTACTGATCCATTAGCCCCTACGGTTGAAGTTTCTCAGTAAACTTAATGCCGTTACAAAGCAGACATACCCGAATTTCTGGTATGTCTGCTCGCAGTCGCTCCAAGCATCGCGGCTGCTATTGCCAGCCCGCTAAAACTTCCCTATGATCAGATGAAGCACAACGGACTCGACTCACTATGGCGTATCAACAGCTCCCCCTTGGCACCAGTGATTTTCAAAAACTGATAGACGGCAAGCTTTATTACATTGATAAAAGCCCGCTAATTAATGACATTATTCATGGCTCAGAAATCACCTTGCTACCCCGACCACGCCGTTTTGGTAAGACGTTAAACATGTCGATGCTGAATTACTTTTTCAGCAATCAGCAAGACTACCGTTATTTATTCGATGGTTTGGCTATCGCAGATAATGCCGAAGCCATGAAACATTGTGGCCAATATGCCGTAATTTTTTTGTCGTTTAAAGATGTCAAAGAGCGCAAGGCCGAAGATGTATTCAAAAACATCAGTGCACTTATCAAAGACTTATACATACAACACAATTATTTGCTTCAAGACACCCAGTTCGCAGCCGAAGAACTCGATTATTTTAATCTTATGAGTCATGGCGGCGCCGATAAGACAGCGCTCGCCGCCTCGATAAAAAAGCTATCTCAGTACTTACATCACCACCATAAAAAGCCGGTGGTCATTATCATCGACGAATACGACATGCCAATTAACAGTGCCTATACCTACGGTTATTACGATGAGTTGGTGGGATTTTTACGTAATCTACTGAGCGCAGCGTTTAAAGATAATCCTTCGTTGTTCAAGGGCGTGATGACGGGCATTTTGCGCATTGCTCGGGAAAGTATTTTTTCAGGGTTGAATAACATCGAAGTGTGTTCGCTGGCAGAAACCGACTTTAACCAGCATTTTGGTTTCACCGAGCCAGAAACAGAAAAGCTTCTCGCCGATTATCAGCTAACCGAGCTATTGCCCGCTGTGCGTGAATGGTATAACGGCTACAACTTTGGCGAAGTCACTATTTATAATCCGTGGTCGATTTTGCACTTAGCCAAAAAACGCGGTGACTTAAAGCCCTATTGGCTCAACACATCGGATAACGCCTTGGTGCGAGACTTGATCGCACGCTCATCTTTATTGGTCAAACAAGAGCTAGAAAACCTGTTGCTCGACAACAAGGCCGTTGTGCGCAAGCGCTTAAATGAAAATGTGGTCTTTCGTGATTTAGAGCAAGATGAAGAGGCTATCTGGAATTTCTTGCTGTTTTCTGGCTATTTGGCATATAAAAATAAGGCGCTAGAAGGCAAGCACATACATATTGATTTACGCATTCCCAACGTGGAAGTCGCCTCCTTTTATGAAGACGCGATCCTCACGTGGTTTGCACCTCAGGCTGGCTCCCAATCGTTGCCATTGCCTGCGCTATTAAAACTGCTATTGAGCGTCGATTTCGAAAGCTTTGCTAAAGCCTTTACACACTTCTGTGCCGCGACCTTTAGCTACTTTGACGTGCAAGGCAAGCAACCTGAACGCTTTTACCATGCCTTTGTACTGGGCATGTTGGTGCAACTGCAACCGACCCATACCATCAAAAGCAACCGCGAAAGCGGATATGGCCGCTACGATGTTTGCTTGATCCCCCATGATAAAAAACAACCGGGATTTGTATTTGAGTTTAAATCTGTGGATGA
>DFOV01000396.1:0-202 GCA_002376965.1 Gammaproteobacteria bacterium UBA3532
TTGCGGCCGATTTTGATGGTCGCTTTAGTGGCTGCATTAGGCTTTTTGCCGATGGCACTTAACACCAGTACTGGGGCCGAAGTTCAAAGACCACTGGCCACGGTCGTCATCGGCGGCATTATCTCATCCACGTTACTCACTCTATTGGTACTTCCTGGTCTGTATCGACTGGCCTGGAGAAAGCCAAAAGAGATTGATGACA
>DFOV01000396.1:502-3222 GCA_002376965.1 Gammaproteobacteria bacterium UBA3532
GAAAGCCAAAAGAGATTGATGACAACGGCGATCCGATCGCTCAGTGACACCCTCAGGATCGCGGCACCCAACCGTTTGTCGCGATCCATCCAACAGCAATGACGACACTTTTTTGGAGTATTCACATGAAACAAATAACCGCTTTTATTCATCACGTTCGGTCCGCTGATGTCATCGACGCACTGCGTGACGCGGGTTACAAAAACCTATCACTACTCGACATCAAGGGTACTTTGAAACCCCTCGGGGAGCGGGAATTGGCCTATTCGGCCGAAGCTGGCGTGGTTATCTCAGAAGTACAATTATCTCTGGTCTGTGATGACAATCAGGTGGATGAGGTGACGGCTATCATACGCAAAACCGGGAAAATCGGACCCAACATATCCGGTTGGGTATACGTCACCCCTGTCGAGCAAGCGCTACCGATTGGAGGAAAAGAAAATTAACTTCATGGCGAACTCTAACCCGACAAACACCTTTTGTGGTTGGCTGTGTCTTTCCGGTTTGATATTACTGATGGACCAGGCGAGTAAGTATGCCGTTGAGCGTACGATAGAGTACGGTGAGCGCGTGGAGATTAACTCAATTCTTAATATCGTACACATGATGAATCCTGGGGCTGCATTCAGCTTGCTAGCTGATGCTGGTGGCTGGCAACGCTATTTCTTTATTGCATTAGCCTCTGGCGTATCGGTTTGGTTGGTTTGGACAATGCGGCGGCGTCCAACCCGGCTTGAAGCGGCGAGCTATTCGATGCTGCTTGGTGGTGCATTGGGCAACCTGGTTGATCGTGTATGGCGTGGATCGGTAGTGGACTTTCTTGATTTTCACTGGAGCTATTCTCATTGGCCAGCATTCAATCTGGCTGATACAGCGATATTCATAGGGGTATGTATTTTTATTGTGAGTACCATAGGTAGTAGGAATCATCAAGTTCATGATGAAGGCGATAACAGCGACCATGAAAACAACAAAGGAATGAGGTAAGTGGAGAACACGCTCCCGCTGTGGCATGTGGAGCGTGTTCTCGGATTTATCAATTACTAAATAACCTCATGTCTTGTCCCGTCGAAAAGGCTGCATCAACTGTTGCCAATAGTCAGCTGGATAATTCGGCGTTGAAGCGATACCAAGATCTTTAGTACCGATCGTTCGTTCAGAGTCAAAATAAGCCGTTCCCAACAAGCGATCCGTCAAGGTGGTAAAAAGCCCGAAGTTCACATCGCCTTCTTCTGCCGTATTTAAGTGGTGGAAACGATGCACCGCGTTGATTGCGAGAACCCTCCTCAGCGGTCCAGTAAAATACGCCACGTTCGAGTGCTGCAATAGTAACTGAAGCACTACTGCAACCACCAACAACATCAGGACATTTTGTGGCACTCCTACAAAGAGCAATGGTGTCGTTCCTGCGACGGTTTCTATCAATTGATGCAATGGATGTTTCATAAGACCATTAAAACCGTATAGCCGTTTTACGCTGTGATGAACGGCATGAAGGCGCCACAGTGAAGAGAGGCGATGACTGGCAAAATGCGCCAGGGTGATGCCAACATCAGAAATGAGGATCGCCAAAAGTAACTGGAAAGCCAGCGGCCACCCGGAAGGCCATATCGGTGCCAAGACCAGCAAGCCACCAAATAACGGGAGTACAGCAACGCCAATAACATTAAGTGACTCGTTCATAAAGGCGTGAAGCAGATCGCGTCGCTGATCTTGTTGCGGTTCATTAAACGCACGATCATAGGGTGTCAGTTTTTCGGTGGCGAAGGAAATTCCTATAAATACCAAGATCAAAAATACCAGCCAACCTTGGTTGTAACCCTCGGCAACAAGATAGATAGCGACGCCATTTCCGACGAGCAAAAACAACGGCAAATACAGGAGCCTAACCAACCACGTTATGCTACGAATCATTTTAACACTCCTCGCTGATTGAGAGTGTTCAGCATCTCATGTTTACACGTAGCCACATTGAACGAAAGTGCTGTTTATTCTGACAAAAGCCGTTGAATAACTGCCGGGGAAACACCAAAAGCCTCGGTAACAGACCGGCAGAAATGGGCCTGATCGGAAAATCCCGATGCAATTGCCGCATCAGTGAGTGACATTTGGCGTGATAACTCAAACCCCGTTAATAGTTTTAACCACTTTTTATAGCTGCGTAAAGGTAAGCCGGTGCTTTCGGAAAACCAGTGGGAAAAACGACTTGGGGAAAGACGAACTTTCTTTGCCAACTCGGCTCTAGAGATTGATCGCCCATCCATGGCTTCGGCATGTAATGCTTTTAAAATGTGGCTCAATCTGCTCTTTGGATCAGATGTTTGATCGTGCCGGTAGTGACGCTCGAAAGCCTCCAGTTCGAATGAAAGGTTTTCCGTGGCAGTAAAGCGAGATAAACACGCCGTATTGAATTCCTCACGGAGTGTCCCAATGGGTTGCATCAACGGATTTTTTATGTGAGGCAGCAAGGCTTTGCAAATATCATGGGTTGGATCGATATAAATACACAGTACCTCGGCCATTATCAATTGATGAGTAACTCCAGCCGGTATCCATAACCCCTTTTCTTTGTGCCGTGTTTCGCTGGAAATGACTTCAACGTTTGCATCTAAACCGATCGCGATTTGATGCGCCCAATGTTTATGGGGCTTATTGTCTCCTGACTCGCCGAGGAACGCACCGATACCTGGTGTTATCGTAGGGCCATCGCATTAAAAATG
>DFOV01000318.1 GCA_002376965.1 Gammaproteobacteria bacterium UBA3532
GATACGACGTCTGGAACAGGAATATTTGCCGATGGCACCGGCTCGGCAGGCATGCTCGCGATAATCGGCTCAACCACTATCGATTCAACCAGCGGATCACTGTTTGAATTAAGAAATGTCATAGTGGGCGCCGATGGTATTGACTTAGGCGATACCATAGCGAGCACAGCAAGTGGGCTAAGTACGGCTTTTACCGATGGATTGACGGGCTCAGGCGCGCTCAACATTAGTAACTTCACATCGAATGGAACGACCAATTTCAATGACGCCTTCCGCATCACTAACAACAATGTACCTATCACGCTGAACACGCTGACTATTAACAGCAGTAGTGGCAACGGCCTTGTGCTCGACAATACTGCCAATACCATTCAGATCAGTAGCGGCACGCTGGCCAATATTGTCAATAACGCCGTAACCATTTCAGGTGGCAATCAAAACATCAGCCTGGGAACATCTATTACCAATAGCGCAGGCAGACTGATTGATATCAATGGACGAACCGGAGGAACGGTGACCCTCAGCGGCATATTGCAAGACAATGGCGGTCAGGGAATATCGCTCACCAATAACAATGGCCAGATAGATTTTTCTGGCAGTGTAACGCTCAACGACACCTCTGCGGAAGCTGTCACTTCAAATACCACTAATGGAGGGTTTCAGCTCCACTTCAACCAACTAAGTATTGATAACAGCACTAGTAATAGCAACGGCGTTCGATTTACTGGTGCTGGCCAGCTGGATATCAGTAACGGCAGTATTAACAGCGGCAGTGGAATAGCCTTCGATGCCAGCGATGTCGACTTAAATGTGAGCCTAAGCCGAATAGACTCCAACGGAGCTTCGTTTACTCCACTTTCATTAACCAATGCTTCAGGCAATTTTGTCGTCACTGGCGATGGCAATGGCTCTGGCGGCACGTTATCGAACAGTGGAAATCAAGCCATATCTTTGAACAATGTCGGTACGGTATCCTTGCGTCAGATGACGTTGTCTGGCAGCACCCATGCCGCAATAGAGGGCCAGGACGTCGATAACTTTTCAATGGACGATATGAACATCACCAACAGCGGCTCCGCGACAGGCGATCAGAGTGTTCACATTAGCAGTTTGGCTCGCCCCGTCAACTTTAGCTCTAATAACTCAAATTTCTTATCAAATAATAATGGAGCACACCTCTACTTCAACAACCAGGCAACGGGTAGTTCGACCTACAATATCACAGGCGGCTCCATCAATGATGCAATGAACTATGGTATACACCTATTAACAGGTAGCGACGCTATCGCAACCTTGAATATAACCAACACCAGCTTTCAAACCAACCAGCTAGCCCACGTGTTCGCCGATTCTCAAGGCAGTAGCCAGCTGACGTTAAATGCCGATAATGTATCCTTCAGCTCAACTGCCGACCATGGCTTCGACCTCTTTGCCCGAGGCGACTCACAGCTAAACTACACCATTCAAAACAGTCCTAACCTGCTCAATACCGGCGCAGGTGTGGCTGTGAATTTGCGCACCAGTGATACTTCAACCAATCTGGCGCGACTGCAAGGAACAATTACCAACAATAGTTGGCAAGATTGGGACTATGGTGTGATGTTTGATTATGACGGCAATGCCAACGCTCGTGTAAATATTGATGGCAATCAAGGCTCCAATCTTAATGGCAGCAACGTCATTGTTGCTCCTCCGGTACCCGCAATATCTCCAAATAACAATATAAGCATCATTGTGCAAAATAATACTTTTACTCCTAACAGTAGCCTCTTTTTGATCGACATAAACGCCAGTAATAATGCTCAGATTTGTACTCAAATCCAGTCGAATACCTTCTCGTTGGTTGATGGGAATGGAATTCAATTGGAGAACTCTGGCAACGGCTCGGTCCACAACGTATTTGCATCATCCGCACCCAGTATCGGAGACTTCTTAATCAATAATAACACCGGTGTTACTGTGGGAGACTTAGACTTCCAAGGCACTCTCGTACAGCAAGCAACCAGTTGTCCCTAGGGTAACCTCAACCTCGGGAGTGGGGCTAATAAGCGCCATTCCCGCTCCAATAAATGCGAGATAGCTATTCCATTCTAATCGAACGCAAATCCATCAAACTCTCCAGAGAATCCGGCATAAATTTTTTTGATAATCGATTCACAAATCATGGCATCTTTTTCGCCGTTGGTGTATTATTGCGCACCGTTGGTGCTTGGCGATTTCTTGTGCGACATCTTGGTGCAACCGTTGATATATAACGGTTTGCAGAAGTTCTGATCGCAACCCTTAAAAGCAACGTAACAATACGTTTTTCATGGAAACAGTGACAACCTGTCGGTTGATTGCTTGCATATGCATGTGCGTTTCGCCAAGAGATTGACGTAGGGACTCCTGCGCGGCAGGAGCGGTTTAAACTATCTGGGTAATTGTATAGCGCTATGATCAAGATAAAGAAAGGTCT
Source organism: Gammaproteobacteria bacterium UBA3532 (assembly GCA_002376965.1). GTDB lineage: Bacteria > Pseudomonadota > Gammaproteobacteria > Enterobacterales > UBA3532 > UBA3532. Next base: position 2,459 of record DFOV01000318.1, read on the forward strand.
GGATCTTCCTATCAGTGGCAATCCCGAGCAAACCATCTACGATGGTCCACCTGTTTCGACAGTTGCTATTTTGGGCGAAGATTATGTCGGAATGAAGCCTACTATGAAGGTTCAAGTAGGTGATGTGGTGAAACGCGGTCAGCCACTGTTTGAAGACAAAAAAACACCGGGGGTATTATTCACATCGCCTGCCGCCGGAAAAGTCAAAGATATTCATCGCGGAGCCAAACGGGCTCTGATCTCCGTTGTTATTGAAGTTGAGGGCGATGATGCCGTTCAATTCAAAGCCTATCAAGACAGCGAAATACGCGACCTTTCTTCTCAAGAGATCCGCGACAACCTGGTTCAATCTGGCCTTTGGACAGCACTACGCACCCGTCCTTTCAGCAGAATCCCTTCTCCGCAAGCGGACGCTCCTAAAGCCATTTTCGTTACAGCAATCGACACCAATCCATTGGCCGCTGATCCTAACGTGATCATCAATCACTCGGCCAAAGCCTTTAATTTCGGATTGTCGATTATCGCCAAATTAACAGAAGGCAAAACCTTCTTATGTACTAGCGAAAACGCCAAGATTGCCCCACCCAATATAGATAATCTTGTCACCGAAAGTTTCTCTGGTCCTCACCCTGCCGGACTGCCCGGCACCCATATCCACTATTTATCGCCCGTGGGTAAAGAAGACTCTGTCTGGTATCTCGGCTATCAAGATGTGATCGCTGTTGGCAACTTATTCTTGAAAGGTCAACTCGATCCAACGCGCGTCATTAGTATTGCAGGCCCTATCGCTAAGAAACCCCGCTTGGTAAAAACTGTTCTTGGTGCTAATACCGACGAATTGACCAAGGGTGAGTTTGAACATGGCGATCAACGTGTTGTGTCTGGCTCTGTATTGTTTGGGCATGCAGCCGAAGGCCCTCGTGCTTACCTTGGCCGCTATCATCGCCAAATCAGCTTGTTGCATGAAGGACGCGAAAAAGAGTTCTTTGGTTGGGCCAAGCCGGGTAAAGATAAATTCTCTGTCACACGTGCCTATACCAGTCACTTGCGTGGCAATGCCAAGTTTGACATGACAACGTCCACCGGTGGTAGCTCCCGCGCTATGGTTCCCATTGGTGTTTATGAGCGAGTCATGCCGCTAGACCTGATCCCTACACCGCTGCTTCGCTCACTGATAGTCGAAGATACGGATACGGCACAAACTCTCGGTTGCCTGGAGCTTGACGAAGAAGATCTGGCACTGTGCACCTTTGTGTGTCCGGGTAAATACGATTACGGCCCGATCTTGCGTAACAACCTGACCAAGATCGAGAAGGAGGGCTAATGAAACGCTTACGCAACTATTTAGAACATATCGAGCCGCATTTCCATAAGGGCGGTAAGTACGAGAAGTACTACGCCCTGTATGAAGCAGCGGCAACAATCTTTTTCACGCCAGGATTCGTCACCAATCGTCGCACTCACGTGCGCGACAATATCGACCTGAAGCGTATTATGATCTTTGTATGGATGGCGACTTTCCCCGCCATGTTTGCCGGGTGGTACAACATCGGTAATCAAGCCAATATGGCCATCGCTTCAGGCGTTGCTGCCTCTGACAGCTGGCAGATGGGCCTTATGCAGGCACTCGGCTGGGGCCTTAATGGCGATAGTATTTTGAGCAATATGTTCCACGGCTCGCTCTATTTTCTGCCTGTCTACCTCGTCACCTTTGTGGTAGGTGGCTTTTGGGAGGTAATTTTTGCCTCCGTGCGTAAACATGAAGTGAATGAAGGCTTCTTTGTTACTTCGATTCTGTTTGCTTTAATTCTTCCTCCTACCATTCCGTTATGGCAGGTAGCGCTGGGCATCAGCTTTGGTGTAGTTATCGCAAAAGAGGTGTTTGGTGGCACAGGGCGCAACTTCGTTAACCCGGCTCTGGCTGGTCGTGCGTTCTTATTCTTTGCCTACCCTGCAGACATGTCCGGTGATGCGGTTTGGACTGCGTTAGACGGGTTCAGTGGTGCTACTCCATTGTCTGTTGCATTCGCCAGTGGATATGAAACTATTGCTGCAAACGGCGTTAGCTGGATGGATAGCTTCCTGGGTAATCTACAGGGTTCTATGGGTGAAACCTCTACCCTGGCGATATTGCTAGGTGGTGCATTCCTGGTTTATACCCGCATCGCCTCCTGGCGCATTATTCTGGGCGTTTTCCTGGGTATGGTCGCCACTGCAACGCTGTTTAATATGATTGGTAGTGATACTAACCCAATGTTTCAAATGCCGTGGTATTGGCACTTAACCTTGGGTGGCTTTGCCTTTGGTATGATTTTCATGGCGACCGACCCTGTCTCGGCAGCAATGACTGATAAGGGGCGTCTATGGTTTGGTGTGCTAATCGGTGCCATGGTGGTTATGATTCGCGTTGCCAACCCGGCATTCCCAGAAGGTATGATGCTTGCCATCTTGTTTGCTAACTTGTTTGCACCGCTCATCGACCATGCGGTTGTGCAAGCGAATATCAAGCGGAGGTTACGCCGATATGGCCAGTAATAAAGATTCCGTTAAACACACACTGATTGTTGCTATAACGCTTTGTCTGGTTTGTTCTATTTTGGTTTCGGCGGCAGCCGTTATGTTGCGCCCAATTCAAGAAACCAACAAGTCGTTGGATAAAAAGCGCAATATTCTGATCACAGCTGGGCTTTATGAAGAAGGCACCTCTGTTGAAGAAGCTTACAAATCCATCGATGTCAAAATGATTGATGTTGCCACGGGTAGCTATATCAGTGACGCCGATGTTACCAGCTTTGATCAGCGCAAAGCAGCCTCCGATCCGAAAACAAGCCGTGTCCTATCGTCCGCAGAAGACTTGGCATCCATCAAGCGACTGGAAAACCGTTCATTGGTATACCTAGTGAAAGATGCGAAAGGTGAGGTAGAAAAAATCATTCTTCCTATACGAGGCTACGGCCTTTGGTCGACCATGCGTGGCTTCATTGCTCTAGCATCCGATGCGGAAACCATCGAAGGGTTTAACCTGTATGACCATGCCGAAACACCGGGACTTGGCGGCGAAGTCGCGAATCCTGAATGGCGTAAAACCTGGGAAGGCAAAAAAGTCATCAATGATAGTGGCGAGCCAGCCATTCAGCTGGTCAAAGGTGGCGTCAATGCCTCCAGCCCACAAGCCAAATACCAAGTGGACTCGCTTTCTGGTGCAACCCTTACCAGCAAGGGCGTTGAAAACCTTATGCACTTCTGGATGGGAGACAACGGTTTTGGTCCGTTCTTGGCGAAATTTAAGAAAGGAGCGGCATAATGGCTGATATGAAAGAGATCAAACAAGTCCTCTTTGGGCCAATCTCCAACAATAATCCGATTGCACTGCAAGTATTAGGGGTTTGTTCAGCCCTAGCGGTGACCAGCAAGATGGAAGTTGCCTTGGTCATGAGCTTGGCACTTACCTTGGTGACCGCTTGCTCAAGCGCCTGTATCAGTCTGATACGTACCCAAATCCCCGGCAGCATTCGAATCATTGTGCAAATGACGATCATTGCCTCACTGGTTATTGTTGTCGACCAATTGCTTAAAGCCTATGCCTTTGAAACATCGAAACAATTATCGGTTTTTGTAGGCCTGATCATTACTAACTGTATTGTACTCGGCCGCGCCGAAGCCTATGCCATGAAAAATGGCCCTGGTATGAGCTTTTTAGATGGTATTGGGAATGGCCTCGGATACAGCGCAATTTTGATTATTGTTGCTTTTTTCCGCGAACTATTTGGTTCCGGCAGCCTGCTTGGTTTCGAGATTTTGTCTCCTGAGTGGTATCAAACCAATGGTTTGATGCTGTTGCCACCGAGCGCCTTTTTCATTATTGGATTAATCATTTGGGCTTTACGTACTTGGAAGCCTAATCAAGTGGAGCCAAAAGAATGATTGAAGCCTATTTAAGTTTATTCGTTCGCTCAGTCTTCATTGAGAATATGGCCCTGAGCTTCTTCCTGGGCATGTGTACCTTTTTGGCCGTATCCAAAAAAGTACAGACAGCCATCGGCTTGGGTGTTGCTGTTGTTGTGGTTCAAGCCATCACTGTCCCAGTGAATAACCTGCTGTTTCAATTGCTATTGAAAGATGGAGCTTTAGCCTGGGCAGGATTGCCGAATACGGATCTGAGTTTCTTGGGCCTAATTTCATACATTGGCGTTATCGCTGCCTTGGTTCAAATTCTTGAAATGACACTGGATAAGTATTTCCCTAGCCTCTATAACGCGCTGGGCGTTTACCTGCCGCTAATCACCGTAAACTGCGCCATCTTGGGTGGCACGTTGTTTATGGTCGAGCGTGACTACAACTTCGGTGAGAGTGTGGTCTACGGTATTGGTAGTGGCTTTGGCTGGGCCCTGGCTATTACAGCGCTTGCCGGAATACGTGAAAAAATGAAGTATAGCGACGTTCCTGATGGACTACGCGGTTTAGGGATCACGTTCCTGACCGTTGGCCTGATGGCACTTGGCTTTATGTCATTTTCTGGTGTCCAACTTTAATTTGTTAAGGGTGAAACAATGTTAGAAATAATTTTGGGAGTCTCCATGTTTACCCTTATCGTTATCGCCTTGGTAACGATAATTCTGGCCGCCAAAGCCAAACTGGTAAGCACCGGCGACGTAAAAATATTAATCAACGGTGATGAGAGTAAAGCCATTACAGCCAAGCCCGGAACTAAATTGCTTGGTGCATTGGCTGAATCTGGCATTTTTGTATCATCGGCTTGCGGTGGCGGCGGTACCTGTGGCCAATGTCGTGTCAATGTTCGTGAAGGTGGCGGTACCCTGCTTCCAACTGAAGAAGGTCATGTCACCAAGCGCGAAGCGGCCGAAGGCTGTCGTTTGTCTTGCCAGGTATCCATCAAACAAGACATGGACATCGAAGTACCTGAAGAGATTTTCGGTGTTAAAAAGTGGGAATGTGAAGTTATCTCCAATGATAGCAAAGCCACTTTTATCAAAGAGCTTAAACTACGCATTCCTGATGGTGAGAGTGTTCCCTTCCGCGCCGGTGGTTATATTCAGATTGAAGCGCCAGCTCACCATGTAAAATATGCCGATTACGATATTCCAGAAGAGTACCGTGACGACTGGGAGCGCTTTGGACTGTTTAACTACGAATCTATCTGTGACGAGCCGGTTATTCGCGCTTACTCAATGGCGAACTATCCAGATGAAGAAGGCATTATCATGCTTAATGTGCGGATCGCATCCCCTCCTCCGCGCAATCCGAATGTGCCGCCAGGAAAGATGTCATCTTACATCTATAGCTTGAAAGCTGGAGACAAAGTGACCATTTCTGGGCCGTTCGGTGAGTTTTTCGCTAAGGATACTGATGCTGAAATGGTATTTGTTGGTGGTGGTGCCGGTATGGCGCCGATGCGTTCACATATTTTCGACCAACTGCGCCGCTTAAGCTCCAAGCGAAAAATCACCTTCTGGTATGGTGCGCGAAGTAAGCGTGAAATGTTTTATGTTGAAGATTTCGATGAGCTGGCAGCAGAAAATGAAAACTTCACGTGGCATGTGGCACTGTCTGACCCGTTACCCGAAGACAACTGGGACGGCTACACCGGCTTTATTCACGAAGTGCTGTATGAAAACTACCTTAAGGATCACCCGGCACCAGAGGATTGCGAGTTCTACATGTGTGGGCCGCCCATGATGAACGCCGCTGTCATCAAGATGCTCGAAGATCTGGGTGTTGAGCGCGAAAACATCCTTCTGGATGACTTCGGTGGCTAGCGAGCCAGCGTGACGAAAAAGGGGCTAGAAAGCCCCTTTTTTATCTTTGCTTTATTTTGGTTGCTTTTGTTATGAGAAAGATTGCCCGTTACTTCATTATCCTTAGTTTCTGGCTAAGCCTAACGGCTTGCCAAAAACACGACAGCGTTGAATACTACCATTTCAGCGGCACAACCATGGGCACAGAATACAACATTAAATTTGCTAGCGTGCCTGAAGTTACTGAGTTAAAACTAGTCAAAGATGAAATCGCCACCCTACTCAATCATCTGAACCACATTTTCTCTACCTATGACGAAGCATCAGAACTGATGCTGTTGAATGCTCACCCGATCAACCAGCCCTACCCCATATCGCATGAGCTCTACACTGTTTTAGATACTTCTCTCGATATATCACAAGCGACCGGCGGCAAGTTCGATGTAACGGTGGGTCCATTGATAGAAAGCTGGGGCTTTGGAGCATCCAAACACAATGCTGAGGTTCCGCCACAGGAAATAATAGAGCAGGGCTTGGCCCAAATCGGCTACCAAGGCATTGAGCTTAAGTCTAATTTTTATATCGTCAAATCCAAACCGGTAGTTATTGACCTATCAGCGATTGCCAAGGGCTATGCCGTTGATCAGGTCGCGAATTATCTGACAAACCTGGGTATTGAGCACTACATGGTCGAGATTGGTGGCGAAGTAGGTACCAAAGGATTAAACCCCAAAGGTGTTGGGTGGAGAATTGGCATAGAAAAACCCAACTCAGGTCTCCAGCGCGAAGCCCTCCAAGCCGTTGATTTAAGTAATCACGGTGCCGCGACATCGGGAGACTATAGAAACTATTACGAAGTCGATGGAAAACGATATAGCCACACCATTGATCCCACAACAGGCTACCCCATAACCCACAACCTGGCATCTGTTACCGTTCTTCATAAGCAGGTAATGCTCGCAGATGCCTACGCTACCGCTTTTATGGTCATGGGGGCCGATGAAGCCTTGCGCTTCGCTGAGGCCAATAATCTAGCGATCTTTGTAGTTACCAATGAAAATGGCACCTTTACAACCAGGTATAGTTCAGCATTTAAACCATTTTTGTTGTAATGCATTTTTGTTAAACTAGGCCACATCAACTTGGGCCTGTTGCACCTGCACACTTTAGGATTATCATGACAACGCTTATCATTACATTCATCACCTTTCTTCTTGTTGTATTAGCAATGTCTGTCGGCGTTATCGTCGCGCAGAAGCGGATAAAAGGAAGTTGTGGTGGGGTTGAAACCCTGGAAGGAATAGAAAAGGTCTGTGACTGCGATAAGCCCTGCGCAAAGAAACGCAAACAAATTGCACTGCAACAGGTTAGCTACGAGTAACGAATAGCCCTGTAAAAGCTTAAAGTCGTGTAGAAAATCAATAGGCGCGAAGCAAAGCAACCGCTTTGTTAGGCTCCCTCTGGATACTCAACAAAAGGAGAACAGTGATGGCACCCTGGTTATCACTTCGTTTTGGACTGGCCAAACTGCTTATAGGCTGGGCAACCAAACGCTATATTGTGCCTAAGCAGCCGCTGGAACAGCTGGACATAGATACCTCAAAACCGATTTGCTATGTTTTGCGCACCCGTTCATATAGTGCACTGGCAACACTTGAAATCGCCGCCAAAGAAAATAAGCTGCCATTTAACGCCAACCGTGAAGCCAGCGAAACTCCCAATTACCTGTTTCTCGGCAAGCCCCACAATTGGCTATCACTGAACGGTGAGTTGCCAGAGGAAGAAGAGCAGCTTACTAACTGTTTAAATGCTGTTAAAGATGGCCAGGTGCCGGATGTGCAGATTGTGCCTGTTGCCATCTACTGGGGCCGTAATCCAGGCAAAGAGCGCTCTCTATTTAAACTCCTCTTTGCCGATCAGGAAAACATCGGCGCACTTCGACGCCTACTAGTGGTATTGGCAAACGGTCGGCACACCTTTGTACGCTTTAGCCGCCCTATTTCCCTGAAACAATGGTTAGATGGAGTCGAACAGGCGCAAGATCAACGCAAACTGGTTCGCACACTAAAGCACCACTTCCACTATCAACGTCAGGCCGCATTTGGCCCCGGCGGCGTCAATACCAATGAGATAGCGCGCCAAATATTGTCCACCGATGCGGTCAAACAGGCAATCAGCGCTGAAGCGAAAAAGAAAAAGATCAGCCAGGGTAAAGCCAAGCATAAAGCTAAAAAAATGGTGCTGGAGATTGCATCCACACCCTCCTTTGCCGTTTTGCGCTTTTTCTCGCTCTTTCTTAGCTGGCTATGGAACAAGTTGTATGACGGCGTCGAATGCTTCCAAACAGAGCGCTTGCGTGAAGTAGCTAAAGAAAACCAGGTCATTTATGTTCCCTGTCATCGCAGCCATATGGATTATTTGCTGTTGTCTTATGTTTTATATCATGAAGGTTTAATGCCACCCTATATCGCAGCCGGTATCAACCTGGACTTCTGGCCTATCGGCTCGGTTTTACGCCGATCCGGCGCTTTTTTCATCCGCCGCAGTTTCCGTAATGATCGTCTATACCAAGCCGTCTTTTCCGAGTATATGAACTGCCTGGCTAAAAGGGGACTAGCGATTGAATACTTTATCGAAGGGGGACGAAGCCGAACAGGTAAGCTGCTCTCTCCGAAAACAGGCATGATCAGTATGACGCTGTCCAACTATATCCAGGACAAGAAGAAGCCGATTGTCTTTGTTCCTGTTTATATAGGCTACGATCGTGTCATGGAAGTCTCGACCTACCATAAAGAACTGTTCGGCAAAGAAAAGAAAAAAGAATCAATGTTTCAGTTACTGCGCAGCCGACGTGCTCTGAGCCAGTCTTTTGGCAAGGTCAATGTGAACTTTGGAGAACCGCTGTTTTTAGATGAACAACTGGATACCCTCGCGGAAGGCTGGCGCGAAAACAAAGACGAACGGCCCAGTTGGCTAAAGCCGGTGGTTTCGACACTCTCACTGCGGTTATGTGAGTCTATTAATGCCGCAGCCGCTCCCTCAACCGTAAGCTTGGTCTCATCAATCTTGCTCACCACGCCACGTTTGAGCATAGATGAAAAGCGCATGTCACGGCTACTTTCAGGGTTATTAAATATGTTGGAAACCGTTCCCTATAGCCAGGATCTGGTTTATGGAGCGATGAGTGCGCCGCAGCATATAGAAAAAGCAATCGAGGTCAACCTGATTGAACGCCAGGAGCTAGAAGGCGGCAATATCTTACGCCTTGCCAATATAACGCCCTCGCTACTAACCTACTACAGCAATAATATTCTCCACCTTTTCGCCCTACCATCGCTTATTGCCAGCCACTTTGTCCGCAATACAACGGTTGCTGCTCCTGCACTGCGTGAGAATATGAGGAAACTGTATCCATTTGTTAAGCGCGAGCTGTTTTTACCTCATAATGAACATCAAGCCGAAACCTATACCGACGAACTTCTAGCCTGGTACGAAAAGACCGGTTGGCTCAAACATGACGAGGGGCACTTTAGCTGCACCGATCAACATACGGCCATGCTCGTTAAGCACATGGCTGGATTCAGTGAAGCCCTATTATCTGCCTGGGCTATTCCACTCTGTATATTGGTATTTAGTAAAGATCCAGGTAGCCGTGGCCAGGTTATCAGCCTCGCGGCCAAAATAGCCAAACAACTAGAAATACTTTATGGCTTTAGTAGCCCTGACAAGTTTGACAAGTCGATGTTTCAACAGTTTATTGATGTCTACCTTACCGACCACGAACAACAGGATGTAGACAGTGCAGCGGCATTATTAGATCTACTGTTTAGCCTGCTACCGCAAGCGATTGAAAATCAATTGATGGAAGTTGCTATGGATAGTATCGGACCAGCCAACCAGGAACTGGTTGTCAGCTAGCAAAAAAAAAGGGACCGTTAGGTCCCTTAAAAAGGTTGTAGTTGCTAGTACATATAGGGGTCTTTTCAAACCACGTTCAGATTATCAAAATCCGATTTTTCTGAATAGTGTCGAATTTTTGCGACACCCAACTATTTTGGGATATAAATCGTTGCAACCCCGCAAAAACCCTAAGGTTATTGCAAATAATTTTTTTCATTTTTTTTGCAAATTAGAAACAACTTGGGTTTCCTCAGTGAGGAAGTTCGTTATACTCTCTAAATGCACCTTTACACCGACGCCCCTAGATCCTTCGATATGTTCCGGCTGGTTTCACCAATAACCCTGATTCTGATAGCGCTGTTGCTCATCAGCTGTGACTCTCCGCCTTCGTATTTTGAACGCATTCATGAGCATGGAAAGCTCATTATGGGCACACGCAACGGGCCAACGACTTTTTATATTGATAACCAGGGGCCAACCGGATTTGAATACGAGCTCGGAAAGCGTTTTGCAAAATCACTTAACCTTGAATTAGAAATTCAGCTTTTTTCAACCGAAGCCGATATGTGGGAAGCGCTGGATAGTGGCCATATTCACTTTATTGCCTATGGCTCACCAACACCAGACGCCGAAGGCTACACCTTCAGTCTCGGCCCGGCCTATCAAACCATCAGCCAAAAACTGGTATTTAAACAAGGAACCGATTGGCCCAGAGATGCAGGCGATCTGACTGAGCCTGTCGCCATTCCCAATCACCGACCTTTTATTGATTCACTCCAGGAAATAAAAAAAAGCCACCCGGATCTAACCTGGGAAATACACAGTAATCGCACCACCGAGCAGTTACTAGATCTTTTGCTTGAAGAAAAAATAGCCTATACCGTTGTCAACTCCAACGAACTGGCCTTGCACCGCCAATTTACTCCCGACGTATCTATAGCATTTAGCCTCAACCACGACAGGCCGCTTCGATGGCATTTTCCCCATAAAGAAGATGACAGCCTGCTTGGCGCGGCCTTTGACTTTTTTAGTGCATTGCAATCCAATGGTGAACTGGAACAGCTGGTTGATCGCTACTATGGCCATATTAAGCGTTTCGACTACGTTGATACCCGCGCTTTTATTGATGCTGTTGATGAAAAGTTGCCTAAATACCTTCCCCTCTTTAAAGAGGCGGCCGAGCAAGATATCGACTGGCGTTTGCTGGCCTCTATTGGCTATCAGGAATCCCATTGGAATCCCAAAGCAAGAAGCCCAACCGGCGTACGAGGTATAATGATGCTAACGCGCTCGACGGCTAAACAGGTTCGGATAAAAAATCGACTAGATCCTAAGCAAAGCATTATGGGCGGAGCTAAGTATTTTCGTTATCTTTACAAGCTGATGCCAAATGATATTCGCGAACCGGATCGGTCATTTTTTACCCTGGCGTCTTACAACGTCGGTTGGGGACACGTTAATGACGCACGCTATCTGACCAGTAAAGCAGGAAAAGACCCCAATAAGTGGGTCCATGTGAAAGAATTTCTGCCGTTATTACGCCACAAAAAGTGGTATAGTCAAACAAAATACGGCTATGCCCGAGGCGATGAGCCGGTTAAGTATGTCACCAATATTCGTCGTTATTATCAAATCCTGCAGTGGCTACACAATGATAATCCAAATTTTCATCAATATAAGCAGCTGAACGATCCAGAAATGCCACAACCTGACAGTACACTGAGCGAGCTAGAGATGCCTACACCACTCAAAGCCGGAAACGTGCTGTCAGCGAATTCAGCTCTTTAATCACTTGTGCCAGCTCATAACTTAATGTATCGATGTTTTCTGCATTGGACAACGCTTCGTCAGCATGAGCACTAACCACTTCGACATTATTTGCCACGTCATTCGACACAACGGACTGCTCTTCTGCTGCTGAAGCAATTTGCAGCGTTTGTTCGTCAGTCTGCTTGGTAACATCATTGATTTTCTCAATAATATCGGACGACGCTTTCGCGCTGGCAATGGCTTGTTGCACCACATTCTGGCTTTGGTGAAGGTTTTGACAAGCCAACTCGGCGCTAACCTGAAGCTCAGAGATGAGCTGATTAATCTCCTGTGTCGATTCTTGTGTTCGGCCTGCCAGCGAGCGCACTTCGTCAGCAACCACCGCAAAGCCTCGCCCCTGCTCGCCCGCCCTTGCCGCTTCAATTGCCGCATTCAATGCTAATAGGTTAGTTTGCTCGGCAATCCCTCGAATAGCATCAATGATGCCGCCGATATTAGTGCTATTCTTGGCTAAATCAGTAATGATCGACTCTGATTGCGCCATACTTTCAGCCAACGCATTGGCTGAGTCCATCGACACCGAAGCCAAACGCGTGCCCTCTTCTCCAGCCTCTTTGGCATGTGAGGTTAAGTCTGCCGCCAGCTGACAAGACTGAGCTACTTCAGCAACACTAGCAGACATTTCAGTAACAGACGATGCGATGGACTGCAGCTGCTCCTGCTGCTCTTTTACTATATTGCGGTTATTACTCGCTCGGGTAACAAAGGCTTCTCCCTGCTGCTCTAGCAATACACACTCTTCCCTCAGTTTTTCTATTACGCTACCCAGCCACTCAATGTAAGCATTAATGCTTGTAGCAATTTCGCTGATTTCATCCTGACCTTCGGTATTCACGCGCCGCGTCAAGTCGCTTTCAGCAATGCTTTGTCCCAGCGTATTCTTTATAACTAAAACCCGATCGCAAATCGATAGCGCGATCCACCAACCCAAACAGGTGAGAACAAGCACGATTACGATCCCCACCCCAATACCAATCCAAAATAGTGTCTGCGCTCTAGTGATATATTGCTGCGCCTCAGCGACGATCTTCTCCCCAACGGTATCAGCAATAGCCTTGATGCTTTTTATGCGCTTCGTTGCCAGTGAAAACCACACTGTACTGTCTGGTCCAGACACGTTAGACAGGTCATTTAGCGACGTCGCCAAAAACGCCTTCTGGATCTGATCGACCTGACGAAATACATCGCTCGCTTGAAGTGACTGGATCAAAGCGTAGACTTCGCTATTTTTGTTACGTGAGAGACTCTGTATATGTTGGTCAAATCCGGCTAAATATTCATTTATTTTAGCGTAGGACTGCAAACTGGCGGATTTAGAGGCAAATACGCCATTGAGTTTGCCACGACTTTGCCCAGATCGTTCCTTCATCCATAAAATGGCTACATAGCTATCGATAAGCTCGCGAAGCTTCTTGTTTCCTATCGCGCCTGAGGCGTGTTCAATCAATGCCAAAGCTTCATGATTGAGCGAGGAATAGTATTCAAACATATCCCGACTCTTATCTAGACGACTAACGCTCGCTCGCACCGCACCTTTCTCCTACAGCAGCCGATTTAGTGGCGAGAGATCGATGCCAATGTCATCAATTAGTGACTTATGCTCCGCCACTAACCTCTTTAAGCCATTTTCAGCCTTATCTGCTTTTTCTCGTTGGGTATTCAAAGCGCTCAGCCCTTTACTGCCGCCACTTCCCAAATATCCTGCGGATAAGCCTCGCTCAACCGCGTGGTGGTGGGCGACCTCATCCAAGGCCCTGCTGAGCTCGACAACCCCTTTGGCCAACTCGCCCTCAACGGCAATATCGCTTAAGCGCTTTAGCTCTAAACCACCTAGCAGCAACACCATTACCAAGGGGCAACCAATGACCAATGCGAGTTTACTTTTTACCGATACTCTAGCTAGAAAGCCCATATTAACTTTACCTGTAACTTTACCTGTAACTGCCCCCATGCTGCAGTGTTCCAAGCTTGCCCGAAGCAACCTAGTTCCTCATAGGGGAAACCATTGAAAGCGAAAACAATTGAAAAGCGATAGCTAGAAGTTTAGAACAAGATATAGGAAACAGGGAAATTATTGTTTAATATTTATACTCCACGTATACCGGAGCCATCTCTTGGAAAGCTAGCAGTTGCGGTTGTTCCATGTCCTAGTTCACTGCTGATCAGCAGCTGACCGCCATGGCTTTCAGCAATCATCTTGCATAGGTATAACCCCAAACCAACACCGCCTGTTTTTCGCTGACGGCTAGGATCTGCTCGATAAAAAGGTTCGGTAAGGTGAGCCAAATGGTTAGCTGCTATACCCACACCGCAATCCTTCACCACAAAATGAACTACATGCTTGTTGTTTTGACCGATGTCCTCAAAACAACAAACATCAACAGGCTGACGCGATTCGGTGTACTTTAACGCATTATCTATAAGGTTTTTTAGCAAGATACTCATTCGTTGCCGATCGAGCATCAACGCTGCCACACCGTCACATCCCGAAATGCAAATATTACTGTGTGGGAAATATTCCTGAACAACATCGCCGATTAGTGAATAGGGTCGGATCAACTCTAAATTTAGCGGCTCGTGCTTTGAAGATAGCCTTTCGCTTTCCAATATTCGCTCAATTAGAACGACCATTTCATCCAGATCCTGGCCAATACTGTCTAACGGTGGCCCAGCCTCAGTCAAAGACATTGCAACTTTCGCTCGGGTTATAGGCGTTCTCAGCTCGTGACTAATCGCCAATAGCATTTGGCGCTTGGCATCTAACATGTGCTGGATATCACTGGCCATGCTATTAATGCTATGGGCCAATCTGCCCAGCTCATCGCCGCGCTCAACATCAATACGATAGGCCAGATCGCCCTGACCAATCCGCTTCACTCCCTGTTCAAGGTGACGAATAGGACTGAAAAGGTATTGGATCGCGGCGTAGATAATCATCAGCATCATGATGATGATTAGCATAGGCACCATCCAGCGCTGGTCAGTCTTACGCGGACGTAATTCCGGAATACCAAACAATATCTTAGAATGGCGCTGGAGCATCATCAGGTATTCTTTGCCTTGAAGACTAACCAGTTGTAGCGGTAAGCGATGTAAACGAGGCGGTATATGTCTGGCCTTGCGCGGCACCACTTCACTCTCTTTAAAGGGAACGCCATCGGAGTGCCACGTATTTCCAGCATGGATGATAGCAATTTGTAAGCGTAAACGCTTTGCCAGACGTTCGGCTTTACGAAAATTGGGAGGGGAGCCAATGTCCTTCTGAACATAATCAAAATAGGTGATGATATGAGGGCGTACATGGTGCTCAAAATGTCTATCCACCGTCTGCCTAACCCCAAATCCAATCAGAGTAACCAACACTAGCGCCGAAAGAATAAAAACAATGATGAGCTTGGCACCAAGCCCCATGCCTCTTCCCTTGAGCCACTTGAGCCTAGCTAAATGGGCTTTCAATGTTTGACCCCACTAAAAACATAGCCCATTCCTCGTACTGTCTTAATTGGTTCAAAGGGCTTAAGTTTATGGCGAAGCCGACTAACCAGAATATCGATGGAGCGTGAATAAATATCGGTTTCGATACCCTTTAGTTGCTGCAGGATTTCATCCCTACTCATTATTTTTCCAGCGTTCTGAGCGAGCAAGGCTAATAGCTGATATTCCATAGCACTTAGTTGGACAGGCTCATCACCGCGAAGCTGTACCACTCGCCTCGAAAAATCGATGCTAACACTGTCGTAATGAACCAATGCCGAAGGAGCGGGGGCTTGATAGGTGCGCTTAATGATATTTTGAATCCGCACGAGTAGCTCTCTCGGCTCAAAGGGCTTGGCCAGATAATCATCGGCACCGATTTCCAAACCAATCACCCGATCCATCGTATCGCCGCGAGCGGTTAGCATGAGAACAGGAATGTCGCTATGTTTGCGAAGCTGACGACAAGTCTCGAATCCATCGAGCTCGGGTAACATTACGTCGAGTATTACTAAAGCAAAATCGCCCGAAGATGCCATGTCCAGTCCATTGAGTGGCGATGTCGTCGACTCAAGCTGATAATCAAATCGCTGAAAAAACTGGCGCAATAAGTCCGCCAGCTTTTCGTCATCATCAATTAGCAGTAGTTTTCTTGCATCAACCACTGAGTACTGCTCCCGTTACGTTTTCTCTATTGATCTTTCACGCCATGCCAGCGAGATCCACGGTGGTGGCGAGGCCCCTGCTCAATCATATGTTGTAAATGTATTCTTGCCTCTTGCTGCTGCGCAGGACTCAGGTTGTCATAAAAATCACCTAAAGCATCAATAACGCTTGGTGCCTGCTCAGTGATAACATTAGCCTTTAACTGAACAAGATTCAGCATTTTTTGCCTATCCAGCTGAGGCTGATCGAACAGTTGGCTAATTTCGTCACGCACATCACCACTTTGTTCCCTTACCTGCTGCTTGGCCTGCAACACGGCATTTTTCAATACCTGCAATTGTGCTTGTTGCTGCTCGTTCAGGTCTAGCTTTTCGCTGATACGCTCAACCATTTGCTCAGCATGTTGTTGTTGGCGCTCCTGGCGAGAGTGGGCTGATGCCGTAACAGAAACAGCTCCCAATGTGATACATAAGATTGCGGCAACCAGCGTTGTTGCCCCCTTTTTATTCGCTGATAGGCGACTTTTAGAGAATTGCTCGGCGGTAATTGAGTTTTTTTTCATGTGGTTATCTCCTGAATAGTTTTACACAAACGTTGTTATTTACTACAGGATCAGAATAACCCAGCCTCTCCTCAAGAAGGTCTCACAGAGGTAACCCTTTGTAACATAAAGTAACAAGAGTAACGAAGTGTAACAACCTATTCTGCCGCTATGCGCCGGTATTCAGGATCAGAGCATGAGTGCTCAAATTTCATCCATTACCGCTGAGTAGCAGGATATTTCTTGCGCAAAACGCCGTCAAATCATCCGTGATGGCTTAACCGCTGCATCCATGCAGCAGATATTTGCTCCAGAAACATCCCGCCACTCAGCGATAATGGACTGCCGCTGTTCATGATCTTGCCCTGCGCCGGTACTTGATCAGGGCCTCAACCGGCGAATATTGTGAATAAACCGTATTGGTGTAGAAGCTGTTCGGCGCGACCATAACAAACAGAGGTAGCGGTTCGGGCCAAGTACCGTCTTCAGACTGAGTCCGAACCAGATATTCAATACCGCGGCTGACATTGTCAGAAGAAGCTAGTCCAGCATCAATAAGTGCACTTATCACTGCTCCGGTTACTGTAGCAGAGCTCGCGCCCTCACCCGCTTTAGAGGGGTCATAATAGGTTTCATTGCCTTCTCCCCAACTGCCATCCTCCTGTTGTTTAGAAAGCATCCAGTCCAGCGCTTTTTGGACATAGCCTGCCTGCATGTCTTCACCAACGGCCCAGAGTCCAGAAATAACGCAGGCACTCGCCTGTAAAAAATTCACTTCCCAGCGTCCCCACCATATACCTCGCTCATCGGCTTGGTATTTTAAGAAGGCAATGGCCGATGCAATTGATGGATGACTCTTATCATACCCAAGCATGCCCATGGCCGATAACACACGCCCGGTTAAACCCGCAGTTGACGGATCGCCCAAAGCCAGTGGCGGGTTAAAAAACATTTTTAGCATATTAAGCATGGTTGGAGCAGGAAAATTAAAAGGCTTCGTCATGATAGCCCCTGGCGGTTTGCTTTTATGCCCACGGGCGAAAGCGGCCCAACCACCATCTTTATTTTGCATCCCCCATTCCCAAGCAGTGGCTTTGTCTACAGCGGCCGATATTACTGGCCCATCTTCACCAGATTTTTTAGCTAACCCCAATGTCCAAAGCACGGCCCCTGTGGTATCAGTGTCACTACATAAGGGATTACCTTGCTCGTAGGGCCACCCGCCAAAGCGCGGCGTGTTCCAGGTTGGGTTTTGCCAGTCAGCAGGTTCAATAGCCATGCTTTGCTGGCGATACAAGTAGTTCAACGACGCACGTAATGGTGCCTCAGTCACTTTATCGCCCTGCTCCAGAAACAGACGAGTTATCAGCGCCGTATTCCATACCTCAGAAGCATAGGGAATTACACGCAAGCCGCTTTCGGAGTAAACCTTCCAGTGAGATAGATAGCTAATTCCTTTTGCATAGTATCGGTCAGCCAAACTGGAACCTGTATACTTCAAACAAACCAGCGCCAGCAAGGATGGCATGAGTATTCCCATCCAATTACCTTCTGGATTTTGCCTCTTCAGCAAATAACGGCGAACTCGCCACCACTGAAAGGTTAATAACGGACAGCGATACCATTTCGGCGCTTTCCCTCCACGCTTGAGACCTTGAATAGCAAGAGGAAGCTCATTCGCAACAATCGCCATTTGTAAACCAAAGCGGAATGCTAGAATTCGCTGACTAAATGGCACCAGCTTCCATAACAGCGTCATACTCGGCAGCTTGCTCGCTGGATACTCCCCCGCCATACAAATATAAATAAGATACAGCAGGTTGCACTTGGCATAGCCACCTTGCTCATCAACAAAGGCTTTAGCTTTTTGCATCTCAGGCAGCTCGACAGAGTAGCCACACAACAACAAAGCACAATAGCAGGTTGCGGTTGGCTCTAACGCTCCCTGTGGTGCATTGAGATATTCAGGATATGACCCATCGTCATACTGCTGAGAGAGTATCCACTTTGCCCCTTCGGCTTTATCCAAGTCACTGAGGATACCAAGATAAGACTCTAAAATGAGCATTAACGCCGTATAAACAGGACCGGCAAAATTATCACCATTCCACGAACCGTCTGCCCGTTGAATCGATTTTAAATGAGTTAAGGCACGTTGCAGGCTAGCGTCTAGTCCAGAAGTGACCATGATCGATCTCCTTATCTGGTGTTGGTTTATGCTAAGAGAGGAAAGCGGTCGATGCCAGGATTGACACCAACCATCAATGTTGTTTTAGCTTAGAACTGGAGCATGACCTCCGCCCAAAGTTTGCGACCATCTTGGGGATAGTCATCCATGTAGGTTCCAGCAGGAGCCGGATAAACCACTTCCTCATCAAACAGATTTTTGGCGCCAAGGCGTAGTGTGAAGCCGGTGCCTGCAGCTTGGAACATGCTGACAGTCAAATCAACAGTATGCAGCGCGTCAACTTCCGAGCGCGAGTCATTGAGTTCGCGGATCGCGCTATCAACAAAGCGATAATCAAGTGCTACAGAATACTTGGTGTTGGGCTGATACAACACGCCCACATTAGCCAACCAGTTGTAACTACCAGCCAGCTCTTCTTCACTGGCATCATCCTCTGTTTTTACATAGGACAAGTTCTCGATCAGCTTCCAGTTGTCATTAAACTGCTGCTCCCACTCCAACTCAACGCCATAAGAGCTGGCCCCCTCACCATTTTGATATTTACCATCCGATGGCGAGGTTAGCACCAATGAAATTAAGTCATCTAATTCGGAATAGAAGATTGTTGCCCGTCCCACTTTGTCGTTGCTTTTGTAGATATACGCAAACTCGGCAGTCTTGATTGTCTCTGGTTCCAGCTCAGGATCGCCCTCATTCGATAACGCCAAAGAAAACAACTCAGTGTAGGTTGGCGGCCGGAAAGCTTCACCGTATTGCGCTTTAAGCAAGTGAAAATCCGAGAGCTGATAAACTGCTGCTAAACGCGGACTAAAGCTATCATCAGAATCGCTGTAGTGGTCAAAGCGCGCTCCTAATGTTACTTCCAGCGAGTTCGTTACCGCATACTGATCTTGCAGATAGAGACTGGTTACTTCACGAGTAAGGCCATTAGGGATCAATGCGTCGGACAATACTTGTGGAAAATCAGGTGCCACCGCCAAGGTAAAGCGTCCAACCGATAGTGAGTCGAAAGATTCAGTGATGGAATAATCGATACCAACTAACAGGTTATGGTGATCAAAGCCGGTATAATTCGCGCTAATACCTAAGTTGGTGCGCTTTTCTTTGTAGTGCGAATCCGCCCACAAACCATCAACGTAATAAGTCGGCGGGGCTTCTGGCGCTTGCGGATTAACAAATGGGAAGAAGGCGGGGATTGCTTGAAAATCTGCGAAATCTGTTGCTAGCTCACGCCAACCCAGTTTAGCATTAACCGACCAGCTATCATCAAAAACTTTAAAGGTCGCATCAGCACCTCGATGGGCACTGACGTACTCCGCTTCATCATTTTCCTGAAGGAAATTACTCAAGCCAAAGTAGCTTCCTGTTTCCAGTTCCAGTTGCTGAAGCTTGAGATCAAACTGCGAGTTATCACCATGGTATCCCGTATTCAACACGGCCATAAAGTGATGACGTTCATTATGAACATCCCCAGGCGCGTTGGAGACCAAAGGGGCATTTTCGCCCAGCAGCGGATAGATGCCATCAAGGCCAGACTCAACTTCATCGCCCTTCACATGGCGGACAGAGGTATTGATGCTAAGGTACGGGCCGTCATCCATTTTGCCACCGATAAGTCCGCCATAAAATTTGGTGCCATTTCCGCCGCCACCAGCATAGCCGAAATTACCCGCATTGTAGGTGACAACATTCACCACCCCCATGTAAGCATATTCGCCATATATGGCAGAACCAGGCCCTCGAATCACTTCAATCCGACTCACTTGCTCAACAGGAATATCCCAAAAAAACTCTGATAACCCACTTTGTGAAGAATTTAGCGGGGTACCATTCAACAAAAATTTGGTTTTGCCAGAGCCACTGGCCTTGACCCCACCAATACCTCTTAACACCGGCGTGGGGAAGCCTAACCTATCAGTAGCCAGATGCATTCCAGGCACCAGATTGAGCGCCTCCTTGATAGTCCTGACTCCACGCGCTTTCATTTCATCGCCAGTCAACACAGATACCAAACCGGGAAGGTAGTCTTTATCCAACTTATTGGTTTTTGTTGCTATGTTCGACTCAACCAATTGAATGAGCGTCAGTAATGCTTCTGCATCTTCCATCGACGCAAAATCCAACTCACTGCCGATGTCACCTGTTACATCATCTATTTGTGCCCAAGCAACATGCGGTGTTATCAACACCGAACTCAACCCCATAGCGATACATAATTTGCGCAACATACCAACCACCCAATCTTTACATTTTCTGTTTTTACGGCTCGTCAATATTCCAGTTATTCTTCAGTGAAGGCGGAATATAAAAACGGACCTGCTTGAAATCATTATGGTACAAAACAACCGATTGCAATAATAATCGACTGAACTTTTCCGAAACCTTACAAAATAGTCCTGAGCGAGACTCCCAGTCCTCAATATCGCCAAAAAACTTGCGAGCAAGCGGTACTGCAACATGCCACCATGGCGAACGCACTCTGGGAATGCCGAGCATATCGGCAACATCATCACTGATTAAATAACGGGTCACTACAACGGGAAAACGATCAAACCACTTCCCTGGTATCATGTGTTGCATATAATCGAGAAGGCTTTTGGTCAGTAACCGTCCTGCCTCTGATGGCCTGGCTTGGCGTGAAAAGATCGAGTATGCAATCTTCTTGGCATCCTGGTAGTCCCGCGGTAAGTTATTTGGATCAACCCCCAAAACAAAGCCGACGGTGTTCCACAGATACAGATATGCTTCGATCTTTTCTTGATCAGCCGGTTTATCTTCGTCCAACAACCCAAGCGCGATCAGGCCTTCGAGAATAACAAATGAAAAAGACATCAGCGTTCCAGCCATATCTTCTTGATTGATAGGCTCGCCAAGGCGCTGCTTATCCCATCCGCTTTCAATAATAAAATAGCGGATAGATGCGTGTATTAATCGGATTTTCTGGGTAGTTGCGATAGCTTTTCCTGAGTCGCTAAAACTACCTGGAGCCAATACATTGATAACAAACTGCGCCGTTTCCATAATCCGGCGATTTAGGCGCTTATATTGGTCGTTTCCAGTCTCAACCATGCGCCCAGTTTTGGTCAATACCTCTGCCCCAAATCCGCAGGCATAACAAAAGGGTAAGGACTTACAAAATAAAATCAAAACGATTTCAGGCCCCAGATCGGCAAACAACTTCTGGGCTATGGCAAACTTTTTATGATCGATATAATGGTCAGGAATATTGTCCGTTGCTGCGAAATAGGCAGCCAACTCGGGAGGCGCGTCTTCTGGAATGGGTGAGCTATTGCGAATAAGCTTGTCAAAAAGGGATTTGGCAGCGACCTCAGCTGACGGCATTGAATCAACAACACTTCTTACAACATCATCGGCCAGTGTATCGCCAATGCTGCGCATCGACTGCAAAGTTTGGAGCCGCTCATCGGGTAACAACAAGTATTGAGGCACAGGGTAGCGGAAATTCGATCGCACCCCGTTCCCAGGTTCCAGCCAACCATGTATCCAGTCTAATAATCTAGAAATTATCGACATCCTTCACCGACTCCAAAGATAAACAACCTCTAAGTTAGCGAATAATAGACGGAAATAATTATTTTGCCACTTAATGCGAGCAAATTAGCCTGTTGCTCAATGATCAAAGTTGAACTTTTTGGTTAGCTCGGCCATACTTATTGGCGACAGATGATATCCTATCATCGGGTGTTTATTGGGTAGAGCTTGTTTCCATGAGATATTTGTTTATCATCCTTAGCCTGCTGTTTAGCAACTCCGTTTTTTCAGCTGCCAAAAAACCTGATGAATTGGGCGTGTACCCTCCCTACCTGTTTAGCATTCTCAAGCTGATTGAATGGCCTTCAATAGGAAACGATGCAGTAAAGTTTTGTGTTATCGGAGAGCCTTTCCTGGTTCCGGCTATAGAACACTATGCCGAGGATAAGACCATTCACCTGCTCCCCGTTACAGCTGAGCGCAAAGAATACCGTGATGACATTAGCGAATGCCATGCTGTGTACATTGGTTCTCTAGTAAGGGGCGATGTTACTGAATATATCGATAGTTTTAATAAGGCACCTATCGTCATATTTGGTCACAGAGACGGTTTTCTAGAACAAGGCGGCATGATTAATTTTGTTGTAGTTGAAGAAAAGCTACGCTTTGAACTGAACGTCGACAACATATCCGCCGCCCAGCTGACTCCTGGCGATGTTCTAACCAGCCTATCCACCACCCTCAAAGACCAAGGCTCAAACACCGCCGAAAACTCTGAGCTGTGAAAAAAATAATCTGGACTGTAAAAATAATCTGGGCTGTGAAATAAATTAAAGAAAAAGGTGTTACACCGCTTTCAATAACGTATTAAGCGCCTCGATGGGATGAGCTATTCGCACATCATCTATACGCTTAACTTGACTACGACAAGAATAACCGGTCGCTAAAAGCTTCTTTTCTCCAGCTTGCTTTATATGTGGCTGCCATGACAGATTATAAATGTGTTTTGACGTCTCTACATTGCGTGCTTCATGGCCATAAGTACCTGACATACCACAACAACCGGCTTCAGCTAATTCAAGGTACTGACCTAAGTGTGAAAAAACGGC
>DFOV01000300.1 GCA_002376965.1 Gammaproteobacteria bacterium UBA3532
GGTAGACGCAAGGGACTTAAAATCCCTCGGTGGCAACACCGTGCCGGTTCGACTCCGGCCCCGGGCACCATTTATTATTTCAATAATGTTCATAATTAATTTTTAAGGCCAATGAATACAATGGTTTGCGCTAATCTTGCGTTCATTGCTATTCATTTTTAGTTGATGAAATTCTCTACTTTTAGTTACATCGGTAGTAACACAGATCCTATGTTATCAAAACGGTGTTACTATGCCTCGTAAAATAGCTCCACTTAGCCCCACGCATATTGCCAAAGCTGCGATAAAAGACAAAGAATATAATCTTAGCGATGGGAATGGGTTGATGCTTCGCGTTAAACCTAACGGAACAAAATCTTGGATTTTCAATTACTACCGGCCCATCACTAAGAAGCGTAGTAACATCGGGATAGGTCGATATCCTAAAATAGGCTTGGATAAGGCGAGAAAAAAACGTTCAGAGTTTCTGGAGTTGCTAGCTCAAGGTATCGATCCAAAGGAGTATAGAGATAGTCAGGAGCAGTTAGACAAGCAGGCAGCAGCAAATACATTTCAAGTGGTCGCCACCCGCTGGATCGAGATCCAAAAGAGTAGGGTGAAGGAAAAGACCGCTTCTGATACGTGGTTGTCTCTTGAGCGACACGTATTTCCAAAGCTAGGAAGCATTCCTATCCATCTCATTACGGCCCCCAAAGGTATTGCCGTTCTTAACACACTCATTACGCATAATCATTATGAAATGGCGAGAAAGGTCGCACGAAGAATGAACAAAATCATGACCTATGCGGTAAATGAGGGCTCCATCACCGCCAATCCGCTTCATGGAATCAAAGAGGTTATACCAGCTTCCCCTGTTAGAAGAATGCCAACGATTGCACCGAATGAGCTTCCTGAACTTATGAGGGCGCTCAGCATTGCAAATATTCACGTAGGCACTCGCTGCCTTATTGAGTGGCAATTGCATACGATGGTCAGGCCTGGTGAGGCCGCTGGAACGAAATGGAGCGAAATTGATTTTGAAAAAGCTCTTTGGCGAATTCCTGAGGCTCGCATGAAAATGAAGAAGGAGCATATTGTTCCTCTTAGCGAGCAGGCCCTATCATTGTTGTCATTTATGCGACCGATTAGTGGCATGCGGGAATACGTTTTTCCATCTAGAAAGAACCCTCGTCATCCAGCAAACAAAGAATCCGCAAATATGGCATTAAAACGAATGGGGTTTCATGGGCGTCTGGTCGCACATGGTATGAGAGCTTTAGCCAGCACAACCTTAAATGAGCAGGGTTTTGACAAAGACGTTATTGAAGCAGCACTGGCCCATGGTGATCGTGATGAAGTGAGAGCGGCATATAACCGAGCGACTTACCTTGAGCAACGTCGAACTATTATGGATTGGTGGTCTGCGCATATTGTTAAGGCGTCTGCTGGAAATAGCAGTCTTAGTAGTTCTTTGGGTGACTGAATTGCGTTAGGTATCTTTCGAAACGGTAGGAGTTATTTATCAATGAGTATCAATTTTATTAGCCTAGCTGAGTTGTCGAGCCGTTGGAATATGCCCGTAACTGCCATAGTCAAAGCTGCACTTCATAGGCATTTCGACTGCTACTTGAAGTTTTCAAGAGTGATGAGAAGAAGCAGGAAAAAGAATCATTTGGAATTTACTCTGGATGGAGCGCTTCTAAAAAAATTAGCTGCATCAGGATTCTATGATGCTGGCGGTAACATTCAAGACGAGATAATTGCAAGTGAAACACAGGCTGTAATAGAGGGGAACGGCCACGAACTTCTAATGCACCTTACTCCAATATATTTAGAAGATTTATTCGACACCCAGGCTATTGATATTGAGCAAGGCTCTATTTTTGTGCATTCCGAGCCAACGACAAGGCTTAGGTTCTTCGTACACAAGTCTGAAGACTCTATGTTTCCGGGTCACCCATCTTCGAGAATCAAGGCCGGAGTTGATGACATAGTGTGTCTCTCTGAGAAGATTTTAGAAATTGAGTCTCAAGAAGGATTTGAGCGTTGGAAAGCAGAATGGCAAGATCCAGCTCCAGAAACTGATATTGGTATGCCATCCATAGGTAGTGAACTAAGCGATAAAGACGAATTACGCTATAACCTGATTATTGGACACCTGTTGGCAGTGCTCTCTGCGAATACCAAACATACCCAAAATAGCCTATTTGAGCTCTTTCAGAAAGAGCTGCAAGAGAACCTCGGCTTTGGACAAACCACAATACAGAGCATTTACTCGCAAGCGAATAAAGCATTTAAGGCGCTTCGTGAAAGTAACGGTAAGTCCACGTCATGATTGATACTGGATCACGATCCCAATTTTGAAAAAACCATCCCAATTACTAAATTACCATCCCAGTTTGGGATGATTTTGTCAGTCATAATCATTTAAATAGTCACTGAAGTAAAGCAACTAAAGGTGACTAGTAATGATTTCGTCCCCTCTGAAATACCTACGCAAAAAAGATGTAACCGAGCTCACAGCCATGGGTTCGACAAGCCTGTATTACGACGTACAAGCGGGTTATTTTCCTCCACCAATAGCTATCGGCCCAAGGGCGGCGGGCTA
>DFOV01000232.1:0-9749 GCA_002376965.1 Gammaproteobacteria bacterium UBA3532
GAAAGCCATGGCCAAGAGATAAAAACAGGCATTGTCGTTGATGCTGTCTCTGATGTTTATAAGTTAAACCCCTCAGATATCAAGCCTGCTCCTAGCTTTGGTGGGGCTTCCATTGATACGAAATATATGCTGGGTATGGCGACGGTTAAAGACAAAATGATTTTGCTTATTGACTCGATGAAGATCATCGATGTTGAAGAGCTGGCAGAAGTGGCAGATATTGGTTCAGCCATGCACTCTGCTGAAGAGAAACAGAACAGCAACAATGAACAGCTAACCACTGAACAGGGCTAGGATGATGCAAGCACTTACCAATGCGATAAACCAAATGAAAGTTTCCACTAAAATGTTCGCCGCGCTTGCCTTGATGGGGTTGGCAATCATTATTCTTTGCTGGTTTTTTGTCTCGAACCAGTTGGCGTTGATTGAATTTGATGAGTATGAAATTAAAGGCGTTGAATACAATACCGAGCTGCGTCAGCTAACAGAAGCCCTTGCTCGTCATCGCGGCGCGACAGCGAGCTTGCTATCTGGTGACCAGTCCTTCCAAAGTAAAGTTGATTCAGCCAAAAAGTCGGTGGAGGAAGCATTTGAAGCCATTGCAAAGCAGAATGAGAAGCATGATGCTGAATTCAAAGTAGCCTTACGTTACGACAGTATATTATCTGACTGGAAGCGACAGGAATCTTCTGGTAGCGAACGTCCGCAAACCAATTTTGGCGAGCATACAGCTATCATTGAAAAGGCGCTGAGCTTGTACAGTCACGTCAATAGCGTATCCAATCTCGATCTAGATCCCAAAGCAGATACATACTCGCTGATGAGTGGGACATACAATATTGTATTTATCAATGAAGTGTTGGGTAAGTTGCGTGGCTTGGGGGCGAAAGCCATCGCTCAGAATAATGCCAGCGAACTTACTCGAACCAGCCTGATATTTCTTGGCGAGTCGAAAGCGCTGTATCAAATAATCGATACCCAGCTAATCTCTTTGATGCAACATTCTGAGGAAGCGAAAGCTATCTTAAAAGATGATATTGACAATGCTCTGGCCAGTTATAAGGCATTTGAGGCATTAACCGTTAGCTCTTTGGCTGATGGTACAAGTGACATCAGTGCTAAGGAGTACTTTGAAACAGGAACCAGGGCTATTACGGCATTGTTTGCGGTGTATGACAAAGGGATGCCTCTTCTCAAAGACAAAATCGAACTGAGGTTAGACGAGGAGCAAAGCAACTTGTTGTGGCAGTTGGTGATAGTCGCTGTTTTGGTTGTCTTGGCTGTGTTCGTTTTTGTACGGCTCAATAAAGGTATTGTCAACCGCTTGCGTAGCACTATAGGTACATTTGAGTGTATTGAAAAGGGCGACTTTTCTTCTAAGCTTGATGATGCCTGTAAGGATGAAATCGGTGTGGTCATGGCTTCGCTGCAGCAGATGCAGAATAAGCTGCAAGCCAATATTGAGGCCGACCAACTTGCGGCAGCTGAAAACGCCCGAATCAAAATGTCACTGGATTCTTCGACGGCCAATGTCATGGTAACGGATACCGACTATAACATTATCTATTTCAATCAGGCTTTGCGTGAAATGCTGACAACTGCTGAGTCTGATATTCGCAAAGACTTGCCCGCTTTTAGTGTTGATAAGCTCATGGGAAGCAATATCGACATATTCCACAAAAATCCCGCACACCAACGCAATATTCTGGACAAAATAACCGAGCCATACACCGCCAAGTTGAGCATAGGCGGACGGGCGATACGGGTTATTGCGTCGCCGATTATTGATGAAGGCGGAAACCGGATAGGAATGAGCGCTCAGTGGGATGACTTAACGGTTGAGTTGCAAAAGCAAGAGGCTGAACGTCGTGTCGCTTCAGAAAATGCTCGAATTAAAAAAGCGCTCGATATGGTAAATGCTAATGTGATGGTTACGGACAAAGATCTCAATATCATCTATTGCAACGAAGCTATAATGGGTATGCTCGAAAATGCTGAGCGTGATATCCAGACCGAACTACGCCAGTTTAGTGTTTCGAAGGTCATGGGGGCGAATATTGACATATTCCACAAGAATCCTTCTCATCAGCGCAACTTGCTAGCTCAAATTACCGATACTTACACCGCAAACTTTATCTTGGGAGGAAGGCATTTACAGGTCATGGCCACCCCGGTTATTGACGAGAGCGGAGAGCGAATTGGTTACGTCGCTGAGTGGGAAGATCAAACCAACGATGTTTTAGCGCAGAACCTGGTGCAAAATCTGGTTGAGAAGGCGGCTGCTGGCGAACTGGATGCTCGAATCGATGAATCTAAGCTCAACGGGCCGCAGGCGAAGTTAGGTGCGGGCATTAATTCATTGCTTGATAGCGTGGTTGCACCCGTTAAAGAAACCATTCGCGTGGTTGATTTGATGGCCAGTGGCGACCTGACCCACAATATGCCAACGGACTTTACCGGTGAGTTTGCTCGTTTGGCTGGTGCAGTTAATCAGTCGCTTAGCAAGCTAAATACCATGGTGTCTGAAATCACCGAGTCTGCTGAGTCGGTTTCGGCTTCAGCCAAAGAAATCGCCCAAGGTAATGCCGATTTAAGTCAGCGAACCGAAGAGCAAGCCTCCAGCTTGGAAGAAACCGCGTCCAGTATGGAGCAATTTACCAGCACCGTCAGACAAAATGCCGATAACTCAACCAATGCTGCGACCTTGGCTAATGAAGCATCAAAACGGGCTCAGGAAGGTGGCAAGGTAGTGGGTACGGCTGTCGATGCGATGGCTGAAATCAATAAATCGAGCCGCCAAATTGCCGATATTATCAGTGTAATAGATGATATTGCCTTCCAAACCAACCTGCTGGCATTAAATGCGGCTGTTGAGGCGGCGCGGGCCGGGGAGCAGGGGCGTGGCTTTGCAGTTGTCGCTTCCGAAGTTCGCAACTTGGCGCAACGAAGTGCTGGGGCCGCGAAGGAAATCAAATCACTTATTAATGCCAGTGTTCAATCGGTTGAGCAAGGTTCAAAACTGGTCAACGAATCGGGCGAAACACTGGCAGATATTGTACGTTCGGTAGAACAGGTGAATGCGATCATTGCCGAGATTAATAATGCCAGCCTGGAGCAGGCATCCGGTATTGAAGAAGTTAATCGAGCTATCGCCCAAATGGATGAAATGACGCAGCAAAACGCGGCCCTAGTTGAAGAAGCGACGGCGTCTAGTGAAGCCTTGGATGAGCAGTCCAATAAAATGGTCGAGTTGATAGGCTTTTTTAATGTCAATGGGGATGTGGTATCTAAGTCAGGTGCCGCAGCAGCGGTTGAAAAAGCACCTCCTTCAAGTACCGCAATTGTTTCTCCTGTCAATAAAGAGTGGAGTGCTGGAGCGGATGATGAGTGGGAAGAGTTTTAATCATTACCACGAAGGGGTAGCTGCTGCTTGAACGCGAAGACGGGTAAGGAGTTTCATTTTTCGGACAAAGACTTCGAGTATATACGTGCCAAGGTATATGCCTTGGCAGGTATCGCCTTAAGCGATTATAAGCGAGAGATGGTGTACAGCCGCCTTGCCCGCCGACTCAGAGCATTGGGGTTGAAAGACTTTGCCAGTTATTGTCAACTTTTGGAAAATGAACAGCACGATGAATTAGGCAATTTTATTAATTCGCTGACAACTAACCTGACACGATTCTTTCGAGAAAAGCACCATTTTGATTACCTCAAGGAGCGTTTTCTTCCCGAACTATATAAAAATGATGGCGGGCGGCGTCGATTGCGCATTTGGTCTGCAGGATGCTCAACAGGGGCCGAGCCATATAGCATCGCCATGACGGTTCTTTCCGGCCTGCCGCGGGGGTGGGATTTTAAACTGTTAGCCACTGACCTGGATACCAACGTCTTAGAGCAGGCTCGTCAAGGTGAGCTTAACGAGTCAATGCTCAATGAGATCCCTAAACCTTATTGCCAGAGTTTTGTTGAGAGGCAGTCAAATGTCGCGGCTAGTAATGCTTGGCGCATGAATGCAACGGTTAAGTCGCCTATTTTCTTTAAACAGCTAAACTTAATGAATACGTGGCCAATGAAGGGGCCATTTCAGGTGATATTTTGCCGCAACGTTGTTATCTATTTCGACAAGCCGACTCAGCAGCGCTTATTTGAACGCTATTACAACCTGTTGGCTCCCGGCGGGTTACTGATACTTGGTCATTCTGAGAGTCTCGGGGCTATGGCAAAACGCTTTAGTGCAGTGGAGAGAACAGCCTATCAAAAGGTGTAAACAGTGATGAATCAGCTTCCTAAAATGCTCCCTGGCTATTCTCATGTCAATCGCTATTGGGATAAGTCGCGTAAAGCGTGGATAGCCAAAATATTGCCCGGGCAATTTTATGTGAGCCAGGGGCAAGAAATGATTGGAACCGTGCTGGGCTCCTGTATATCCGCTTGCATCTGGGATGACTATGCCAAAGTGGGTGGCATGAATCACTTTATGTTGCCGCTGTCAAAAAACAAGTCATTTGATTCAATCAAAAAGTTGCCACCATCGTCCGACGCGAACCGCTATGGCAATTATGCCATGGAGCACCTTATTAACGAGGTTTTGAAACACGGCGGCGTGAAAGAGCGTTTGCAAGTCAAACTATTTGGCGGCGCTTCGGTTATGCGTACGAGTTATGATATTGGCGAGCAAAATATAGCATTTGTTTTGAACTATACTCAACAGGAAGGGCTAAATGTTATATCGCAAAATATGGGGCACAACTTTCCGCGCAAGATCTTGTTTGATCCCATAACGGGGAAAGCATTGATGAAGCGCATACGCTCGTTGCACAACGATACTATTGTGCAGCGTGAAGAAGCCTATCGTGAGGAAATTGTTACCTCGGATGTTGGAGGTGAAGTTGAGTTATTTTAGAGGCGCTCAATGACGCAGAAAAAAATTAAAGTGCTGGTAGTCGATGACTCGATGCTAATCCGGCAGCTACTAACCCAAATTCTTGATGCCGATCCTGGGATCGAAGTGGTCGCTTCAGCCTGCGATCCATACGAAGCGAGAGAGAAAATAAAAATCCATCATCCAGATGTATTGACGCTGGATGTCGAGATGCCGAAGATGGACGGCATCACCTTCCTCAAAAACTTGATGCGCTTGCGGCCAATGCCTGTCGTAATGATATCAACTCTGACGGAGAAAGGGGCTGCAATTACTTTACAAGCTTTAGAGACCGGGGCCGTTGATTATCTGGCCAAACCCAAAGTTGGGGATGAAAGGGGCTGGGAAAATTATCAAAGCGTTATCGTTGAAAAGGTAAAAGGTGCAGCAACGGCCAATGTGGGGCGAGCGGTCACGGAGAAGAAGAGCCCGCTGAGCGGTTCGCCAGAGAAACTGCACGGGTCTAAGGTTGACCTGATTGCCATTGGCGCTTCTACAGGTGGAACTGAGGCTATTAAAGAAGTGGTTTCCCGGTTGCCACGGCAGGTGCCACCAATTGTCGTCACTCAACATATTCCTCCTGTTTTTAGTACGTCTTATGCTAAGCGCCTCAATCAGACCGTTGCCTTAGAAGTAAGTGAAGTCGATAAATCTGGTATTGAGCTACTTCCCGAGCATGTCTATATCGCTCCTGGTGATCAGCACCTTACAGTGAAAAAAAGAGGTAATACGTTCGTAACTCAGCTTCTCGACACAGAGCTGGTCAACCGGCATAAACCTGCGGTCGACGTATTATTTCAATCGGTACTGGAAGCTGCTGGGGCAAGAACTATCGGCGTTTTGCTCACCGGGATGGGGGCAGATGGAGCCAAAGGGTTGAAAGCTCTTCGAGATGGTGGAGCATATACTATTGCTCAGGATGAGGCGTCTAGTGTTGTTTGGGGGATGCCGGGGGCTGCTGTTCGTTTGGAAGCGGCGGATGATATTGTTGCTTTGCCAAAAATTCCAGAGCGGCTGTTAAGGAAGGTTTATGCTAACAAAAAATAGACCGATTAATATTGCCTGGATCGCCATAGCAGCCATTACTTTTGGGATGTTGGGAGCTTGTTGGCTTGGAGAATTGTCCCGCCTGGCTACTGGGATCATTGTGGGTGGTGGTCTGTTGATAAACGGTACTCTTTTTGTATGTCATCGTCAGATAACTTTCTTCATAGAAAAGCAAGCTTTGGCGGAAGCAAAACATAGAGAGCTGTTGGCCGATTACCAGGAAATGGCTCAAATGGTGACGGAATATGAGTCAGCTATGGCCAACCAGATTGAAGAAGAAGGGAAGCGTATGCAGTCTATCATTTATGAGTCGGTTCATTCGTTGAGCGACTCATTCCAGAAGATGCACGCGCTATCCAGCGAACAGCTGGCTCGGCTGGAAGAGCTAACCTCCAGTGAGCATGGGGGGAGTGGCTTGGATGTGGTGTCACAGCAAACCCAGGAGATAGGCGAAACATTGGCTCACTTTACCGATCTAGTGGTGAATGTGAGTACCCAAAGTGTGCAGATTGTTCATCATATCGACGATATGGTTGACAAGTTGGATGGTATTTTCACCTTAATCACGGATGTAGAGAGCTTGGCTGATCAGACGAACCTGCTGGCTCTTAATGCTAGTATTGAGGCGGCCAGGGCCGGTGAGGCTGGTCGCGGTTTTGCTGTGGTTGCAGATGAAGTTCGCAATCTATCCACAAGCTCTGGGGAGATAAATGAGCGCATTCGTTCGCAAATCGGCACGGCTAAGGAAGTGATTGCTTTGGTACGCGACTCTGTAGGAAAAATGGCTGCTAGTGATATGACAACCAGTATTGGAGCCAAGGATCGGGTCGATGGGATTATTAAAGAAATACAAGGCATGAATCAGCGTTTTGA
Organism: Gammaproteobacteria bacterium UBA3532; assembly: GCA_002376965.1. Lineage (GTDB taxonomy): Bacteria > Pseudomonadota > Gammaproteobacteria > Enterobacterales > UBA3532 > UBA3532. The sequence continues at coordinate 6,842 of DFOV01000232.1, forward strand.
GGCAAGTCTTGTTCAAATGTCTGAACAGGGAGAGAAATTGAATCAATCGATGGCAGTAGCCGTTCGCTCATTGCAGTTTGAAGACATTGTCAGGCAGAGCCTGCAAACTATCGTTGATGATGCCGAAAAGGAAAAGCAATATATGATGCTGGTTACTGAATTGTTGCAGAGTAATTTGACAGGTGATTGGCGTAGCAGGCTAGCCAGCCTGCGTGTAGAGCGATCTTCTGGAAACAGACCAGCCATGCAGTCGAGCATGGATGATGGCGATGTCGAGCTATTTTAGGCTGAATATGGCTGTCACTGTACGAGTAAATAGTTCGCAGAAGTTGGTCGAAATCCTCATTCGAGAACGGCTTGATTTTAGTATGTATAAAGAGTTTCGACAGGCTTATCGCTACGTTACCGACAAGCGAACCCGGTTCGTTGTCGATTTTAAAGACGCCAGCTTCATTGATAGCGCGGGTATAGGTATGCTGCTTTTGCTGCGACAACATGCGCGTTCTGTTGATGGCAGTTTGCAGGTAGTTAATACAACGGGAGCCGTCAGGCGTGTTCTCGAAATGATCCATTTTAGCGACATGTAACGAGGGTATTATGGGTGTAAGTACGCAAGTAAAACAAAATGATAAGGCGATAGTCATCACTGTCAGTGGCCGGTTTGACTTTTCAGTGCATCGCGATTTTCGCGAGTGTTACAAGGAGTTGAATCATCCCGGGTTTGAATATCGAGTGAATTTGCAACAAACAGAATATCTCGATAGCTCGGCTCTGGGCATGCTGTTGCTATTGAAACAACACGCCGAAAAAAACAAGGGTTCGATTGTTATCGAAGAGCCATCAGAACCAATCCGTAAGATATTGCAGATTGCTCACTTTGAACGTTTTATGGCTATCGAAGGCTAGGGGGCATCATGCTGACGAAGGATTCCGGCCGTGGTACTGCGCTGGTCGTTGATGATACCCGTTTCAATCGTCAGCTGCTTGGCTCGCTTTTGCTGAAAGAAGGTTATGACGTAGTTGAGGCTGAAAATGGTCAGGATGCGTTAGATAAGCTGGAAGATTTGCAGGCAGATATCATCTTTATGGATGTAGTAATGCCGGTGATGGATGGCTACGAAACGACTCGCAAGATTAAAGCAACGCATAGCGATGACTTTATACCGGTTATCTTTATTACCGGGTTAAACGACGATGAGTCGTTAGTACGTTGTATTGAGTCCGGTGGCGACGACTTCATCAGTAAGCCTTTTCGTGAAAGTGTTCTTAAAGCCAAAGTGAAGGCGATGGAGCGCATCCGGGATTTATATCGTGAGCGCAAATACCTGCTGTCGTATATGCAGCGTGACCAAGAGATCGCTGAACAGGTATTTCAAACCGCAGTGACCAATGATGAAAAGGCGCTGGCGGCGATTAAGCATAAAGTTAATCCTGCTACAACGTTCAGTGGCGATATCTTATTGACCAGCTATGGTCCAACCGGCGACTTACATGTGTTACTAGGCGATTTCACCGGCCATGGACTCGCTGCTGCAATTGGAGCATTACCGCTATCCGATGTCTTCCATGCTATGAGTAAAAAAGGTTTTGCGGTACAGGATATTGTGGTTAGCCTGAATGCAAAGCTGGCTCATGCTCTTCCAGATGGCATGTTTATGGCGGGCTGCTATGCATGTATCAAGTCAGATGGTAAATCCATAGAAATATGGAATGGTGGCATGAATGATATCACCATTATCAACCGTGAGACGATGGAGGTAAGGGAGAGCTTTCCTTCCAATGCCGTTCCGCTGGGCATCATCCCTGAGCTTGGTGGAATGGAGAAGCCACATCTGGTCATGGTTAAGCCTGATGATGCGATATTATTGTATAGTGACGGCGTTGTCGAAGAAGAGAATAGCGATGGAGAGCCCTTTGGTGTTTCTCGATTATTAGAAGCGGTTAAGTCATCTAATCACATTGATCACGTTATTGATGAGGTTAATCAACGTCTGGATACATTTTGTGAAGGAACCGAGCAGGCTGACGATGTCAGCATCGTTGTCGTTCCTGTTCAGCCATACCAGCAGCGGCGCACGGCTCTTGATAGTGAGGTCACCAGAGAGTTGTTGCAGGGACAGTGGTGTTGGAGCCTGGTACTCAAAGGCGCTCAGCTTGGGCGTGTAGAGCCTGTTCCACTGGCGATAGCCCAGATAGCAGATTTGATTAAATCGGATGGCCACGCCGAAACACTCTTTACCATTTTAACCGAGTTGTATGTGAACGCACTGGATCATGGCATTCTTGGTCTTGACTCATCGATTAAGGAAACCGAGCTTGGCTTTATCGAGTATTTTGAACTGCGTGAGAAAAAACTGGCCGAGATACAGGAGGGGATGATCCGCTTTGACATTAAGCTGGAAGACAGTCGGCGTGGACTGGGAATTCGTATGCGCGTGCAAGACAGCGGGCCAGGATTCGACTATCAAAAGACCATTGATGCTTTGGAGCAAAACAGCGGTAATTCTGGACGAGGCATAGCCCTGGTCAATGAATTGGCCAGTAGCCTGAGTTACTCGGGAGACGGGAATATTGTTGAGGCATTTTATATGTTATCCTGACCCGTGCTTGAGGCGCGCTCACAGGATGCATAAATGCAGGTTGATGAAGAATTATTAGATCTCGTTTTTTCTATTGATGCGGTTTTCGCTGAGTCCGATCCGTTCGATTTTTGGCATTTCGCCAACGAAAATGGTTGGGACGACCCCTTTCTACTGCTTGATAAGCTGATCCCTCTTTATATATTTAGCGACTTGAGTCAATTATCAGAATCCTTGCCTGATGTATTAACAGGCTTGATCTCTGCGTGCATGAACGAGTTTGCCATTCTGGTGCGGGAGAAACGCAAGCAAGCACTACAGGACTACCA
>DFOV01000232.1:10138-10639 GCA_002376965.1 Gammaproteobacteria bacterium UBA3532
TGGATATTAAAAGAGCTGAGTGAGCGCGGTTTCCCTTTAGCCAAAGATCTGGCAGCCAAAGCACGTATATTTCATGAGCATCAATTCAATCAGCGTATTTCAGAGCAAAGTGAGCCTTCTGAACCCGTAGCTTCGCTACGCAGCCTGATTGAAAGCAGTGACATTGATAATGAGTTCGACTTTTTTCAGATTTTTACCTCCCACCTGACCCACCTTCCCGAGGACGTGGCAGGTGGGATCGTCGTATTTTGGCTGACCAGTGAGCAGCCAATAGCGCGCGAAGCGGCGATTTTCTCGCTTTTACACCCTGATGTACATGTGCGCGAAGAGGTGCGCAGCTTATTGTTGGAGCCCAGTCTTGCCGCTCAGATTTCCCCAGTTGGGTTACGCCGACTAATTAACATGCGTAACTGGTTTTTGGACAGCGAGCGAACAGCGATAGACAAGGTTATTCGAAATGTGCGCAAAGCTGGAGTTAACTGCTCGATGGAGCAAGCGGCT
>DFOV01000233.1:0-5226 GCA_002376965.1 Gammaproteobacteria bacterium UBA3532
ATGAAGTAATCGTTGCCGACCCTCTATAAGTGATCTAAGCCTGCTGCAAGATCGGCAACAATATCGTCTACACTCTCCAAACCAACAGCGATACGGAGCAGCCCCTCAACAATTCCTGAGCGAGCCTTATCCTCATCAGACAATCGGCCATGAGTTGTCGTGGCAGGATGAGTAATAGTGGTTTTAACATCCCCTAAGTTTGCCGTTATGGAAACAAGGTTTGTACTATTTATAATTTTCCAGGCTCCGTCCCGCTCTCCTTTAGCAACAAATGAAAGTACACCACCAAACCCAGACTGTTGTTTCTTGGCTAGTTCGTGACCGGGATGGCTCGAAAGGCCGGGGTAGTTTACCTTTATGACATTAGGATGTGCTTCCAGCCATTTAGCGACTGCCAATGCGTTGTCGCAATGCGCTTTCATACGCAATGCCAAGGTTTCTAATCCACTATTAAATACCCAAGCATTAAACGGACTCATCGATGGTCCCCCAGTGCGTACGACTCCGTAGACTTGCTCTAAGGTTTCACTATCTCCAACAACAGCTCCGCCAATACAGCGTCCTTGGCCATCGAGGTATTTAGTCGCAGAGTGTATAACCAGATCTGCTCCTAGTTTTAATGGTTGTTGTAGTGCGGGAGTGCAAAAACAATTATCAACCACTAGTTTAGCCCCAGCTTGCTTAGCAATCTTTGATAATTGCTGGATGTCAGCAACTTCACCGAGCGGGTTTGATGGCGTTTCAACGAACAGTAACTTTGTTTTCGATGTTATCCCGCTTTGCCAAGCATCAAGGTCAGTGAGATCAACATAGTCGACCTTTAGCCCGAATTTAACAAAATACTTATTAAATAAGACAGGGATACTCCCAAAGACATTGCGTGAACAAAGAATATGGTCGCCGCTTTCCAACAAACCCAGGCAAGTAGCCATGATAGCCGCCATCCCAGAGGCTGTGGCTACGCATCGTTCGCCCTCTTCCATCAATGCCAATTTTCGCTCGAAAGCGGCTACTGATGGGTTAGTAAACCTCGAATAAATATTGCCACTTTCCTCGCCGGAGAATCTTGCAGCGGCTTCTTCAGCTGACTGGAAGACAAAGCTGGAAGTCGGGTATATCGCTGGAGCGTGCTCTTGCTCTATTCCGCGTTGAACGCCACCACGTATACCAAGGGTTTCGAGAGATAACTTGTCAGTCATTGCAATACTCGCTGGATTGTTTTAACTGTTGTTATGAAGATCGATAACATCGCCATCAGCAGCATTCTTGGCTGATTTAGCGGCATCATTCCGCGTTTCTTCAATTTGAGACAGGTAGGCCTCGGTTATATCGCCTGTAACATAACGCCCATCAAACACTGAGGTTTCAAAGTCGACGATATTTGGGTTCCCTTCTTTAGCTGATTCTATGAGGGACTCCAATTCCTGATATATTAGCCAGTCTGCGCCAATTATCTTCTCGATGTCTTTAACGCTGCGGCCGTGAGCAATCAGCTCTCCGGAAGTTGGCATATCGATACCGTACACATTAGGGAATTTAACTGGCGGTGATGCAGAAGCAAAGTAGACTTTCTTAGCACCGGCTTCTCTAGCCATTTGAATGATCTGCTCACAGGTCGTGCCGCGAACAATTGAGTCATCGACCAATAGGACGTTTTTTCCCTTAAATTCCAGATCAATGGCATTGAGCTTGCGACGCACCGATTTTTTCCGTTGTGTTTGGCCTGGCATAATAAAGGTTCGACCGATATAACGGTTTTTAACAAAGCCGTGACGCAACTTAACATTCAGGCGTGATGCCATTTGCATGGCACTGGTGGTTGCTGTATCCGGAATCGGGATGACAACATCAATGTCATGATCTGGACGTTCACGCAGGATCTGCTCTGCTAAGTATTCCCCCATTCGTAAGCGGGCCTTATAAACAGAAATATCATCAATAATAGAGTCTGGTCGCGCTAAGTATACATGCTCAAAAATACAAGGCCGGTAAGTGTAGGATTCGGCGCATTGGTGGGTTGAAAGCTCTCCTGATGTATTAATGCATAATGCTTCGCCAGGCTCCAAATCGCGCACTAGCTCAAAGCCACACACATCTAATGCCACGCTTTCTGAAGCAACCATATATTCAGGGCCATTTTCTGTTTCGCGCTTACCGAAAACGACGGGACGAATGCCAAAGGGATCACGAAAAGCAACGAGACCAAAGCCAACGATGAGCGCAACGGCAGCATACGCGCCTTTACAGCGTTTATGAACAGTGGAAACCGCCTTAAATATATCCGTTTCTGTGATGTTATATCCGCCATATTCTTGTAGCTCATGGGCAAAAATATTTAATAGCACTTCAGAATCGGAAGTCGTATTAATATGACGTCGATCAGTCAGGAAAAGCTCTTTTTGCAATTCAGCAGCGTTGGTTAAATTACCGTTATGAGCCAATACAATGCCATATGGCGAATTAACATATAAAGGTTGAGCCTCGGCGGTGCTTGAACAACCTGCTGTTGGGTAGCGCACGTGGCCAATCCCAATGTTGCCTTTGAGCCTATGCATATGACGGGTTTGAAAAACGTCTTTGACTAAGCCATTCGCTTTACGCAAAAAGACTTTTTCATCATGGTAAGTGACGATACCTGCGGCGTCCTGGCCTCGATGCTGTAATACGGTTAATGCATCATAAATACTCTGATTAACTGGCGTATTACCAAAAATACCAGCGATACCACACATTATTGATTACCTCAAAATAATTATTTTGCTGGAGTATTTTCCAGCGATACAAAGGAGAACAACCACTCCCCCACTAAAACAAAATGCTCGACGAGAATTGAGTCCTGCCACCATGCTTGTTCAGGAAAGCGGGTAAATATTACCATAACCAGTGTGATAGCGGTGATAATAAGTACACCGCGAACCGCACCAAAAATCATACCTAATAAACGATCGAGCCCACTTAAGCCTGTTTTAGCAACCAGTTTCGAGATCAAAACATTTACGATACTAAAAACAATAAGTGTCAGTACAAATAGAGTAAAAATGGCTAAGCCATTGGCCATTATTTGCTGGTCAACATACTGGGTCAAAAAAGCCAGTGATTCTCTATCCAGCCCCGGAAAATAGATGTCGGCTAAGGGCTGATAAAAAGTTCTTGAAACAACAAAAGCTGCAAACCACCCGACTAAAGAAAGTGCTTCTTTCACAAAACCACGAAACAGACTTATTACGGTTGATACTGCGATTACCGTCAAGATCGCATAATCAAGCCATGTCATGGTTCGCCTCGCATATCGCTGCCTGTAATTGCCAATGTTGGGATATCGTTAGTACTTAATAAGAATGCCATCAAGTTTAAATGCTTTTTTTAATTTGTCTCGCTCTTTTGCTGCAACATCCTTTTCAAGATAAGGTCCGACAATCACACGATGGAGTCCCTGGTCTGTAGTCTTAACATTCGCCAGGTAACCAGCCTTTTTTACTTTCGCTACCAACTTATTGGCATTGGTTTCTGAGCTAAAAGTTCCTAGTTGGACTAAGTAGGCCGACTTATTAAATAGCGGTTTGGCATTATTATCAGCCTTGGGGCTTGCACTATTATCAACTTTAGGGCTTGGTTTAGAGACTACGATCTGTTCTTTGGGTTGATTCGAACTAGCTGTGACTGATTTAACTTCTTCGTTTTCGACATGCTTTTCTGCATCATTTTTTGCAGATTCAGATTGTAGCGGTGTCGTATTTTTCTTTGGTGAAGCCAGCTTGGACTCTGAAAGAGGACTCGTATCAAGTTCCTGCGTTTCTGAGGTTTTGATGTCATTGCTCATAGAAATTAATGCAACATCAAAATCAGGTGTCGCTGGTATTTTGGCTTGTTCAATCAGGCGCTCACTGGCATCGCCATCTAATACAATTGGCAGCAAGATAACAGCTAAAGCAATCAAAAATATGCTTCCGGTCAACCGATACGACACCCTCTTATCCATGGTTATCTAAAGCTCTCAATGCCGCCTCTACGGTGTAAAATGAACCAAATACCACAAAGTTATTGCCTATAGAATCGTGCTCTAGTTCGCTAATACTTTCAATGATGGTCACTGTCGCTTGGTCATTAAGCGATAACAGTTTGTCTTTCAAGCTACTTGGATGACAAGCTCGGGGGATCGCCAAAGGCACTAAGTACCAATGAGAGATTTTATTGATCAATGGGGCCAAGGTTTGTTCTATATCTTTATCTGCCATAATACCGACTACAGCATTGAGCGGCTTGGACATATCAAAATATTGCCCCAGGCGGTCAGCTAGATAGCTAGCACTTTGCGGATTATGCGCAACATCTAAGAGGAAATTGTTTTTCTTCGCTAGCATTTGGAACCGACCAAGTAGTCGCCCATTGGTCAGGGCTTCCAAAATACTTTTCTCACTGACTTTGCGCGGATATATATAGTCAAAAGCATAGATGCCAGCAGATAGACTTTCAGGATGAAGATTTGGCGGTTGGTTGGAACTGACTTTCCAGCGTGGTGAATGATAGGTATGATTTACCTGATCAAACCAGAAATTATCACCATATCGAGACACAAAGCACCCTAATTTATTTGCCTCTAATGCTATTACTTCAGGCAAGGTTGGTGCCGCAAGAACAACAGGAATGCCGTTACGAAGTATCCCTGCTTTTTCTTTCGCTATTTTCTCAATGTTATTGCCTAGCCAAGCTTCATGGTCAAGAGAAATCGTTGTGATGATCGCGATGCTAGGATCAACGATATTTACTGCATCAAGACGGCCGCCTAAGCCAACCTCTAAAACCAGAAGCTCTGGCTCATAAAAACGAAATACGGCAAGCGCGGCAAGGGTTGTGAATTCAAAGTAGGTTAGTGAAATATCCCCTCGTGCCTGTTCAATTTTCTCAAAAGCACGTGTGAGATCATTGTCGCTAACTTCAATCCCATTAACACGAACTCTTTCATTGAAGCGCAAAACATGTGGAGATGTATAAACTCCAACCTCTACACCAGTAGTACAAGCCAGGTTTTCCAGAGTCGCGACACAAGAGCCTTTCCCATTAGTTCCCGCTACGGTGACAATAGGGCATGACCAATCTAGAAGCTGGGCTTTTTCTGCCACAGCTTTAACCCTTTCGAGGCCAAGCTCGATCTCAGATGAGTGGATTGATGTTAAGTAATCAAGCCACTCATCAAGGTCCCTATTCACTGGGTTCACTGGGTTCACT
>DFOV01000233.1:5582-14601 GCA_002376965.1 Gammaproteobacteria bacterium UBA3532
CATAAGCAGGGCTTTCGATACGCATCAACTTTGTTAGTACAGAAGCAAGCTTCTCGCGCATTTCTCCACGTTTGATAATCATATCTATGGCACCGTGTTCCAATAGGAACTCGCTGCGTTGGAATCCTTCAGGAAGGGTTTGCCTTACCGTTTGCTCTATAACACGAGGTCCAGCAAAACCAATAAGTGCATTTGGTTCAGCGGCATTAATATCCCCCAGCATTGCAAAGCTCGCGGATACACCACCCATTGTCGGATCGGTCATCACAGAGATGAATGGCAACCCCTTACGCGACAATCTTGCAAGAGCGGCACTGGTCTTAGCCATTTGCATGAGCGATAGCAGTGCTTCCTGCATGCGAGCACCGCCACTGGCACTAAAACATATTAGTGGCGACTGAATCTCAATAGCATGATTGACTGCTCTGACAAATTTTTCGCCGACGACCGAGCCCATTGAGCCTCCCATAAAGGTGAACTCAAAAGCGCAGGCAACCAAAGGCATCTGATACAACTCGCCTGAGTAAACAATTAGCGCATCATTTTCACCAGTAACCTTTTGGGCAGTACTGATACGGTCTTTATACTTTTTGGAGTCTTTGAACTTTAGTACATCTACAGGAGCAAGGTTATGAGCCAGCTCTACTGCTGTATCAGTGTCGAATAGCGCTAATAGACGCTTTCTACCGCTGATACGCATATGAAAATCACACTTGGGACAAACTTCGAGGTTTCGCTCTAACTCAGGGCGATACAATATCGCTTCGCATCCACCACACTTTATCCATAGTCCCTCAGGCACCGATACTTGACGCTCATCGTTTTTAGCGCGTCCCGGAAGAATCCGATCAAACCAACTCATCTATCGAGCTCCACAACTTAGTTTTGAATATGATTTTAGTCACGAGTTCTTACTGTAAAAGTTCAACACTCAACTCGCCTCTCCAATTTCTGCGGGCCATTGTAACATTTTCAGCATTTGGGACAGTATTTTTTTATCGAATTATCCGCGCTTTAATGGTGCTTTTTAGTTAGCATTGCATTGCGTGGCATATGATACATTAAGAATGAAGTTCTGCATTTTATGCTGGCTTTTAATGCCCTTTTCAAGCTCAACACCACTACTCACATCAACACCATAGGGGGTGTGAGACTGAACAACTTGAGCAACATTCTCTGGCGTCAAACCACCAGCCACAATCAATGGTAGTGAAAAGCCAGTGGGAATACATGTCCAGTCAAATCCCTGCCCTGTCCCACCAAATCGCTTAGGATCGAATTTATCCAACAACAAGCCAGAAGACTTACAATACTCCTGCTCTAACTTGGACCAAGATGTATCGGATGTTACGCCTACTGCTTTGATATAGCGTCTCTGAAATCCTTCACAAAAAGCCGCCGATTCGGCGCCATGAAATTGCAGTAAATCGAGCCCGCAATTGCTAGCTACACTTTCTACCCTATCAGCCTCTTCATTGACAAACAAACCGACGCTGGTCACAAAAGCAGGCATAGATCGAATAATCAATTTGGCATTTTCAGGTGAAATATATCTTGGGCTTTTGGGATAAAACACAAAGCCCAGAGCATCAACACCTGCGGCAATCGCATCAATAGCATCCTGCAGACGTGTAATACCACATATTTTCACACGCGTACGCATATCAAACCCTTAAATGTTACGAGAAAATTAGTGTTGCGAAAAAATTCCAGGACCACGTTCAATTGCGGGAAGCTTAAATAATGCAGGGTATTTTACCTCAACTAAATACAATCCATTTGGTGGTGCAGTCTCTGCAGCCTTGGTTCGATCTCTACTGTTGAAAACATTTCGAAACGTATCGAGAGCCCACCTACCGTCCCCCACCCTTAATACACTACCTACAATATTTCGTACCATATGATGTAAAAACGCATTTGCTTCTATTTCAATGATTACGTGGTGTTGTATACGCCAAACAGTTGTTTGTATGACATTGCGCATTGGCGTATTCGATTGACAACTAGCTGCTTGGAAAGCTGAGAAATCATTCTCACCAGCGAGCAACTCTAGGGCTTTGCCCATTGTCTGCTCACAAAGTGGGGACGAATGCCAGGTAACATAATGGTAAGCCAAAGCGGACTTTGTTGGCGTGTTAAGCACTATATAACGGTATGTCCGGCTTTGCGCACTGAATCTAGCATGAAAATCATCCAGTACTGGCTGACACCACTTAATGCGTATATCTTCTGGTAGGAAAGTATTAGCGCCGCGAACCCAGGCATGACTAGGCCGTTTGGCCAACGAATCGAAGTGAATTATTTGGTTGGTGGCGTGAACGCCGGTATCCGTCCGCCCTGCGCACTGAACCTCAATAGAATGGTCCGCCACTCGCGACAGACCATCTTCAACACACTGCTGTACTGACGGCGAATGAGTTTGCCGTTGCCATCCACAAAAAGGATGGCCGGCGTACTCAACACATGCAACCCACTTTGACAATCAAATACCTGCTAAAGCTTCGCTAGCAAAGTTTCAGCTTTGCCACGTTGCTCATCATTACCATCAGCGATGACTTCATTGAGAATTTCTTTTGCGCCATCTACGTCGCCCATATCAACATAGGCTCGGGCGAGATCCAACTTGGTACCAACCTCGTCGATGTCGCTTAAAGCTTCCTCATCAATATCGTCGAGCGATGCGTCATCGTCGTCAAACGAAAAGTCCTCATCCAGCGAGTCAAATGAATCTAGCGTCACATCTTCGGTGCTGCCTGTATCAAAATCATCAAGCCCACTTAGCTCTGGCTCGTCTTCTGGTTCTGCAACGGGAGAATCTAGCGGGTCATCAGAGAAGTTTTCACCCAAACTGGACGATAAATCTTCTGCAGGAGGTTCATCTGATTCAGAGTCTCCCAATGAGAAATCAAGATTAGGTAAGTCTGTACTACCATCACCAGATGCAGCGCCACTATCTTCTTCCTTTGTCGATTCCTGGCCGCCTAACAGAGAAGCAGTATCCCCTATATCGAAATCTTCATGACCAAAGTCTAAAGAGGCTGATTCTTCTGCGGGTGCGTCTGGTTCCTCGATGCTAACAGGCTCTTCTGGAGAAGCTATTTCATCGATATAACCCGGCAAAGCTTGCTCTGGCCATTGCTGCTTAAATAGGCTAATCACTTCGTCGGCAAGGGCAACATCCTGATCTGCCAGTGGTTTGACAGCATTAGCTTCTTCAGTAAACCCTTCCAAGTTTCCACTTTGTGCCAGGCATTCGAGTAGCTTGACTCGAACTTCTGATTTTTGTGGATCATTTTCTAGAGTAGCCCTCAATATCTGCTCGGCTTGGTCATAACGACCATAGGCAATATAAATATCTGCTTCGCCGATAGGATCTGTTGAAATTTCCTGTTCTTCTTCAAAAACCTCATCGAGAGCTGAAATAGATTCGACGAGCTCATCCGTTTCGTCATCAGAAAGTTCTTCATCAGCGCTACTAGCAACTACTGGTGCAGGAGTAGTCGGTGCTTCTGGCTTGGATTGCGGTGCTGTTGCAGCTTCTGGAGCTGCTGTAGCCTCGTCTAATGTAGTGAAATCTTCAAACTCTTGATTTTCGACAGCTCTGCGGCGCTGGTATAGCAACCCGAGTAGCCCAAGCAACACCAATACCCCGCCACCGGCGGCCAGTAAAAGGTCATTACCTAGTACCATGTCTACGATATTGTTCTCTTTTGGATCTGGTTTAAGCTTTGGTGCAGGCTTCGCAATGGGGGTTGGTGCTGGTTCGGTTGATGGTTGAACTTCATCTACCTCACTAGCTACCATAGAATCTTCCACGTTGTCAGAAGCTTCTTCGCCATTTTCTGTATCACTGCTGGGGGAGTCTGCTTGTGCAGTCTCGGAGGGCTGCTCAGAACTATCCGCGGCCTGCTCGCTTAATGTTGCAGATTCTTCGGGTACAACAACCTCAGGCTCAACCGTTTCATTAGTTTCTGAGCCAATATCATTTTCCGCTGACTCACTTCCAGGTTGGGTCACTTCAGATAAACCGGCATCTTCAATTTCTAATCCAGGTTTGCCTAACTGTTCTTCTAAGGCCTTACGCTTACTGCGTTCTTCTTGAAGCATTGACTCAAGCATCTCAAGACGATTAGATAGCTCGGCATTTTCCTTTTCGAGTGTGGCAACTGCTTCGCTTTGCGCTGCAGCGCTGTAGCTGGGAGAACCATCAGACTTTTCATCGTCCGATACTATTCGCAGCTTGCCTTCTACCTTAGGAGCAGGCTCTTCGACCATTGGGGCTTCGACTTTATTCTGGGTAGCTGTTACCGCCCCTGTCGGTCGAGTGCCTGGTCCATCACCAGCCCAGTCACTATTATGAGTAGCGATTAATTGAAGAGCTTGTTGTTGAGTAATTTGTTCGTCTACTTGCGACGATGAAGGAATATTAAGAACTTGTCCGCGTTTTAGGTTATTGATGTTCTGACGTCGGAAAGCATCAGGGTTGGCTTCAAAAATTGAAGCCATCATTTGGTGGATGCTTACATCTGAAGACTTATGCTTTTGAGCAATGGTCCAAAGCGTATCTCTAGCGCTCGTTGGACCATATTGACTGGATTCTGTATAGCTGCGCGATGAAACCTGTGGCGTAGGCCGCGGGGCTGGCGTTACAGATTTTTCATTTTTTTTTTGAGACGGTGTCTTTTTAACCGCTACTGGTTTTGATTGTGCAGGCGGTTGAAAATCGAGAATCGGCGGATCAAGAAGAACGGTAAATTCACGTAGAATTCGACCCTTAGGCCAGTTTAGTTCGACCAAAAAGTCGACAAAGGGCTCTTTAATCGGTTCGCGCGTCTTAACTTTGATAATGACATCACCGTTGGCATCGGTGCTTGTTTCAAACTTCAATTGAGAAAGGTATTGATATCGAATCAGTCCGGCAGCATCAAATTGCTTTGCACTGGCCAATCGAGCCTTTATGTCTTCGACACCGTAGTCGCCTGGAGCTACTATCGGTATTTCAGCTTTAAAAGGCTGATTAAGAAATGACTGAGAATCGATATTGCCCAACCCAAGAGCAAACAGCTGTGAAGATGCTGTTGCCAAAGCAATTGATAGAGCCAGCTTTCGCACCATTTTCTTATCCTTATATTTCTCGATTTTTTGCCACCGCGCCCCCATTAAAGGGGGCGTTTATTAAAATAATAACTTATAAGTAATTTTTTACCAGCACCTCAGCAATTTGAACGCTGTTTAATGCCGCTCCTTTTCTCACATTGTCAGCCACTACCCACATGTTAATGCCTTTGTCATGTGAAATATCTTTCCTGATCCGGCCCACGTATACCGGATCTTGTCCTGCACCTTCGGTCACAGCTGTTGGGTAGCCACCATCAGTTCTTTCATCAAGAACCACCACGCCATCGGCATTCCCTAAAAGCTCTTTAACCTTTTCTTCGCTAATTGCTTCTTTTGTTTCTATATGTACAGCCTCTGAGTGACCGTAAAATACAGGAACTCGAACCGCGGTTGGGTTAACCTTGATATCTGGATCAGCAAATATCTTCTTGGTTTCCCAAACCATTTTCATTTCTTCCTTAGTGTAGCCGTTATCTTGGAATACGTCGATTTGTGGCAACGCATTAAATGCAATTTGTTTGGGATATACGTCACATTCTGCAGTTCTGCCATTCAATAGTGCACCAGATTGAGTGGCCAATTCCGAAATAGCTTCTTTACCTGTCCCTGAAACAGCCTGATAGGTCGCCACGTTGATCCGGTCAATACCAACCGCATCGTAAATAGGCTTCAATGCGACCAGCATTTGAATTGTCGAACAATTTGGATTAGCAATAATGCCTCGGGTTTTATAGTTGGCTATTGCTTCAGGGTTCACTTCAGGTACTACCAAGGGAATATCGTCGTCATAGCGAAAGTGAGAGGTATTATCAATAACAACACATCCAGCTTCTGCTGCTTTAGGAGCATATATTTCGGAGACGCTACCACCCGCAGAAAAAAGACCAATCTGAACCTGGCTAAAGTCGAATTCTGCCAAGTTTTGAACAACAATCGGTTTGCCTTTGAACAATAAAGTATCACCAGCAGAGCGCTCACTTGCCAGAGCAAAGATCTTGCCGACGGGGAAATCTCGCTGTTCCAGGATTGATAGCATCGTTTCTCCAACAGCGCCGGTAGCTCCGACTACAGCAACATCATATTTTTTGCTCATTAAAAACCTCTAAATAAGTAATGAAAATTTTAGGAGTATCAAGGATAACCTACACAAATAATAAACCTTTAATTCGTGGGTACAAGATTTTGGCACGGATAAATTGGAATTTTTTCACCTTCCAAAACGTTATACCCACGAGATTGGGTGAAAGTTAGCCACGTAACGCTGCGATAATGGCGTCACCCATCTCAGTAGTGCCAACTTTGTTTCCACCGTCTGATGCTATATCACCAGTACGATAGCCTTGGGCTAATACGGCTGATACTGCATCTTCTACTTTTTGCGCCAATTCTGGCTCATTGAAAGAGTAACGTAGCATCATGGCTACAGAAAGAATAGTAGCGATTGGGTTAGCTACACCTTGGCCAGCAATATCTGGAGCTGAACCATGAATTGGCTCGTACATTCCTTTGTTGTTCTCATCCAGCGAGGCCGATGCCAGCATCCCAATTGAACCGGTTAGCATAGCAGCACAATCAGAAAGAATGTCACCAAACATATTCCCGGTCACAACAACATCAAATTGTTTTGGCGCACGAACCAACTGCATGGCTGCATTATCGACATACATGTGGGTTAATTCGACTTCTGGATAATCTTTGCTAACACGTGTAACAACTTCGCGCCAAAGCTCTGTTACTTCAAGTACATTCGCTTTATCAACAGAACACAGTTTTTTGCCGCGTTTCATAGCAAGGTCAAAGGCAACGCGAGCGATACGCTCTATTTCGGACTCGCTGTATACATAGGTATTAAAACCTTGTTTCTCACCATTCTCTAAGGTCTTGATACCGCGTGGTTGACCGAAATAAATGCCTCCGGTTAGCTCTCTCACGATCATAATATCCAAGTCTTCAACCAACTCTGGCTTCAAGCTAGATGCATTCGCCAAGTGTTTGTTCAAGGTTGCTGGACGTAAGTTGGCAAACAAACCTAATTCAGAACGCAGTCCCAATAGTGCTTTTTCAGGACGAACCGAAATATCTAAAGGCTCCCATTTTGGCCCGCCAACAGCACCTAGTAAAACGGCATCAGCTTCTTTTGCTTTTGCCAGTGTGTCTGCTGGCAGAGGGTGGCCTGTCTCATCATAAGCCGCTCCACCAACTAATGCCTGCTCAACTTCGATATCCAAGTTGAAATCAGACTTTAGTACGTCGATGACCTTGACTGCTTCAGCGACTATTTCAGTTCCAATCCCGTCACCTGGTAATACTAATAATTTTTTCGCCATTACTCTTCTCGACTAGTGTTTTAAAAATAATTGAAAACGCAAAAAGCCCACTTTCATCTATGAGAAAGTAAGCTTTTATTTTTTGCTGGTCTGGCTATTGCTCTATTTAATGTCAGCAAATAACCATGGTCGTTCAACACGTCGCTTCTCTTCGAAACTGTGAATCATTGCCTCATCTTGCAGGGTGATGCCGATATCATCTAAACCGTTCAACAAACAATGCTTGCGAAATGGATCAACGTCAAACTCGATGCTATCTCCGTTTGGCTTAGTGATAGTTTGCGCAGCAAGATCAACCGTTAGCTCATATCCTTCTTTGCACTCATCAAATAGCGTGTTTACAACGTCTTCTGCTAAAACAATCGGCAAGATACCGTTTTTAAAACAGTTGTTGAAAAAGATATCAGCGAAGCTTGGGGCGATTATAACGCGAAAGCCATAATCTTGTAGCGCCCACGGTGCATGCTCTCGGCTGGAACCACAACCAAAGTTGGCACGCGTCAGCAATACTTTACTGCTTTTGTAGGCTTCCTGGTTCAATACGAAGCTTTCATTGATCGGCCGATTAGTACAGTCCATGCCAGGCTCGCCATGATCTAGATATCGCCACTCATCGAAAAGGTAAGGACCAAAGCCTACTCGTTCGATCGACTTTAGAAACTGCTTAGGAATGATAGCATCTGTATCAACATTGGCTCGGTTTAATGGTGCAACAGTGCTTTTTACAGTAACAAACTTTTCCATTACGCATTCCCCTCAGCTAACCATTCACGTACATCAACAAAATGCCCAGCTATCGCTGCAGCTGCTGCCATTTCAGGACTAACCAGGTGGGTTCTTCCACCCTGCCCCTGACGGCCTTCGAAGTTTCTATTGGATGTTGAAGCACATCGCTCACCCGGCTTGAGTCGGTCGGCATTCATCGCCAAACACATAGAACAACCAGGCTCGCGCCACTCAAATCCAGCTTCGACAAATATTTTGTCCAACCCTTCTTTTTCGGCTTGCTCTTTCACCAAGCCAGAACCAGGTACAACCATAGCCAGTTCGATGCTGTCAGATACTTTACGACCTTTCGCTACTTTCGCCGCAGCGCGTAGATCTTCGATTCGAGAGTTGGTACAAGAACCGATAAAAACTTTATTCGGGCGAATATCAGTAATCGGTGTATTCGCTTCCAATCCCATATACTCAAGAGCCCGCGTCATGCCGGCTTTTTTGGTCTCGTCCGCTTCTTGCGCTGGATCAGGCACGTTTGCATTTACGGTAATAACCATTTCAGGCGAAGTACCCCAGGTTACCTGTGGCACAATGTCTTCTGCTTTAAGTTCAACAACAGCATCAAACTCAGCATTATCATCGGTATGCAAGGTATTCCAATACTCAACTGCTGCATCCCAATCTGCGCCGCTTGGTGAGTATGGTCGACCTTTAACGTATTCTATGGTTTTATCATCAACGCCAATCAACCCAACACGAGCACCGGCTTCGATTGCCATATTACATACGGTCATTCTTCCTTCGATAGACAATGATTTTATGGCACTACCACCAAACTCAATGGCATATCCGGT
>DFOV01000287.1 GCA_002376965.1 Gammaproteobacteria bacterium UBA3532
GCTAAACGGCTTGAAGACAAGTATCAAGTTAAGCTGTTTGAGCATAATGCAGAGCGAGCCCGTTATATCAGTGGAGAGCTCGATAATACGCTGGTGTTGCTGGGGGATGCATCGAATAAAGAACTGCTGATCCACGAAAATGTTGATGAAACCGATGTGTTTATTGCCGTAACAAATGATGATGAAGCCAACATCATGTCGGCTATGCTGGCTAAACGACTAGGTGTTCGTAAAACGTTGGTGCTAATTTCGCGCTCAGCTTATGTTGATCTGGTCCAGGGCGGTGATATTGATATTGCTATCTCTCCGCAACAAATTACTACCAGTAGTTTACTTTCTTATGTTCGGCGTGGCGATGTGGTAAACGCATACTCATTACGTCGTGGTGATGCTGAGGCTATCGAAGCTATTGCTCATGGGGACAGAACCAACTCCAAAGTTGTAGGGCGAACGGTTGGAGAGCTGAAGTTGCCACCAGGATGCTCGGTTGGAGCGATTGTACGTGGTGAGGAGACCTTGATTGCGCACCACGATACGGTTATTGAGTCGAATGATCACGTGATTTTGTTTCTGACTGACCGCAAATACATACGTCAGGTCGAAAGACTTTTCCAGGTAGGGATCACTTTCTTTTAGCAGTATATGGATCGGCGACACGCATGAATCTCAATATTATCCTAAAGATCATCGGGGCTTTGTTGATGCTGTTTAGCATCACGATGTTAATTCCTGCTGGCGTTGGCTGGTTTTATCAGGATGCTGCAGAGCATCTTTTTTTGGTAACAGCATTCGGTACCTTAACCACTGGATTGCTGCTGTGGTACCCAAGGCGCTACTATCGGCGCGAAATAAAAACCCGTGACGGTTTTATCGTAGTTGTTTTGCTTTGGGCTGTTTTAGGTAGTTTTGGAGCTATTCCTTTTTTGTTAATGGATAATCCTCTATCGGTTACTGACGCCCTGTTTGAGTCAATATCAGCGCTTACTACCACGGGAGCAACAGTGATCACTGGCCTGGATTATTTGCCGAAGTCATTGCTTTACTACCGCCAACAACTACAGTGGCTGGGTGGCATGGGGATCATTGTGTTAGCTGTTGCTGTTTTGCCGATGCTTGGCGTTGGTGGGATGCAGTTATACCGTGCTGAGACGCCAGGGCCAGTGAAGGATAGTAAACTAACTCCGCGGATCGCAGGTACTGCTAAAGCGCTTTGGGGTATCTATCTAGGGTTGACCATACTCTGTGCTTTGGCTTATTACTTTGCTGGCATGAGTGTATTTGATGCTATTGGCCATTCATTTTCAACGATTGCGATAGGTGGTTTTTCTACCTATGATGCGAGCATTGGCCACTTCAACAGCCATATCATAGAAATGGTGTGTGTTGTTTTTCTCATTATTTCAGGCATCAACTTTTCTCTGCACTTCGCGGTATTACGACGGCGTAGTATGAAAGTTTATTTCAAAGATCCCGAGCTTAAGTTTTATTTGCTATTGATGGCGGTTGTTACTCTGCTGTCTACTATTCTGCTTTTTGCTAAAACTGAAACGTCCATAAGTGAGGCGTTTTACGATAGCCTGTTTCAGGCCGTTTCAATGGGGACGACTGCGGGGTTTGCTACCGAGAATTTTTCAGATTGGCCGAAATTCTTACCAGTTATGTTGATCTTCGCCAGTTTTGTTGGTGGTTGTGCTGGCTCTACCGGTGGTGGATTAAAGGTGATTCGCTTTTTACTGCTGTTTAAGCAGGGCTTACGTGAAGTGAGAAGGGTTATTCATCCGAATGCGTTATTTATTATCAAGCTTGGCCAGTCGCCGGTCGAAAACCGCGTTATTGATGCAGTATGGGGATTTTTGGCGGCTTATGTGGCTTTATTTGTTGTATTCATGACCATCATGATGGCATGCGGCCTTGACCAGATAACCGCTTTTTCGGCCGTTGCAGCTTGCTTAAACAACCTTGGTCCTGGGCTGGGTGATGTTGCCGCTCATTATGGCAATATCTCAGATACGGCTAAGAGCGTACTCTGTCTTGCTATGTTGATGGGACGCTTAGAAATATTTACGATTCTGGTGTTATTTATGCCATCGTTCTGGCGTAACTGAGAATCTATACAGACAATCTTTCTCTCGCTGCCTCGACAATACCTTCAGCACTTAAGCAGCAGCGCTGTTTTAAGCTTTGTGGATCGCCATGTTCGATAAACTGATCGGGTATACCAAGCCTTTCTAATGATATTTCAGTATATCGCTGCGCCAGATACTCCAATACCGCTGTACCAGCGCCACCGATGGCTGCATTCTCTTCAATAGTGATCAGCAACTGGTGTTCTTGATAGAGCTTGTCTATTAGTTCATGATCCAACGGTTTGACAAAGCGCATATCGGCCACAGATGCATCCAAGGTTTCTGCTGCGATCATGGCCTCTTCAACAAAGGGACCAAATACCAGAATAGCGACTTTACTTCCTGAGCGTTCTATTTTTCCCTTGCCCCAATCTAGTAGTGACATCGAGGACTCAATCGTGATGCCAGGGCCTTTACCACGTGGGTAGCGCACGGCAACACAACCGCCACGCTGATATCCCGTATAGAGAGCCTGTCGACACTCATTTTCGTTTGATGGTGTAAGTATCGCGACATTGGGAATGCAACGCAGATAGGATATATCGTAGGCTCCTTGATGGGTTGCTCCATCACCGCCAACAATGCCCGCACGGTCGATAGCGAATAGTACATCAAGATTCTGCAGAGCGACGTCATGAATCAGCTGGTCATAGCCACGCTGTAAAAATGATGAATATATCGCGACAACTGGCTTGCTGCCTTCACAGGCCATTCCGGCTGCCAGGGTAACTGCGTGCTGTTCTGCGATGGCGACATCGAAGTAGCGTTCTGGATATTGCTCGGAAAAGGCGACCATACCAGAGCCTTCACGCATCGCTGGCGTGATGGCTATGAGACGCTCGTCTTCAGCAGCCATGTCGCAAAGCCATTGCCCAAAAACCTGGGAATAGGTGGGGCCTGATGGTCGAGACTTGGGGATGTCTTTGTCGAGATCAAACTGTGGAACAGCGTGATATTTAATCGGCGCATTTTCAGCAGGTTGGTAACCTTTGCCTTTCGTGGTAGCGATATGGAGCAATCTAGGCCCGCGTAGTGCACGCATGTTTTTTAGGGTCGATACCAGAGCGTCAATATCATGGCCATCGATAGGGCCAATATAATTGAATCCTAGCTCTTCAAAGAGAATGCCCGGTGTGACCATTCCTTTCAGGTGCTCTTCTGTTTTGCGGGCAATTTCGGTCATACCAGGTAGATGAGAAAAGATTTTTTTACCACTTTCTCGCAAGTGACTATAGGTCTGGCCCGATAGAATTTTAGCCAGGTAGTTATTCAACGCACCAACATTTTCAGAAATCGACATGTCGTTGTCATTGAGAATGACCAGTAAATCGGCTTTGACGTGGCCAGCGTGATTGAGGGCTTCAAAAGCCATTCCGGCAGTCATTGCGCCATCTCCGATAATACTGATAGCTCGACGCGCACTGCCTGACCGTTGATTTGCCAGGGCCATACCCAGCGCAGCACTAATCGACGTGCTTGAGTGGCCGACGCCAAATGCGTCGAATGGGCTTTCTTCGCGATTGGGAAAAGGGTGAAGACCATCGGTTTGGCGAATAGTTACCAGCTGGTCGCGTCTTCCGGTCAACACTTTATGTGGATAGGCTTGGTGGCCAACATCCCATACCAGTTTGTCTTCTGGTGTATTAAACACATAATGCAGTGCTACCGTCAGTTCGACCGTTCCTAAATTGGCAGCGAAATGACCACCACATTGACTGACTGTATCTAGAAGATAGCTTCGCAACTCCGATGCGATCTGGCCGAGCTGAGATTCGGGTATTTGGCGCAGATCTTCGGGGGAGTCGATGAGGCTCAACAGTGAGTGGTTGTGTGACATTATGCGGGAATTTCCTATGATTCGCGGTGAATAATGTAATGAGCAAAGGTGGATAAAAACTCTGTATCCTGCGATAGGCTGGCCAATGAGTCAAGCGCATCCTGGTATAGCTGATCAGCTAACTTTCTGGCACCATCAAGCCCTAATAGAGCGGGATAAGTAGACTTGTCTTTTTGCTGATCGGAGCCTTGTCGTTTACCTAGTTGCTCAGTTTTGCCTTCGATATCCAGCAGGTCGTCTTTGACCTGAAACGCTAAACCGATGGCTCGTCCATAATGGAGTAAATGCTTGTGATCTGCTTGACTCAACGAAGACGCGCATCCGGCACCTAATTCAAGGCTGGCCATGATCAATGCTCCGGTTTTTTTCAGGTGCATATTTTCAAGGTAGTCAAGAGAAACAGCCTTATTGGTCGCAGCGAGATCTAATGCCTGACCGCCGACCATACCAGCATAACCAGCCGCTTGGGCCAGGCTGTGTACAAGTTTTAACTGCTGCTCAGCTGAGACGGTCATTGGCGCAGCAAGAAGGAGGAATGCCTGACTCTGCAAAGCGTCTCCGGCGAGTATGGCTGTGGCCTCTGAAAACTGGATATGGCAGGTGGGTTGTCCACGGCGCAAGTCATCATCGTCCATTGCCGGAAGATCATCATGCACCAGCGAATAGGCATGAATCAGCTCTATTGCCGCTGCGACGCGATCAAGGTCATTATGATTAGCGTTTCCGAGCTCGCCTGCTGCATAGGCGAGCGCAGGACGAACCCGTTTACCGCCCAATAGTGCGCTATAGCGCATCGAAGCGGCTAAATCAGCGTCATTAGTAGTCGCCTGAGGTAAATACTTGGCCAGGCTTGCATCGACGCGCTGCCGATATTGTTGAAGTTGTTGTGCCAGCTCAATCTGTGTCATTGCTTTGGCTGCTTCTATCTTGGAGCGCTGAGCGGGTTTGGATCTCCGTGCTGACATCGTTCTGGGTTAGTTGTATGATTTTTTGTTCGGCTTTTTCCAGCGCACTCTGGCATTGGCGCGATAGCTTTACGCCTTGCTCAAATACCTTGAGAGAGTCTTCCAATGATAAGTCTTCTTGCTCAAGCTGATGGACGAGTTCTTCTAGTTGATTGAGTTTGCTTTCAAAACTCACGGATTGTTTTCCCATAGCGCTATTGTGGTGCTGAATAATGCCGCATACTATACCATAAGCAGGTAGGGTAGCTTGGGTATATTTTTCACTGCATTTTTGTTAGAAGCGACTAGAATTATACATCAATAGATAAAAGCAATTATTTAATTTAAGGGCTAAAGCGTGGATTTAGGTACCGTCATAGGGTTAATCGCTGCTGCTATTATCGTGGTTATGGCCATGGTGTTGGGTGGTGATGTCACGATTTTTATCAATATTCCGTCACTGCTGGTGGTGGTTGGAGGAACCGTTGGTGTAGTGATGGCGAAATTTACCCTAGGTGGCTTCTTAGGTTCCTTTGGTGTGGCAATGAAGGCTTTCATGTTCAAAAGCGAAGCACCAGAAGACATTATCCAGAAGTCGGTTGAGCTGGCTGATGCCGCGCGAAAAGGTGGCCTGCTGTCTTTGGAAGGTGCGGATATTCCTAATCCTTTCATGAAGAAAGGGATCAGTTTGCTGGTAGATGGTCATGAGCCAGATGTAGTAAAGCAAATTATGGGCAAAGACCTTTCAGAAATGGTCAAACGTCATGAAACGGCTATCAGC
>DFOV01000101.1 GCA_002376965.1 Gammaproteobacteria bacterium UBA3532
AGAGACTGGGTCGCACCCAATTCCAATACGGCCAATACCTTGTTGCTGTGAATAATTGGATACAGGGATATTTCGACGACAGGCACCCGCGCCATGCCGGTGCTGATGGCCGCCAACCCGTCAGGCACTGGGTTTAATAGCAAGGGGCGGCGCTCTTTAATGCATTGACCGATCAAACCCTCGCCGCTTTCAACGTGACTGCTTTCATCGCTGCGTTGGCTGGTGCCAAAGCTGCCTGCGCGATAAAAGTGTTGCTGATCTTCTGTTGCTGGCAAATAGATAGCGCCAATAGGGATATTCAATGCGTTGCACAGGTAGCTGATAGTTTGCTCTGGCGCCTGCTCCAGCTTGGATTCGGTCAGTGTCTTGGCCAGGTTGCCTAAGTGCTCCCCAAGCCAGTGGTTGTGTTGCGTCTCCAGCGCGAGTTGGCGAAACTTATCGGCCGCACGGGCCATATCGCCGATTTCATCTTTGCGCGACAGGCTGGGAATAGCCGCTTGTTTTCCACTAGATAGGCGCGTTAGCGCTTCCTGGATTTCGCTAATTGGGCGCGTCAGGCTAATCGCGCCTACAAAACCAATGAGTGCGGCTGCAATGGCGATTCCTAGCCCTGCCAATTGCAGAGTGCGTTCAAGGCGCCGCTCCGATGCCAGAGCTTCTTCTAATTCTATCTCGCTAAGGATTGCCCAGTTTGAATCACCAGTGGAGCCTGTGTGAATGGCATTTGCAAAGGGTGTTAATTGACGAAATGCTGATAATACTTTGCGGTTTCTATAGTCTGACGCAACCATAACACCTGCATCGCCTCTTAATGCCTGCTTTGCCGGGGTGGTGTTGATCTGGCGCTTCAGCACAGTTGATTGATCTGAAAAGCGCGAGTCTGATAACAGCCATTTGTCGCTGTTAATCAGCAATGTTTCACCCGATTCGCCCAGGCCAGATATACCACGCATGGTTTGGTTGATCCGATCAAGTGGAAGCTGATATGCCAGTGTGCCAATATGCTTTCCTAGATCAAAAATTGGTGTGGCGACAAAGCTGGCAGGTGCGCCTAGGCTGGGCGAGTAGGGGGAAAAGTCATCAAACGCCAGGGCGCCGTCAACCGGTTGGTCACTCAGCCTTTGAACCACGCGACCAAGGCCAGACGCTTGCCACGGGCCATCTATCAGGTTGGTTGCAAAATCTGTTTCCTTAAAAACGCTATAAACCAGGTTGCCCTTAGTATCAAAAATGAAAATGTCGTAGAGACCCTTAAGATCTTTTACCTTGCGAAAATAGGGGTGATAGATTTGATGAACCCGGTGGTAGTCATGGTCTTGCTCCGCTCTGAGAAGCGTATCTTTTTTTCCATCGGAGTGAGGATTGTTGGTGATGTAATCGTGTTGGAGCCGAGATTGTGCTTGTGCGCCGAACATGGCATAAGCCTGGCTAAATTCGACAACGGCTTCACGGGTTGTTTCCGAGTCGGCACTGATCAGCAAATCTTTTTCGACGCTGGATAAATAGCTGGTTAGCGCCTCGTGACGGCCATCAAGAATGCCTTCCAGTTTGGTTCCGACTTCATCGGTAATCGCCTCCGAAGCAAGGTGGGCTGAAATATAAAAGGCGATGGCAATGGCCGAAACGGCGGTAGCCACTGTAAGTAATGTGAGTTGGCTAAATAGTTTCATATGCACACAAAGCTTGAGGAGTCACTGCTATATAAGCTTAGTACATGCTGTTGAAAGTGATAGTTTTACTCGGCGCGTTAACTGCCATCCTTTTTATATGGCGAGGCGTCTTGGCATTGGGATAAGTAATGGCGCTGCTGCTCTGACTCTTGCTGACAAAAGTTAGCAATGGCAGGCCGAAAACGGGCATCGGCAATCCAGTGCACCGAGTGGGTGAGGCGTGGTTCGAAACCTCTAATCAGTTTATGCTCACCCTGGGTTCCGGGGTTGAAATAGGGAATGTTGTGCTGAATGCAATAATCAATGCCTTGGTAATAGCATGCTTCAAAATGCAAAGACGGAATCTGAGCCAGTGCGCCCCAATAACGCCCATACAGCCCTTGCGCATCTTTAAGAAAAAATGCCCCAGCAATAGCTTCACCGTGTTGATAACAAAATAGAAACAACACGTTCTCTGGCATGGTTCTAACCAGCTGACTAAAAAAGTCAAAGGTTAAGTAACCTTGCTGGCCACGCACCATGTAGGTTGATTGGTAAAAATAATAAAAGCGCCGCAATTGAATATCGGTAATTTCATCGCCTTCAATAAAACGGCAAGTCACCCCGCTGGCCGTTACTTTTTGGCGCTCTTTGCGTAGTGATTTGCGCTTGCGTGAAGTCAGCGTTGCTAAAAAATCATCGAAGCAGGCATACCCACGGTTAAACCACTGGAACTGTACCGTGTGGCGTATCATCAAGCCTTGGTCCTGACACCGCTTGGCTAAGTCTTCATCACAAAACAAGCCATGCCAAGAAGAAATGCCCGTTATATGCTCGTTGATAAAGTCGATCAATCCGTCGATGAGTGCAGGCTTATCCTGATCGCGGCACAATAATCGCGCTCCTGGAACCGGAGTAAAAGGGACGGCACTTAACAGC
>DFOV01000272.1 GCA_002376965.1 Gammaproteobacteria bacterium UBA3532
GGGGTCACGCTGGACTGGCGTTGTGATTGCTGTTCCAGATGGGCCAGCAACCCGCGGGTAAAAAACGAGCCCTGAACCGTGGCTTGAGCATCTTCATGATCGGCGGAGGCACTTAGGCCAACCCAGCGCGCGCTCTGCTGTTGATCCAAGGCGCTAAATGGCGTCACTTCTCGCGTATCGTTAAATCGTTCTGGCTTGGCCATGCCAGGATAATCGTGAAATTTTGCAACATATGCCACGCCATCGATGACATGCTGCTTCACATTGCGTGTTGCCGAACCACTGTGACAGGCATCAATTAACACCATCAGCTGCTGGCTCGGGATTTGGCTTAGCCACTGGTTCAACTCGTCGTCTATGACAAAGGCTTGTTGTTGAGGGACAGAATCGGGATAGAGCACCGAAGCATCATAAGGCACCAACGCTTCATCAACGCCATCGGCTTCGTCGCCATTTTGATCTTTGACATAGCTGCCATGACCGCTGAAATAGAATAATACCCGATCCTCAGCCGTCACCCCTTGAACCAGATGGGAATGTATCGCCTGACGAATGCCATCATAAGTAGCCGCATCATTCTCCAGCACTTTGATCTGGTCTTTCCGATAACCCATAAGCGCGGCGGCTCGGCGCATGTTGTTCAGATCAGCAGGAATCCCCGGCAGTGAGCGTATGCCAGATTGATATTCCCCCACCCCAATCAGCAAAGCGCGATTTTCTGCATAGGCGCTTTGCCCCGCTAGCAATGGCAACACCACCATCACCACAAGGCGATAGATAGGAATGAGCATGTAACGCTGATAGTTGGTCATAAGTTCGTTCTTGGGTTAGTACATAAATAACTAGGTTTAGTACATAAACAACTAGGGTTAGTCCATGAATATCTAGACGGAGAAAATCTGTTTCTTAAAAAAACGCCCCCTCCAGAAAAAGTCGATGTTCTGATTGAGTGGCAGGAAATTTCTTGCGCAAACCGCCGTGAAATCATCCCTGATGGCTCAACCGCCGCGTCCATGCGGCGGATGTTTGCTGCAGAAACTCCCTGCCACTCAATCAGAACATCGACTTTTAGCTTAGCCATCGAGCAGTGAACCCTGGCTTAATCGCTGTCATTCTATGTGCGCAATAAAAACCAACGGTGAACCCTGATCGGCCAGATAAAACACCCGACCCGACTCAATATATACGCGTTTATCCGCCGAAACGCGCTGCTTCGGACCAAACCAGGTGCCATTGGTCGACCCCTGATCCTGCAGCCACATCTTACCCTTTTCGCTGTCCCATCCCATTTGCAGATGACAGCCACTCACCTGCGGACGATCAATCACGATATCCACTTGCGCCGCGTTGCGCCCAATCAACACTGTGTCGCCATCATCCAGCAAACGCAATAAGCGTTGGGAATGCAAATCTTTTAAATAGCCCCGCACCTGGCCTTTGGCAAACTTGCTGGTAGCGATCAGCTGCTTTAGCGCATCTCGATCGTCTGCCAACATTTTACGGATATCAATCCCCTCAACCCAACGCGTGCGCCGCCGATAGCGAACATATTGCCAGCTCAGCGCCAACAAACAACTAGCGCTCAATCCGACCAACGCCATCAGCCACCATGGAATATGCTGGCTGCGACCACAACCATTCTCTTCGGCAAAGCAGAACTCCCCACTAAAAGCCCCGCCCTGAAATGGCACCTGCTTACCCATACTGGCTTGGCTAACATTGGCCGCAACGTTTTTATAGAGTTCGATCAGCGATAGATCTGGCTCGGCCATCTGTGCCAGCAAGTGGGTGGTGAACAAGCCATTGCGGCCCTGCCCATCTTCAGCCACCGCCCCTGGCGCGGTTCCGAATAAATAAAGGGTTCCCGTTGCTTTATTATCATTGCGACGGCGCGGCAACAGCGGATTTTGCACCTTAGCCCACCCTTCGCCGCCTTTGATATTCAATGGATTATCTCGGCACGCATCAAGAATGATGATGCTAAAGCGGATAACATCGGCCAGTAGTTTGATTTGAATATTGAGCTTAGCCAGATTAATGGCTTGCTGATCGATGGGTTCTTTATTTATCTTGAAGTCTGTTGGTAGTAAGTAATTACTACCTTCAACCTGCATACCGTGGCCTGCGTAATAAAACAGCACCACCACTTCGCGCTCGCCATCAGCAGCATGGGCTACTTTATCCATCAGGCGATTGATCCCTTGGGTCATCTGGCTGTGATTGGCATCTAGGAGGGCCACCACATCAAAGCTCAATTGGCGCAGCTGATTACTAACGTCAACCGCATCATTATAGGCATTGGGCAGGCCAGGAAGATGGCGATAGGCCGCGTTGCCGACCACCAGGGCAATCCTCCCTTCAGATGGTGCCGCCTCTGCCGTGGTCGCTAGCAAACCATCGTATAGCAATAAACCGCATGACAATAAAACGGCCATCCATACCCGCATCAATGCGCTTTGCTTACGCCACCTTGCCATGCACTGCCGTCCTTTTAATAAGAGTCTGCGCGTATTTTGACCTTGTTTTAATGAAAACACCACTGTTAGTCAAAATCCCGCGCAGACTCATCACCATCAAGCACCGCAGGCCTGAATCGCTGCCGACATCAGCAACAACGTGTTGTCGCGGTTGCGGATCGCTCGGAAGTACGCGGCATTGTCTCCCAACACCCGCTGCAAACCTCGCTCTTTTTGCTTGGTTTCACGATCCATATTGAGCACCAGGTCATCTAATGAGCGCTCGGTGTTGCAAACACTTTGCGTTTCCGGCAACGACACATAGCGCGGGTTGAAGTAGCTGTTGTAACGCGTTTTGGCTTCTTTTTCGTACATCAAGCCCTGATCAACCAACCACTGCAAATAGTCACGCAAGGTAGCGTTGTTGGTCTGACCCGGAGCGCCTTCGGCAATGGTTAATAGCGCATCAAAATGGCTGTCGACATATCCGGCGCAAGCCGACTGGCTTAGGGTATTTTGTGATTGCAATACCGCATCATTCAGGCGTTTGCTGGTTGGAGAATGACAGCTAATCGATTTTGTCGGGGTGCTGCCACAAGCGCTTAGCAACATTGCGCAGCCTAATACCAATACTTTCACCAGTAATTTGTTCATGATCTTTCCTCTATTCCTTGTGCGATTGAATAACTTACATTAACCAGGGATCAGCTTGTTCATCAGACTCTGGCATGATCGGAGCGGTATCCGGCAGGGCTGCAGCCTCTTCTTCGCCGTATAGCAGCGTTTTCACCCCATCCACCGTGGCAAACATCTCGTCGCTAAGCTCGCCCATGGTGATATCCAGCTGGGCCTGAACCTTGGCGCTGGCAATTTCAGATTGAATTTGGGTGATTAACGATAGCGACTCATCGGTTTCCATAAATAGGCTGGCCGCTGCAATGGCCAAATGCTCGCCGCGTCCGTTGCTGCTAACCAATTCGTAGTACTTCTGAAAGCGTTTTGACAACCCGCGTGATTTCACATTGCCTTTGATGGCCTGGTTGATTTTGTCGATAGTGCTGCCCTTTCCGGTCAACATATTTTGCACATCCATCGGCGTCATTTGCCGCCCAACCTGATTGCTCAAACGATGTCCCAGGCTCTTGTGGGTCTGCGCCATCGAGTTTTTCACTTCAGGCAACACCTGATCAATGACATCCAGCATTTCCAGATATTTTTGTTGGATCTGCTTTTTCAATGCCGCACAACCACTATCACCCACATTGCCCTCACACTGACTTTGCTTATAGGTCTGGTGGGCCATATCCATACCATTAATGACATCAGCCAACTGCTCATCCATGGCCTTGGTCGCCGCCACCGACGACTGCAGGTCATTGAGCACGGTCGTCGGAAATAAATCTATTTTAGGTGAGCTGGCAAAAGCCGTTGGGCTGAGCAGCGCACATCCTAAAGAGATCGCGAGTAATGTACCTTTCATTATTTTGCTCCTTGTACCAAATTCGAAGAAAAAATATCTCTGTTGAAAACACATAACGCGACGACAAAAAGGGTGCATCGGCGCTGTTACATCGATGAGACGGAGGGAATCTATTTCTTAAAAATTTTTTTGTGATTTTTTAAATGCCCGGTTTCTCCGTCTGATTGATGAAACCGTAGTGAATGACCCAACACGCTGGCTAGACAAAGCATTCTGGCGGAACGAATTTAAAAAAGGAGAGGCCAATGACAACCCCAATTACCAATATGCTCAAAGGCATGGCGTTAGGTGCCATCTGTGCAGCAACCCTGGCCGCCATCGGCGGATACATCGCCAGCTTATCCGGCTGGCTGGTCTTTACCGCCCCGGTAGACTCGCCGTTGCTCAGCCTGTGGTACTGGGTCTACAACAACCTGCGCCTGTCGTTGATTCCCTTTAGCCTGATCGCCGTCGCCTATCTGCACGCCATCATCCAGCTAAAGCAGGCTCTGGGAAAAATCCCTAGCGATGCCAATGCCGTTCAGCGTTATGAGCAATGGGTGGATGTGCATACCTCGTTGTTTTTTGGTGTTGGAGTAATATGGACAGCAATTGGCATGCGCAGCGCCCTGCTCCAGGCACTCGGCGGGCTTGATGCCGAATCAGCCGCATCAATGGGCGCGTTTACCATTTTGCAACGATTGATCGATGGCGGCGTGCTGCTATCACTGTCCACCACTATCGTTGGTGGTGTGGGGGGCTATTTGATGCGCTTGCTGAAAAGCCAAATGGTCGGCCGCCAACTCAACACCTTCTACCAAAACCAGTTCGAAAGCCCATACTCCCAAATCACGGACCAGCTAAAACGCATCGAACAGTTGCTGGCCCAGCAGCCAGCGACCATGCCCGTCTCAGCCAGTACCAGTCAGGAGCACTACGCAACAGCTCCCGCACCAACTACAGAGGAGCAAAGCCAATGAGACCACGCTACGCCCACGCAATGGCCAGCGACGATACCGAAGCGCTGCAAACCGACATCATGCGTTTTTTGTCGATCCTTGGCTTCTGTTTAATGATTATCTTCGCCCTGGTTCAAAGCCTGCCACCACCATCGACAACAACCCCAGCCCCCCAAGCCATATCTGAGGCCATGCTCCAACACCAAATCGAAAGCTACCAAGCGCAAGTCGCTCAACTCAAGCAGCAACTACAAGCAATCCAAGCGGCCCAACAGCAGCAAAAGCAACATTGGCAACAGCAAAAACAGCATTGGCAACAGCAACTGAACCAAAGCCAGCAACGCTTGAATCAAAGCGCCCAACAACTAAAGCAAGAACATAGCGAGTTGCAGGCGCTGCAACGCCAAGTCAACCAACAAGGGCACAAACTGGCCCAGATCCAACAGCAGATCACTCAATTGACTCAACCCAAGCCAGAACCAAAAACCAAGCCTCAACCTCAGTCTCAGCCTCAACCCAAGCTCCCTAAGCCCCCAGCCGAGCCAAGCCAACCTGCGCCCAAAGCTGCCAAAAAAGGCTTCTCACTCGGCTTTGCATCCGACGCCGACTTTATCAACCTGCTCAATCAACAACGCATCGCCCTCTACCTTGTTCAAAACAAACAAGCTTGGCAAATATCCGCCAGCGGCCAACCCACCAAAGCCCAAAGCCCCAACGCGCTCTACC
>DFOV01000409.1 GCA_002376965.1 Gammaproteobacteria bacterium UBA3532
CTGGTAATGTAGTCCAAAGCCTTTGGATAGTTCTGCTTTTGATAGTAGCTTTGGGTTAGCAGCATAAGTATCGCTATGTCTTGTGGGTTATGCGTCAGCACCTGTTGAGCATAGCGAATGCTGCAGTCGTAGTCGGCCAGTTGAAAGCATAGCTGGCTCAGGCCATGAATAGCGTTGGCCTTTAAAGCTTCTGGGGCATCAGCTTCTTCCAGCAGTGATTGGTAGGCGTCTTTGGCATTAGAAAAAGATTCTTTACTCACATAGGCGTAAGCAAAGTAATTCCACATCTGCGCGCGCGCATAGCTGGATAGGTTCTTTTTCGCTTTTACTTTTTCCAGCGTAGTGATTGCCTGGTCAAACTGGTTTTGTTGAACCAGTTCCTGGGATTTCATTAGCAGATCGAAGGTGCGGGCGTCGATGGTTCCAGACGCCAATCCTATCTGGCTCCATAGCAAAGCGAGCAGTGCAAGCCAATACTTCATGGGCTACTCCAGCTTAAATACAATTTTTGTTTGTACGCCTTCGACTCGAATTGCCTGACCATTTTCAACCCGTGGTTTGTACTTATAGCGTTTCGCAGATCGAATAGCGGCGGCGTCAAAAACATTAGGCGGGGAGGCTTCGACAACACGAATATCCGTTACACTACCATCGGGAAGGACGACATACTCCAAAATGACATAGCCTTCGATACCGCGGCGAATCGCATTTCGAGGGTAACTCGGTGCCACTTTCACCACGGGTAAATATTCGCCGTCAGTTGCTTTTAGCCCAGAGCCCATCGCAACCTTAACGCCAGGGCCATCCCATTTTGGAATATCAAGTTGCAGAGGTTGTGTCGGCTGGCTGGCAGTTTGCCGGACAGCCAGCGGTGGAACCGCTGGAGGTGGTGTTCTATCGATTTCAGGCTTGGGAGGCAATTGCTGTTTTCGTCGGGTTTCTATGTGCTTTTCTGGCATCAAAATATCCGGCATTGCTACGACATGCCTGGATTTGACTGGTTTGTCGGCTGCGTCGAGCAGGCTGGCCATGATAAAGAACAAGCCAAAGGTGGTTGCCAATGCCAAAGGAGTGGCCAATAGGATGCGGAGCGGATAGTTCATGCGCTAGTCGACAGCCGTGGTTGCCAGCGAGATTTTATCATGGGGCACTACTTCGCGAGCCGCATCGAGTACAGCTGTGAAGGTCTTCATCGAGCTTAGCTCGTCGGCTTGGATCACCAGGCCTCCCTCAGGGCTTTCGGCATGCAGTCGCTCAATGTTGGCGCGTACAGCTCGAATATCAACCCGTCGCTTGTCTATCCATATACTGTTGTCATCGTTAATGGCGACAACAACTGTCGTGTTATCCTTACGCTCGGCGGTATTTGCCTGCGGTCTTGATACATCAATCCCTGATTCTTTGATGAATGAAGCCGTAACAATAAAAAAGATCAGCATGATAAAAACAACGTCGAGCATCGGTGTTAAATCGATGACATTGTCATCATCGCTAGTGGCTTTAGATATCAACGAAGATTTTCTCACAGTCGCTCCTTTTGGGGGCGCTCAAGGGGAAGGCGCTCTTCAAATAATTCAGACTCACGGTCTGCGATCCGCTTTAAATAAATGTTGGCAAATATTCCAGACAACGCCACCACCATGCCTGCCATGGTGGGGATGGTGGCTCGCGATACTCCAGCGGCCATCGATTTTGCGTCGCTACCGCCGGTCAGTGACAAGATGGTAAATACGTCAATCATACCGGTGACGGTGCCAAGTAGACCGAGCAATGGGCAAATAGCTATCATAGTTTTAATCAGTGCCATATTGTGCGAAATTTCGTCGGTGTAGCGCGAAATGAGCATCAGCCGCGTTACCTCGAAGTTCCAGTGGGAGAATGTTTGCCTTTGCTTAGAAACACGGTTTTCCCAATCTTGCTCTTCCTTTTGTGCTTGCTTGGGAAATACCCAGTGCAGAAAAATGACACGTTCAAAAATTAAGCCCCAGAGGAATAGCGCCGAGCAAGCGATCAACCATAAAACTGGGCCGCCAAGCTCGACAAACTGCTCAAGTTGAAACAGGATGTGTTGCATGGTCTATCTCTAGCGCCCAGTTCTGGCGGCTATTATCCCTAAGCTCTGCTCTTCGAGAATATGTAGTATTCGTCGCGATTTGGCTTGTAGGGTGCTATGAATCAACAACATAGGGATGGCTACCAGTAAGCCGAGTACTGTGGTTACTAGTGCACTGGAGATCCCTCCTGCCATGGTTTTGGGATCGCCAGCACCAAACAGCGTGATAGATTGGAATACGATGATCATACCTGTTACGGTGCCAAGCAGACCTAACAGGGGGGATATCATGGCGATAATCTTGAGCAGTGGTAAGCCTATTTCGATAGCTGGTCTTTCTTTGACAATGGCTTCGCCAAGTTTCAGTTCCAGGTTGTCGGTATCCATGTCTGGATGCTGCTCTGCTACGTTAATAATTCTCCCTAGTGGGTTGTTGGTTTTGGCCGTTTTGTCTTTTAGTTGGCGTGACACCTTGGCTCCAATCAGCTGCAACGCCAATAAGCGCCAGAGAGCTGTTAGCAAGCCAAATCCGCCAACGATGGTAATAATTAGCCCTACCAGGTTACCTTGGTGCCAGCGTTCGAGCAGGGTAGGGGTGTTGATGAGTGCTTTGAGATAGCCGCCTCCTGCAGCCCCGGTAGGGTCGATAAGTATTGGCTGAATCTCGGTTGACGACTGCAGCGCCAGTGCAGAGCTGTATGCACCTTCAGGTTGGCGAGGTAGCACCGATAGACGCCCTGATTCACCGTCAAAACTGTCACCGTCATAACTCAGATACTTTCCTTCGGCTAGCAGGTTGAATAGGCCGATTCGCACAACAGGTACGTCGGCCCGAGTGCCAACACGAGCAGTAAATTGACTGACTGAGGCTGAAGCTACCATTTCTCTCAGCATTTCCAGCCAGAATTGTTCGATTTCCTGCATGCTTGGCAACTGAGTGTCATGGCTCATTTTGGCGACAAGACCACTCAAAAAGGCTACGCGCTGGGGAAATTCTACTTGGGTAATTGCATGTTGAAAGCGTGACTGCATATCGCCAGCTGCAGATGTCATGTGGCCGAACAGCTCTTTGAGGGCTCCGAGGCGTTTATCACGCTGTTCGCGTTTTTGCTGGATTTGTATCTCGTTTTCTCGAAATTGGTTCTCAAGGATGGCACTTTGTTTTTCGAGTGCAGTCAATCGGGCTTTCGCCTCTTTAAGCAACTGTACCTGTTTTGACTTTTCCGCAAGAAAAGCGGCTTCGCGTTTCTTGTCGTGCTTGGCTGTTTGCTGGCGAGATTGTTTAACGTTTTGATATAGCTGCTGCAGTGACATTGGCTTGTCTTGGCTGCTGAAAGCAACACCAGGTAGCGTGGTTATATTCAATAGCAACATCAGCAAGAAGGTCTTACGCATCACTGAACCTCCGCGCTTTTCTGAATGGGAAGTCGAAGTAATTGAACGGGCGCTTGTTTGTTAGCCATTTTGATGCCTTCTTTGATGCTATGACGATAGGTCGCATCATCCAATAGCTGCCATTGTCGAAGTGGGTCATTCCAGAATGCAGAGTAGTGGCCATCGAGCGACTGTGCTACCAGTGCAATGCGTCCAACGCGTAATATATTGACCTCGAGAGCTTGATCACCTACCTCAATAATATCGGTATAGCTATCGATCTTGCGTCCGTATTCGTTTTCAATTTGGTAAGCCTCGATCACCTGGCGAAATTTTTCGGCAATGTCTATATCGGAGGCTTGTAGCGCCTGTTCAAGCTGTAACACGCGCTTGGTGCGCTCACCTTGGTGAAAAGGCTTATCCAGCTCGATAAAGTGTTTTAGCTCGTTAACCATTTTGGATAGTAAGGGCAGCATCTGTCTCTCAATATCCGTTACTTGCTGGATCGATGTATCGAAATCGCTCAGGGTTTTCTGTTGGTGAGCTAGTTGAACCTCAAGTTGAGCGTTGTACGCTTCCAGCGACTCTATCTGTTTTAACAATGCCAAGTACTCATCAAGCTGTTCTTGTGTTTGTTGCGAAATATTGTCAATGCGGCGCTGTGAACCGGCGCTTTGGTTGATTTTTCGTTCGCTCTCAGCCATGACGTCATCAAGCTTGGTTGCTTGGGCGCTACCGGCAAATATTGCTAGCGTTAGTGCGCTGGTCAAAATGAGTGCGCTGGTTAAAATGAGATTCGCTTTCATCATTGTGTTATATCAAGCCCTTCTAACAAGCCCTTAAATAAGAATAGTTAGCATTTACTGTCTGGCTGGTTATGGTACGAGGTCAGCGCTTGCTGGTCAATTTATAAGTATCAATATTAAGAGATAAAATAATAATAAGATTGATTCGCATTAATGAATGTGTATAATGCGAATCAATCTTATTATTAAGAATTTGCTACTGTTAAAGAAGGTGTTTGGCATGTTGAAAAAATCGATCATGACGTCGGCAATATTATTGGCTTTGTTTGGTGTGGCTGCCTGTGGTGGTGGAGGTGGCAGTGATGATGGCACCCCAGAAAGTAACGGTACAGGACAAAGTAACGGCAGCGGTGGAAATGAGCCGCCTGTAGCGCTAACTACTTATAGTTTCGAACGCGATGGTACAAGTACTGTGAGCTATAGTGGTCAAACAGCTCGCCATGTCTTAATCAGTGAGCTCAATAGCTACATTGGTAATCAGCTTGCGGTTGATGCTCAGACTACAGCAATGAGTGAAAAAGAAGGGGTATCCGGATTAAGTGGTTGAT
>DFOV01000188.1:0-1972 GCA_002376965.1 Gammaproteobacteria bacterium UBA3532
TGATGTTGGTTAAGCCATGGGATTATCAACTGCCTGAAGGCCAAAAGGTTGTTTGTTTCGACAGCCTTTTGGATAGGTTTGTCATAAGTGTTAATATTGATTTTCCGTGCTGTTTCAGGGGCATCAATGTTCTGTGCCGGTTTTCGGTAAAGCCCCCAAACCAGAGTCGAGACCCATAAAAAAGCCAGTGCCAAGCTGCACCACATCCAAATCGTTCCCTGACTGTCATTGACTTGAGCCTGATCTGAGGTACCAGCTTCTTCCTTTTGAGATAGCTGTGGTAACTGGTTGGGAGTGGTTGCTCCGGTTTGAGTCGATTGGGATGGTTGGCTGGCCTTCGCCGTGCCTTTTACGGTAAGGCGGATAGGTTGGGTTTTGGCGACTTCAATTTTGTTATCACTGGTGTTCCACCATGTCAGGGTTAAAGAGGGGATAGTGAATTCCCCTGGCTCAGTTGGAACGACAACAATCTTGCGTTCCAATGTTGCTCGAAGGCCTTCTTCAGCCAGCTGGGTTTTGGTTTGTGGCGTAGCTGGATATTGTTTAAAGCTATCAGGCAAGTCGAAATCAAGGTGAGGTAACTGTGTTTCATCGACACCCAGCGCCTCAAGATATATGGTTACATTAATAGAGTCGCCAACATTGTATTGGGGCTGAAGTGACGCGCTTCTGAGTGATACGTTTTTGGCTGGTAACCACCAGCCTTTTACAAAAGCAGGCTTGGGCTTAACCTCAATTTCCAGCGGCTCCGAGCGAACAACGGTACGTTTGGTCTGATAGCGATTGAACATAAAGCTATTGCGGCTGCCGCGTCCTATAATCTCTTCACTTTGAAAAGCAATACTGGGAATGGTGATCGTGCCCGGCGATTCAGGGAAAACAATGTACTTCTTTTCGTACACAAAATAGCGTGTACCATGAATACGTGCTTCAAACTGATTACCATTGTTAACTGCATACACCTTGGCGCCCGTAATATTAAGGTCATCTATTTGGTGATCACGAATTTGTTTCGACTGATGAGCTCGAATCGTTAACATGACTTGTTGCTGCTCATAAACATCTGTTGTATCAGCTACCACTTCCACCCAGGTGGGGCTACCTTGTTTGCCCCAGTTTTTTGGCTGTGTTGCCACGCTTATTGTTACCGGCTTACTAGAGTACGGGCCTACCTGGAGAGATGGAATTGTTATAGGGCCTGTCGATTTGGGGCTTACCTCAATAGTCCAGATCACTTTATCACTGCGTTTACCATTAATTATGCTGGTCTGAGATGACTGGTTCTGACCTAAGATATTAAAGTCTCTATGTAATGGAGAAAAGTCCGGTGAATCATTGGTTGAGCGTTGGGCTTCTAGAACCAGCGATAATCGAAGCGTTTCCCCCTCAATCATGGAGTGGCGATCGGGGGTTAAGGTCAGGTTAGCGCCAAAAACACTGAGACTTACGATTGATAATACAAAAAACGTAATGAGTTTTTTTACCACCATTGTTGTTCCTTCTCCTTCGCTCGCCGCTGCTGGCGCATATATTGACGTCGCATTTTTTCTTTAATCAGCCCAGATGGATCGTCTGGGATCTGGCGCAGCCATTGCTGCAGGTTTTGTTCCTCGGCTGAAATATTTTCTTGCTGGATTGATTGAGGCTGTTGAGTAGTCTGGCTTGTTGCATCTTGAGGTTGAGCCTCGTGAGCTACCATTTTCTGTTCAGTGTTATCTTCATCTTTCTCTTCTGAATTTTCTTCAGACGCTAACTGATCGATTTGCTCGTCTTTTCCAATAGCAGATTGATTCGGCTGTTCACTGTCTTCGTTTTCTTTTTCGTCGCTTCCTTGTTTTCCATTCGTGCTTTGACTGCCGTTCTGTTGCTGGCCATTTTGCTGTTGCTGGCCACTTTGCTGTTGTTGGCCGTCTTGCTGTTGTTGGCCGTCTTGCTGTTGTTGGCCGTCTTGCTGTTGTTGTCCGTTTTGCTG
>DFOV01000188.1:2360-11905 GCA_002376965.1 Gammaproteobacteria bacterium UBA3532
GTCCGTTTTGCTGTTGTTGTCCGTCTTGCTGTTGTTGTCCGTCTTGCTGTTGCTGGCCGTCTTGCTGTTGTTGTCCGTCTTGCTGTTGCTGTCCGTCTTGCTGTTGCTGTCCGTCTTGCTGTTGCTGTCCGTCTTGCTGCTGTTCTTGTTGCTTTGACAATAGCTCTTCTATCATGGCTTTGTTCTTTTTGGCCTTACTGTGGCTGGGTTGCTTATTGAGCACATCTGCATATGCCTCTAAAGCCTCGGACAACTCTCCTTGCTTCGCTAACGCATTGGCTTTGTTATATAGGGCTTCAGGAGTGTCTAATTTTGAAAAGGCTTCGATAGCTTGTTCATAATTTCCTGCTTCATAGGAAGCTATACCTTGCCACATGGGATCTTCAAACTGGTTAGCCGCGGATGTTTTGTCTCCATCCTTGTATTTGGTATACGCTTGTTGATCAGGTGTTTGCCACAGCTCTTGCCATATACCAGCTTGAGACGGGGTTGGAAAAGTGAAAGGCATCAAGCCAATAATTCCAAGGTAAAAATGGCGTCTATGAATTAGTAAAAATAGTGGAATGCAGAGTAACAGTAAGTAAGGACCAGCATCCAGAGATTGTTCAGTAGCGCTCATTTCTTTTGCTTGGCTGAAGGTTTCATTCAGGTTCAGTTGCATAAACCCTTCGCTGTCATCAAGGCCTAACTGTGCGTTGGCGTACCAAACATTCGATAAGCGTCCCAGTTCTTGAAAAGACTGCCACTGGCTTTTGGCAATAAACGACTGACCGTTGACTTCGATAAAGCCACCATCGGGGTGGGGGATAGGAGCGCCTTGTTCTGTACCAACACGCAGTAGCAAAAGACCGATATTTGTATTGTGGAGGCTGGCATTGATAGCTGAAATGCGTTGCATTGGAATATCGTCCACCACAGCAATAATTTTGCCTGTGCGTAAGTCTGCATTCGATAGCAGCTGAATAGCCTTATCGATTGCAATATCGAGCCTGCTCCCTTTGGAGGGCATCAACTCCGGCTTTAGTGGTTTGAGCAGGTTTGCAATGGTTTTATTGTCATTAGTTAAGGGGCTAATTATGTGCGCATCACCACTAAAGGCAATCAGCGCTTTTTGCCCTTCTGTGTAATGGTTTAGGATGTCTTGGAGCTTTTGCTTGGCCTTGGTTAAGCGGTTTGGCGAGGTATCTTGGGCCAGCATAGACAGTGACATATCTGCAATCAGTACTGTGGCATCGTCACGTTCAAAAACAGGCAGCTCTCTTTTCTGAAAACTTGGGCCACTTAATGCGATAATCACAAGCGTAGCTAGCAACAAGCCGTACCATGTTTTGAATTTTTCTTTGGAGGTTCTATGTGCTGAGCCGCTCAAGAATGTTAGCAACTCAGCAGAGAAAAGGCTTTGCCACTGGTTGTCACTGTATATTCGATCTTTTGCATGCCATAGAATAAGCCACGCCACTGGTAGTAATAGTAGCCATATCGGGCGCAAAAATTCAAAATCAGCCAGCATTGTTACTCACCTCGCTTTGACTTAGCGCTGAGCGTTTCCTCATAACAGATCGCCAAGGGCTATGACGTGCAAGCCACAAAATAATAAAGAACGCTAGCGGCCAATAAAACAGATCGGAAGTGGGTCGATAGGTCTTCTTTTCAACCTCGACTGGCTCAAGCTTGTCTATGGCTTGATAGACTGCTTCGAGCTCATCTGTACTCCGCGCGCGAAAATAGTCTCCCCCGGTTTTATCGGCAATGCCTTTGAGTGTTTTTTCATCCAAATCCCGCGATGGATTAACCTGCATAGTGCCAAACATTGTTCGCCGATAAGCAATATCCGCTCCGACGCCTATGGTGTATATTTTTACATTGGCAGACTGGGCAAGCTCTGCTGCTTTAAGTGGGTTGACTCGGCTGGCGGTGTCTTGTCCGTCGGTCAGTAAGATAAGAGTGCGCTGGTCTTCAGGCTGGCTTTGTAATCGCTTTATAGCGAGGCCGATGGCATCGCCCATGGCTGTATTAGGTCCGGCTAACCCGATTTCTGCTTCTGTTAGCATTACATTTAGCGTTTCCAAATCAAAGGATAATGGTGTTTGCAGATATGCTTGGGTACCAAAAAGAATTAGGCCAAGGCGATCGCCTGTGCGACCTTCGATGAACTGTTCCAAAACGTGTTTGACCACGCTCAGACGATCCACCTCACGTCCATTCACTTTTAAATCTTGCTCCGTCATGCTTTCAGAAATATCAACCGCAAGCATGATACTGCGTCCACTCGCAGGGAGCTCTATGGGGTCACCAACCCACTGAGGGCGCGTTGCTGCAACAATAACAAGTAGCCATAAAAGCCAAATAGCCAACCGGGTGCTGCGCTTTGTTGGAGCAGGGGCAGCATTTGCATCGGATGTCCAAATTGCAAAGTAGGGCACGCGAATCGCCTGAGTAGTGCTTTCTTTTTGCGCAGTTTGCTTTTTGCTGATAAGCAACAGCAGCGGTAAGGGTAGAGCAAATATCATCCACCACCAAGCAAATTCAAGCATGCTGCCGCTCCTCACTTGGATAATACTTAACCTGCTTGATCCAACGCTCAACAAGTGTGATGAGGGCTCGTTGGTTGTACGATACCTTTGCCTGATAAAGACCATGTTTCAATACCTGCCCCTCGCCTTGGGTAAATCCCTTGGTGTTGCCAGTTCTGTCCAGCCAAGTAAGCCAATCATTGCCGTACTTAATACTGGCAATCGAACGAGGATAAAGTGTAACGGCGACGCGTTTAAGCAGTGCATTAACTTCAGTCAGCTGTGCATGAGATGGTTCAAGACAGCTAATATTTTTAAGTTCGGCTAAGGCCTGTTTGCGAAAAGCATTTGCCCGTTTTCGTTTCAGCAGCCAATGGCAAAGCGATATCATCGCTGCTAGTAGGAAAATGATTACCAGCCACCAACCGGGTGCAAGCGGCCACCAACTGATAGGCTGGGCATAATCTAACGGTGCAAGCTCTAAGGTCTCATTCATACTACAGCGCCTCCAACATACAGTGCCTCCGTGGAAAAGCTGTCAATCGCTTTATTCAGCTGTTGTATCATTTCTTTAGGTTGGAACTTACGGGTGTTAATTTGTCTTTGTTGAATCCCTTGTTGTCGCGCAAATTGATCAATACTATCAAGTCGTTGCTTTTGCATTTGAAGCAGGTGTTGGCTGCTATTGGA
Organism: Gammaproteobacteria bacterium UBA3532; assembly: GCA_002376965.1. Classification (GTDB taxonomy): domain Bacteria; phylum Pseudomonadota; class Gammaproteobacteria; order Enterobacterales; family UBA3532; genus UBA3532. Next base: position 5,564 of record DFOV01000188.1, read on the forward strand.
GTTGCAGCGAGCATAGAAAGTATCACTCCCATCAGTTACAGGAAGTACCCCTTCAAAGGGAATGGTCAGTTCAAGAGGATCAACGATGTTGATCAGCATGATTTCACTATGATTGGTCATAGAGCGGATAGCTTGCTGAGCGTCATTTCCCCACTTATAAAAGTCGGAAATAATAACCGAAAGACCACCGGGACGAACAAGGTGACGCCAGCGATTAAGAGCATCCTGCCAGGAAGTGGGCTTGTCATGCGATGCCCTAAAATGGGTTGTGATATGCGTGTGTGTCTGGATGCATTTTTCAAAAATCGATAGCAACTGCTGGCTTTTGCCGCTGGGCCTAAACTCGAAGTGAGAATTGGCAGAGTTTATCAGGCAACCGAACCGGTCTTGATGTTTGAGTGTTGCCCAACCAATGATCGCGGCAGCATAAATAGCCGCATTGGCTTTAAGGATGGTTTGACTTCCAAAATACATGCTTGGAGACAGATCCAATAGAACATGAATGGGGCGCTCACGCTCCTCAGTAAACACTTTTGTATGAGCTTCGCCAGTTCGCGCAGTGACACGCCAGTCAATAGTGCGTACATCATCACCAGGCTGATAGGCTCGAACCTCTGAAAAGCTCATGCCACGCCCCTTGAATCGACTACGATGTACGCCTTGCTTGCGTTGAACCTTAGGCGGGTTTTGAAACCAGTCTAATTCTCGTGAGCAACCTTGCAGGTACATCAAATCCGCTAATGATAGCGAGATGCCTGGGGTGAATTTGGCTACGGTCGTACGGTGCTGCTTAAGCATGCTTTTCCTGAATAATCTTGTTTTCCCGAATAATCACGGCTTTCCCGAATAATCACGGCTTTTCCGAATCAGTTAACCGCCACTTCATTTAATAGGTGGTTAATAATTTGGTCTGCAGAGATATTCTCAGCTGACGCTTCGTAACTTAAGAACAAGCGATGGCGTAACACATCAAACACCACTTGATGAATATCTTCAGGACTAACAAAATCTCGACCAGCTAACCAGGCATGGGCTCGTGCGGTCTTTTCCAAGGCAATGGTTGCGCGAGGGCTGGCGCCAGCCAAAATCCAGCGTGACAGATCTTTCAAATAGGCACCGGGGTTGCGGGTCGCCATAATGAGCGAAACGATATATTCTTCCAGGTTTTCAGCAAGGTGAATATTCAAAATTTCTTCCCGCGCTTGAAAAATGTCTTCTTGACTGAGCTTATCAGGCAGCGCAGATTGATGTGCAGCATGGGACTCAGAGCGGGTCAGTCTCAAAATTTTTAGCTCTGACTCGTGATCGGGGTAGTCGACATTAACATGAAGCAAAAAACGATCGAGCTGTGCTTCTGGAAGCGGGTAGGTTCCTTCTTGCTCTAACGGGTTTTGAGTTGCCATAACAAGGAATAGATCGGACAAGGGGTAGGTGGTTTTACCAACCGTAATTTGGCGCTCGGCCATTGCTTCTAACAAGGCTGACTGGACTTTGGCTGGGGAGCGGTTGATTTCGTCGGCCAAAATAAGGTTGTGAAAAAGTGGCCCTTTTTGAAACTCAAAATTTCCTGTTTGTTGGCGGAAAATATCGGTTCCGGTTAGGTCTGACGGCAGCAAGTCTGGGGTAAACTGTACCCGATGAAAATTTCCTTCGATGCAATCCGACAAGCACTTAATTGCCCTGGTTTTTGCTAGGCCCGGCGCGCCTTCTACCAGTAAATGCCCATCAGCCAGCATGGCGATAAGTAATCGTTCGACCAGTTTTTGTTGACCAATAATTTGTTCATTTAGGTAATGGCCCAATGAATCAAACTTGCTTTGAAGATGCGACATTTTTGCAACCCTTGTCTATAGTCCTACATGGAAGTTTTAAGTTTTAACCTAATGCTTAATTTTATTGGCTTAAGCGTTGGGATAACCAATGGGGACAAATTGATTTTTTTCAACGCCCTTTGATGGCTGCGGGATGAGTTAGTTCCCTATAATCCTGTTACCGAAAAATTTTTGCACATGCAGGGAGAAAGGATGTCGCTAGCCGAAACAATCAAAATGCTTGAGCTTTCATTGTTGGATGTTGACCTGCCGGTAGAACAAAAAGCTGAGTTGATCGACCCAGAGTTCGAAGAGATTGCTCCAAACGGGCAAGTTGCCAGCAAGAAAGACGTGATGGAATGGATTGCTTCACAAAGCGGAAATACATCTGCCCGTTGGGAGTTTCGACAGTTTGAGTGGCAATGTTTGCAAGATGATATGGTAATCATTAGCTATGCTGCTTATAAGTATGACGAACAATGCAAATTCAGTGGGTTCCACTACTCGGTATGGCGCGGGACAGATGGGGGGGCGTGGCGGCTATTCAGGCATCGAGGCTTAAGGCAAGAAAAGGCTAGCGAATACCCGAAATGACAGAGCTTGGTTCCAGATCAAAGTTTTCAAACGAAAAATTCGCCTATGATGGCAAATAGCAATTTACGCGATGAAAAAATGGAAAATATAAAGAGAATGACTATGTTAAACACCGAATACACTGATGAACTCGATATATTGGCAAAATACAACTTAAACTCAATTCAAGAAGGACTGAAAATTCACCACGATGCCCCAGAAAACATTAAGCAGGCGGCAATACGCCTATTTCATAAAGGACTAATTACACAAGAAGATGGGGGCTATCTAACCGACAGAGGTATCGAGGCGGCTGAACATATCCAGCGAGCTCTCAATATTATCCGTCCGAATTAGAGCCGCCTAAAAAATGGGTTACAGAATTAGAAGCAAGGGAAAGGAAGTGTTTTCCCTTGCTTCAGATGATGAAAAAAATCTCAATAAAAATAGAAAAATACGCTTGCATTCAACCTCTGAATTGGTAGAATGCGCACCAGCTTCACAGCAGGCGCGTAGCTCAGTTGGTTAGAGCACCACCTTGACATGGTGGGGGTCGTTGGTTCGAATCCAATCGCGCCTACCACTACTTAAGCCTTTCGGCGGTAGTGGATCCTCTCAATTCCCTTATTTTTCTCTCCTGTACAAACCATCTGCAAACTTTAGTATCCGGTTTGTTTCAATTCGTCTTCCGTAATTTTTCCTATTTGATTCTCATTGATCTTACTGTCCTATCCATAGCTTGGATCTGTTGGCTAGTTTGACCGAAAAGCATGTCGCTCGATCAGTGAAACTTGCGTTAAATAAATTATATGCGAGTTATAAAAATTGCATTTTTTGCAAAAACACTCCTCGCAAAGCCAATAAAATCAATGGGGAGTAGTATTTTCTGCAATTTATTTTTTTATGCGGTATCAGCTGCTACCCTCAAATATTAGCTGTTTTGCGTGCTTATTAGAGAGCATAGGAATAGGCCTTAAATAGCTACTGGATATAAAGTGATTTAGTGCCGAATGGATAGCAGGTTTAAGGCATCTCGGCACTGATTCGCGAACAACTAGGAAATATCATGATAACTACCGATTACAGTTTATCTAAACTATGGCCAGACTTTCCCCTTTTGTTAGAGTTTGACTTTACTTCGCCAGGAGGCTTGAGTGCATGGGTTATAGCCTTTTTAATCCTTAGTCTTTTTATCGCAATCGGGTTTTCGCTATGGAAATTCTTCGGCGCGAAAGCCGATCTAAAGTATTACAGCGCTTTGATTAAAGGATTAACACATGAGCAATTGCTTGAACGACGTCGGGAAATTAATAATGCGGCTGATCCCGATACAGAAAGAGGTAAACTTTGGCGAGAATTTGATGAATCATTGGTACATATACCGCAAAAGCAGCGGTTGTGTAACACGCTGGATGCCGCACACTTTTTTAACACCCATACCATTGCTCGAGGGCTAACAGAAAACCGTTTACTAGCCGCCGTTCCTGGTTTTCTCACAGCCATCGGTGTTATCGGTACCTTTGCGGGGCTTCAATTGGGGTTGGGGCCTCTGGGAGAGCTGGATCCTAATAATGCCAATGTTGATGATCTCACTCAGGGTATCTTTGGCATGATTGGCGGTGCTTCCATTGCCTTTATGACATCCGTCTGGGGGGTATTTACCAGTCTAGTTTTTAACTTCGTTGAAAAAATTCTAGAAAGATGGATTCGCGCTGACATTGGCTCGTTTCAGAACCAGGTGGATTACCTTTACCCACGAATCACAGCTGAGCAAAGCCTTTCCAATATTGAAGATTTTACGCGCCAGAGCAATGAGCGGTTGGCCGAGCTGGATGAAAAGATCGGGCATAAAATGCAAGAAGCGATGAGGCAGGCTTCTGATGCGATTAGTGAAAGCATGGCGCAAAGCTTGAATAGCATCTTAGCGCCTGCCATTGAGAGCTTGGTGAATAACGCCCATTCAGGCTCTGAAAAGGCGCTAGAGTCTTTGCTTGAGCGCTTTCTCCAAGGTATTGGGTCGGCGGGTGACTCGCAAAAGGCCATGATGGAGCAAGCGGCAAAGGAAATCTCGGTAGCATCTGGCGGCATGGCCGAGGGGTTAAATCAGTTCGCTGGCAAGCTGGAGCAACAAATTGATAGCATGATGGAAAAGAATACGGATGTGCTAAGCCAAGTAAACAGCGTTGTTCAGCAACAATTAATTGAGCAAGCAGAACAAGAAAAGCGCCGCCAAGAGTCCCTGAATACTAGTTTAGGAGACTTTATGTCCAGCCTTAAAACTCAGCTGACTTCTCTTGCCGATCAAAATGCAACCACCCTGAAGGCCGTTCAAGGGGAGCTATCTGGTCAAATGGAAGCACAGCAGAGGCGAGAAGTCGAACGGCAAGAGACATTGCATGATCAGCTCAAAGGATTTCAATCATCACAAGTTCGTGTTACGGAAGGTATTGATAGCGTGCTTTCTATGCAGAAGGAGCAGAACACAGAACTACTGGCTGGGTTACGGACGGTAATTGATCGTTTTGAGCAACTTTCTGCGAGCAACCAAAGCGCGTCAACTGCCATGCAGGCCACTTCCACAGAGCTGAAGGCCGGGGCAAACCAGTTAGGTATGCTATCCGCTAACCTCAAGACGGCCATTAATAATTTCGGAGAGCAGTTGTCGGCAGCGTTAACCATGGCCGAAAATGCCAGTAAATCGAATAAAGAAGTATCAGCATTATTTGAACTGGTTGTCTCGGATCTTGGACAGGCCGGAGAGCAGATTACAGGTGCTTCTCGCACATTGAACGAGGCAGCCACAAAAGCAGAAAATGGCTTGTCGTCGGTTGACCGTCATTTCAACGAGCTGGCAGAATCTTTGAAGAGGCATTTGGCAGAAGTTCAAGCGCAAGTTGCTAGTTTGCTCTCTGATTACGGAGAGCGTGTTAAAGACCAAACAGTAGCACGTATGAACACATGGAACGAACAGACTAACTCATACGCCGTAGCTATGATGAATGCGGTAAATACGCTTAATACTGTTGTGGATGAGATTGATGGAAAAATGCCTGCGCGTAATACCGGGGCCCACGTATGAGAGCTTTAAATGGGCGTTATAACAATCATCAGGTGGATGAGGAAAATCCATACTGGATTTCTTTTTCCGACATCATGGCCGGTTTATTGGTTGTATTTGTGTTGGCAGCTGTTGCGCTTATTTTGGAATTGACGCAAAAGAGCGAGCAATGGGACGAGGCAATTAGAGAAATCGCAAAGGCGGAACAAGTTCGCAAGGATTTGCTGAGGGAAATAGAGCACGAGCTCAACGCGATGAGTATTCCTGTAAAAATCAGCGACAACGATACCGTATTGCGAATTCCTGAGGATGTACTGACCTTTGAGCAGGGACATTTTGATATATCCAGTGATGACAGATCGCAACGGATAGCGCTTGATATAGGCAAGGTGCTGTTTGCAAGCATTACGAGAGACGAAAGGTGGAGGTATTTAGATACCATATTTGTAGAGGGGCATACCGACCGTGTCCCATTTCGAAGTCGTTCTATTAAGGGAAATTGGGGCCTATCTACTTTCCGAGCAATATCGGTTTGGAATTACTGGAATGAAAGTATGGATGCGAATGCTCGTTTGGATTTGCTGAACAATCATGTTGGCAAAAAGCTGTTTTCCGTGAGCGGGTATGCCGAAACTCGCCCGGTCCCTTGTTCAAATGCTGGCTCTGACGTTAAAGATAGTGCTATTTGCCCTGAAGGTCTTTTGGAAGAGGCGGAGTCCTTACGCAAAAACCGACGCATTGATATACGTTTCACCGTAAGACGGCCAGCGCTAGAGGATTATCAGGCAGTCAAGCAGGTATTGGATTAAGCATGCGCTTACCTGAATTACATTTCAACCTGCCTGATTGGAACGAATCTGATTTTGAGCGCATAAAAAGGGCTGAAAAGAAGATACAAGA
>DFOV01000032.1 GCA_002376965.1 Gammaproteobacteria bacterium UBA3532
GCCGTAGCTAGACTAAACCGAGTATCAACATCGACGCGATAATAGGCTACGTATGTCCCTGTCTGCGCATTGAATTGAAATTGAACTTCTCGACTTTTGTCATAAAGCGCGTAGCTATCCGGTGTTGATGTCCCCATAGGAAGAGCCTGGCGAGATGGGTCTTCAGGATAAGGATCATTGACATCCGCGACTTGATCATTGTCGTCATCGGGGTCAGCGTTATTACCTAAACCATCGTTATCAGTATCCGTATTTTCATCTGGATTGTTTGGAAAGTCGTCCAACAAATCAACAACACCGTCGGCATCAGAATCCGTAGCTTGCGTTACTCGGATCAGCCCAACATTAATTGCATTGGAGTCATCAAAACTGAATTCAATGACGTAATTGCCTGAAGTCGGAATATTCAACGATAAATAACCCGTTTGTTTTTCATATCGTGAATTGGTCACAAAACTGTCGCAATACATGCCACCAACTTGCCCTAACGAAAGCGGGACTACACCTGATCCAGGATAGCCACTACAAAGTAAATCCAGCCTTCGCGGTAAGATGTTGGTGATGTCAGACAAGGTAAAGAGGTTAAGCGAGTGCACTCCCGCATCCAAATGCTGAACGGCATAATAAATGCCGTTTTTGTGCTGAAGTCGGTTGGTACGGTTGTCGTTGAGCACCAGCTCTAACGATAAATCGGTGCCAGGTGTAATATCGGGGCAATCTGAAACGTCGCTGAACAACGGGTAGCAGTCGTCAACGTCGTTAATGCTATCATTATCGTCGTCGGGATCGCTATTGTCGCCTATTCCATCCTGATCAAGGTCGAACCAATCACCGCTATCGAAAGGAAATAGATCATTCTCGTTGATGACTCCGTCGTTATCTATATCGGGATCGCTGTTGTCACCAATGCCATCGCCATCGGTATCACTATGTTCCTTTTTGACAAGCGGGAAAGCATCAAGATCGTCAAGGTGCCCGTCGTTGTCATCGTCAGTATCTTCATTATTTCCAATACCATCCGAATCGGTATCCATCCACTCTTGTGGGTTGTCAGGGAAGGCATCATAGCGGTCACACGTTTTATCACCATCGGTGTCGGGAATACCATAGCAAGGGTTATTCGTGTTACCCGCATCCGCGCCCAGCTTAGGCCAAACACCTGCTAGTGGGCCTCCTGAACTCTCTATTGCATACCCTTGACCACCGCCAGTCATATATATCGTGCCGTCAGCAGCAATAGATAAAGCAGATGCTAGCGGCTGCTCACCAGGCACTGAACTCATCCACTGGACAGCGCCATCTGTACCAAAAGCAGCGATCCAGCCAGACGTTGAGGTAACATATATCAAGCCATTCTCTGTTAAATGGGGAGTACTGTTTTGACCGTTTGACGCAAAGGGCATAGGGGCCTGCCATAAAAGCTGGCCTTCTGAGCTAACAGAAAATAGGTGGCTTGATGTTGAAAAGTAGAGAGTTCCCTGTTCACTTATGACAGGGGTAGTGGCGAAACTTTCACCGTGCTGGAACGTCCAGTCTAGAGTCCCGTCAGGAGCGAAAGCATAAAGCGAATCACGCCCATTCAGATAAATAGTGTTATTTGCTCCGATCGAGGGCGTAGTAATAAATCCGTAGTAACCGGAACTAGAATCAAGGCTACGCCAAAGAAACTCGCCTTCTGGAGAAAGCGCTGCAAGCCCGGAGTCGTTGACATATATTGTGCCATCATGACCAATAACAGGTGACACAGGGTCGTAACTCGAAAGTGTGTGACGCCAAAGCATATCGCCAGTTTCAGCGTTAAGGGCCACTAAATTGCCGAACCAATCCAAAGCATAAAGCTGACCATCGTTAGAAAGAGCTGACGATGCATACCTGAAAAAACCTCCACCATTATAAAACCAACGAGCTGTTCCATCTGCATTAAGAGCTTGAAACCCGCCGTTTGTACCAATAAAAATACCCCCGTCTTCTCCAAGAGTGATAGACGTATTCAGCGTGCCTGAACCGAGATCCGAATCCCAAATAAGGTTGCCTTGTGGTGTGAATGCGGAAACCGGGCTGTACTCAGTGCTGAAATAGACGGTTCCGTCTTGACCTATTGCGCTGACGGAAGATGATTCATCTAAAAGCCCATTAAAAGGCCACAAGATCTCACCGTCTGCTGCATGTGATAGTTGTGACACCGATAACCCCGTCACAACGGTCGGAATTAATAGTAATTGTTTGATTCGTCCAGATAGCTTATTTATTTTCATAATTAATCCATGTTGATATGGCATTGCGCCTGTTAGCTAGCTTTATTATTTTGCAGTCTTGCCGACTACGGGTGTGCTTTTACTCTGTTAGGGGGATTTTAAATAATGCCTAACTGTTGTCAATGGCCAAAATAACTGATCCACTTTTGGCCATTAACAACAGTTTGATACTATAAACCTTTAACTGGATATCCAACCGGCCAAAAGGCTAATGTGCGATGCACATTTTCCTTTCAAGTAAACACGAAGGGCTTCGACAAGCTCAGCCAACCTAAAGAACACCTGATTGCATATTGGAACTGGGACATTGTCACAGAACAACATTCAACGACACATACATATGATTTTTCATATATATGTAATATCATATGTTTACTATTCTCCTTTTCGAATGAGCACAGTTTGCCAATGACACCCGTAGAACTGTTTAAACATTTCGCCGAAGAAACCCGGCTGAAGAGCCTGCTACTCCTTAGTGCCAATAAAGAGAGTGCCAATAGCGAGAGTGCCAACGGCGAACTTTGTGTTTGCGAGCTGATGTGTGCACTGGAACTCAGTCAGCCCAAAATATCTCGCCACCTCGCTCAGCTGCGCAACGCAGGGCTGGTGCAAGACCGGCGCGCTGGCAAATGGGTTTATTACCGTATCCACCCCGAGCTCGCTAGCTGGATTGTTGAGCTGCTTCAGCTGACTCTCCAACAAAACCGTGCTTTTGTTGCCGATGCTCAGCAGCGCCTAGCGCCAGCTACAGAAAGCACTAACCCAATCAATTGTTGCTAAACACTACCAGGATTAAACGATGACGCTAAAAATAGGTATTAATGGTTTTGGACGTATGGGACGACTGGCATTGCGTGTTGGTTGGGATTGTGATGACATTCAGTTTCATCAAATAAATGATCCTGCTGGAGACGCAGCAACCTTCGCTCACCTGTTGAACTTCGACTCGGTGCATGGCCGCTGGCATCATGAAGCGTCAGCCGACAGCAATCAGCTTGTTATTGAGGGCAACAACCTATCGTGCAGCGCCAACCAGTCGCTCAATGAAACCGACTGGTCCGGTTGCGATATCGTGATCGAAGCCTCAGGTGTCATGCGCGATCCAGCATTATTGCAGGCCTACCTCGATCAGGGCGTTAAACGTGTGGTGGTCACTGCTCCGGTCAAATCTCCAGAGGTGGTTAACATTGTCTATGGCATTAATGATGACTGCTACGATCCCGACAGGTACCGCCTGATAACAGCCGCTTCTTGCACCACCAATTGCCTGGCTCCTATTGTCAAAGTTGTGCACGAAACCTTTGGCATTAAGCATGGATCAATGACAACCATTCATGATATCACCAACACCCAGCGCATTATCGATGCCCCACATAAAGACTTACGCCGTACCCGCTCTTGCGGTAGCAGCCTGATCCCAACCACCACCGGCTCGGCAACCGCGATTACAGAAATATTCCCAGAACTAAAAGGTCGCTTAAATGGCCATGCCGTGCGTGTTCCTTTGACCAATGCCTCGCTGGTTGACGCCGTATTTGAGTTAAATCAGCCTGTCGATGCCACTCAAGTTAACCAAGCCTTTGAGGCAGCAGCCAAAGGCCCCCTCAAAGGTATACTTGGCTATGAAACTCGCCCCTTGGTATCCATCGACTATAAAACCGACCCACGCTCTGCCATTATCGATGCCCTTTCGACCATGGTGATCAACGAGACCCAGCTAAAAGTCTATGCCTGGTATGACAACGAATGGGGCTATGTTAATCGCACTATCGATTTAGTGCGCAAAGTCGCTCGGCTTGAATCAAAAGCATAGGATAATCCGGCATGCAGCCCAGCAACTCTTTGCTCCATCAATACCTGATCATCACCGGTAATTACTGGGCTTTTACCCTGACCGATGGAGCATTGCGGATGCTGGTGGTGCTGCACTTTCATCAATTGGGCTACTCGGCGCTA
>DFOV01000451.1 GCA_002376965.1 Gammaproteobacteria bacterium UBA3532
GCGTTCCAGCTCATCAAAATCCAAGTGAGGATCTTGAAGCTTATTTATCAGGCATAAAATAACGGCTTTATTCGATGGTACGTGCTTGTGCGAAATAACCTGAGGGCGGCAAAAAAAGTATCCCTGGAAATAGTCAAATCCTAGTTTCAGACAAAGTGATTGCATTTCCTGGGTTTCGACCTTTTCCGCAATAATCTTGGCTTTGGAGCGTTTTAAAGGGGCGATAGATTGAGCGATTTCGGCTTCAGTTCGGCCAATCACATCAACCTTAATGTAATCAGCCAAGTCGATAAATGGTTCTAAACTGTCATTGTGGACGAAATCATCCAAAGCAATTTGAAACCCATGAGCCTTCAAGCGCTTTATTCCAGCAATAACCTCTTCTGTTGGCTCAACATCTTCCAAAATCTCGAGCACGCACTGCTCTTTAAACATAGGGGTTAGCATCTCATTAACAATAAACTCTGTTGGTAAATTAACGAACACCAAAGAGCTACCGACCAAATGGTCAACGCCGATATGCATAAATGAATTTAAGATGGTTTCACAAGAAGCCTGATTGCCGTCTTCAAACACCGCATGATCCATGTCACCACTGCGGTATAACAGCTCATACCCCATGACGTTCAATGAAGCGTCATAGATAGGTTGCCTTGCGATAAACAGATTTTCCATAAAGTATGTATATACCCCTTATACTTCGGGCTAGTATACCTTATAAAGATGAAAAAAAGAAAAAGTGGTGCCGCCCCAGTGAATTGGGCTATACGAGACGACACATTACAGAAGATTAAAACTGATAGGAAATACCAACGGACAACAAGTCTGTTTCATAAGGAAGATCAATACGCTCCCAGTCAAGAGTAAGTTGAATACGCTCCCCGATGGATACGTAGCCGCCGAGCCCCCAATAGAAATCGCTGCCTCCATCTTCAATATTCACGGATTCACCCGTTGAAAAGTCGATATCCCAGTCGCCTTCCCAACGGTATATTCCCCCACGTGCGTACAGGCCAAACATATCGCTCAATGGCACGGCCCCAACAACCCCCAAGGTAACCCCTTCTGCACTGTCGGGAGCTGTATTAGAAACGACATTTTCAACAATAGCCTCATCAGCCACTCTAGCGCTGAAAGAAAAATCGGCGTTACCCAGATCAAGGTAGCGAGCTTCGAATGCCCAGTTATCCATGAAACGATAACCACCGCCAATGCTCCAGGCGGTGCGTGAATCATCAAGATCGACCTCGACATTAGTGGCCCCTTGACGTTCGATCTTTCTCTCAAAATAGCCTTCATCAACATCAGATGAAACAGCGCCCACTTGGGCAGAGAGAAACCAGCCAGATTCGGCGAACACGACACTACTAAATACTGAACCTAACAGACCTGTGACTGCTATTTTTGTCATTCTTTTCATCAGCACTCCCCTAATACTCGATTGACATACAAAGTGTAGTCGAACATCGGCAAAAAGGGAGTGAAAACAAGCGCTAATTAAACGAAATTCTCTCAACTTCCGTCTCGCAGTCGCCATCATTGCACAGCTCAAGAATCAAATAGGCCGATTTCGGCAACACATCGAGAAAGCTGGTCAGATCTGTCTCCCGCAGCCGCTCTCCGTCTTCCTTACAATCAAAGTGATTATCCGATTGATAGCGGCATTCAAACACGATGTCTTCCTCTGCCTCACAATGGCGATCCGACTCAAAGCTGCAAACCTCATCAATAACTTCAATATCATCGTCAGACAAACTACTGTCCTCACTGACGTAGACATGCACGTCAAACTTTTGCGCAGCCCCCTCAGAAGCCCACTTAATTTCGGTTTTTTCCCCAGGAAATAGCGAGGTGTTATCAACATCGAAATAGTCGATATCAACATCCAGCTCTTCATTAATTTCTTCAAATACTGGATCATCATCGCCACCACAGGCGACCAGCGCCAAAAGACTGCAACTCAATAGCCCTGCTTTCACGAAATCCCAACGCATAGCTAAACTCCTTTGTCTAAGTAGTCTAAAAAAGCAGGCCCCCTTGCTCGTATTGAACAAGGAGGCCTGACATTCTCATTTTACCTCTAAGTAGCAAAATCACCTACTCATGAACAAACTACCTTTTATTCCATTCTTGCTGACGCCGACGATAACGATATCCAGTCATAAGAGCCAACAGGGTTAACGTCCACCCCATACTCCCACCCCCACTATCATTATCAGCACTCACATCAAACGACGTTCTCCGAGCCACGCCACCGGGGTCATCAATGGCCTGATTCACCTCACCATCAGCGTCATTCGGGCCACCGTCTTCGATGGTCAACTGAACACACCAATGCCCTTCAGTCAAACCGACTTGATAAGCCACATCACCCGGCGGAGGACAGAAGCCTTCAGCGCCAAGGGCTGAATGAACCTGATTGTTTTCGTTGATGACAAAGTCCTGCCAACCTGCTGGCATCAGCTTACGGTAGACCGCATTGGATGGAATAGGCGCAAACTGAGCCACCACAATGTTGACGCTTTGACCGGCTACCGGAATGTCTTCCACATTAAAGTCAAACAGACCGCCGCTATACTCATAGCCTTCATCCTCTTGCGCACCCTGCCCCTCATTGCCGTGGTTTTGAATGTCATTACCATTCACCCCGGTATTGGTGCCATTAGCGCGGAAGGCCACTTCACCCAGCGACAGCTGCAGACCCGGCTCGGTCTCCATCAAGAACTGGTTCTGCTGCAGCGGGTTTTCCTGAATAACGTTGCGGTTAAGGCCAACGAAGTCAAGGAAATCCGGAATACCATCATCATCATCATCGCCAGTACCTTCGGTCAGGTCATCCACCCCATCGCCATCGCTGTCTTCATCCTCATTCAGCTCAGGCAAGGCCTCCTCGATGCGGATTTTCAAGCGGTCTTTACCGACTTTATCGCCATCACTCACCTCAACACGCAGCTT
>DFOV01000003.1 GCA_002376965.1 Gammaproteobacteria bacterium UBA3532
GCGCAAGAAATTTCCAGCTACTTGACGGTATTGGATGAGATATGAGCGTTCATGCTATTACCTTAGCTATTCTCTTCTTACCAAAGATGTCGCACTGCAAGTCGACATCTTTGCCTCTCTCGCCTATCCTTTAGCTTCAATCGTTCGGTCTCTCCCTTCTGATGGGCAACCTAAAAGGATATTTCAATGAAATTCGATAATATTTTAGAAACAATAGGCAATACTCCCCATGTTCGCATTAACAAACTGTTCCGTGATGATATTAACGTCTGGATGAAAGTAGAGCGTTTCAATCCTGGAGGAAGTATTAAAGATCGCATCGGGCTGGCAATGATCGAGGCGGCAGAGAAAGCAGGCATAATAAATAGTGATACTTTGATCGTTGAGCCAACCTCTGGAAATACCGGCATTGGGTTGGCTCAAGCGGCTGCAGTCAAAGGCTACAAACTGATCTTGTGTATGCCTGAATCGATGTCAGTTGAACGCAGAAACTATATGAAAGCGTTGGGCGCCGAGCTCGAACTGACTCCGAAGGAAAAGGGTATGGGCGGAGCCATTGAAAAGGCTCAGGAAATAGTGAATCAAAACGCTAACGCCTGGATGCCACAACAGTTCGAGAACTCTGCAAATGTTCAGGTACATAGAGAAACAACCGCCCAGGAAATACTCAACGATTTTCCCGAAGGGCTCGATTATCTTATTACTGGCGTTGGTACCGGTGGCCACATCACTGGGTGCGCTGAGGTGTTAAAGGCCGAGTGGTCACAGTTGAAGGTGTTTGCCGTTGAGCCTGAAAAGTCACCTGTTATCAGCGGTGGTGAAAAAGGTTTGCATCGCTTGCAAGGCATTGGAGCAGGCTTTATTCCTAAGGTATTAAACACCGAGGCTCTCGATGGTGCTATTCAGGTTAGCGAAGAAGATTCGTTTGAAATGACGCGTCGCTGTGCTAAAGAAGAAGGCATTTTTATTGGTATATCGTCGGGTGCTTCCCTTGCTGCGGTCAAAGCCAAAGAAAGTGAAATTCCCGCAGGCAGTACCGTATTGATCTTTAGCTATGATACAGGTGAGCGCTACTTGAGTATCCCTGACTTGTTCTGAGCCTAAACAGTTCTAAGCCTAAACCTAAACGTTCTAGGCGGTAACCGTTTCACTGAAACAGTGTTTTTCGTTATGCAGCGGTGACAGGCTTCACCGCTGCTGATAGACTCCTTTTCTCATTTCAATAATCATCACGTACTGGCGTAATTTTCATTATGACTCAATCTATTCATATTCTGGGAGTTTGCGGTACATTTATGGGCGGCATTGCCCAGCTGGCCAAAGCCTCTGGTTATGAGGTTTCTGGAAGCGACCAAAATGTCTATCCACCGATGAGTACGCAGCTGGAGCAGGCAGGCATTCCGCTATACCAAGGGTTTGAGTTGAGTGCGGAGCAACCAGATACTTGGGTCATTGGTAACGCTATGTCACGCGGAAACCCGGCGGTAGAACGCATTCTCAACCGTAACGAGCGCTACGTATCGGGCCCGCAGTGGTTAAGTGAGCATGTATTACAACAGCGCTGGGTTTTGGGAATAGCCGGAACCCACGGCAAGACCACCACCTCTTCGATGGTGGCCTGGATACTGGAATATGCCAAATTGGCTCCCGGTTTCTTAATTGGTGGGGTTCCAGCTAACTTCGGCCAGTCAGCTCGTTTGGGTGAACAGCCGTTTTTTGTAGTCGAGGCAGATGAGTACGACACGGCGTTTTTTGATAAGCGCTCTAAATTTGTTCATTACCATCCACGAACCCTGATTTTAAATAATTTGGAATATGATCATGCCGATATTTTTCCCGATATTGATGCCATAATTACCCAGTTTCATCACCTAGTACGCACTGTACCAGAGCAGGGGTTAATTATTTACCCTGAGCAGGATGCCAATATTCAGCGTGTGTTGAATCAGGGGTGCTGGTCGAATACCGAGTCGATTGGGCCTACCGGTGATTGGTGGTATCAGAAAAAAACTGAAGATGGTTCGCACTTTAACGTGTTTTTGAAGGGCCAAATAGTTGGTGAGGTGCAATGGGAGCTGATTGGGGAGCATAATATACTCAATGCTCTAGCAGCAGTGGCTGCAGCGCGACACGCCGGTGTGCCCGTAGAGCATGGCTTGGCGGCCTTAGCGTATTTCAAGAATGTCGCGAGGCGGATGGAACTAAAACTGAGCTACCAACAACTGAATATCTATGACGACTTCGCCCATCATCCAACAGCGATTGCAACAACATTGGCTGGCCTTAGAGCCAAAGTGGGTAATAAGACGATTATTGCGGTAATGGAACCACGTTCCAATACCATGAAAATGGGTATCCATCAGGACACGCTGCTAGCTAGTTTCGATGAGGCAAACGAGGTTATATTGTATCAGCCGCCAGAGTTAGACTGGGATCTTGAGCAAGCGGCAGAGAAGTCTTCGCTCCCTGTATCCATTCATTCATCTATAGATAGTATTCTTGACATGCTGATGCTTCAGAGAGATAAGGCTGCTGAAATCATTATTATGAGCAACGGTAGTTTTGGTGGGCTGCATGAGCGATTGGTTAAAAGATTGGTGAGCGGAGCTAGCCAGTGATGTCTAATAGCGATGCCATCACCCTTGCAATAACTGGAGCTTCAGGAGCACCATACGCACTGCGTTTGCTTCAGCAACTTTTGCATGCCCAAAAAGATGTTTACCTGTTGCTTTCGAATCCAGCAAAAGTGGTGATGGCAACAGAAACCGATATGGTGCTTTCTGGAAATCGTCAACAGCAAGCAGAAACTCTGGCAAAGCATTTGGGTGGTCAGCCAGAGCGGCTACACCTGTTAGGTAAAGAGCAGTGGTTCTCGCCGGTTGCCAGTGGCTCGTCTGCTCCGAGGCAAATGGTGATTTGTCCGTGTAGCATGGGAACCTTAGCCCGCATTGCTCAAGGTACCAGCGATGCGTTGTTGGAACGCGCTGCTGATGTCATATTAAAAGAACGCGGTCAGCTGATTTTGGTGCCTCGTGAGATGCCGCTGTCTTCGTTGCATTTAGAAAACATGCTAAAACTATCTCAACTTGGGGCGACTATTATGCCTGCTGCTCCAGGCTTTTATCAAAAGCCCGATGGTATTAGTGCTTTGATTGACTTCGTTGTGGCGCGTATTCTAGATCATTTAAACATCGAGCAACGCCTTGTTGAACCTTGGGGATATTCGGGGTCGCAAGGAGCGGATGGCGAAAGTTAATGTTTTCCAAATTTCCCGGTGAATAGTGAAAGGGTAGCTATGTTAGCGTTGGATATTAAAGGCCTGAAAAAGACCTATAAGAATGGGTTTGAGGCATTAAATGGTATTGATTTACAAGTAAAGCAGGGGGATTTCTTTGGTTTGCTTGGACCGAATGGGGCGGGAAAATCAACAACCATCGGAATTATCACTTCTCTGGTGACCAAAACAGGCGGAACGGTATCGGTTTTTGAACATGATATCGACAAGTCACTTAGTGAAGCTAAGCGATGCATTGGTTTGGTGCCGCAAGAGTTTAATTTCAACCTGTTCGAAAAGGCGATTGATATCGTTGTTAGCCAGGCTGGTTATTATGGCGTTCCGCGTAAAAAAGCCCAGGAGCGAGCAGAGTACTATTTGCAAAAACTTGGATTGTGGGACAAGCGCAATGAGCGCTCCAGGTTTTTATCTGGTGGAATGAAACGGCGATTAATGATTGCCAGAGCCCTGGCGCACGACCCAAAGTTGCTAATCCTGGATGAACCGACGGCCGGTGTTGATATTGAATTACGCCGCAGCCTTTGGGGGGTTCTTGAAGAAATTAATCAGCAGGGTACGACGATTATCCTAACAACGCATTATCTGGAAGAGGCTGAATCGCTATGCCGCAATATTGCTATCATCGATAATGGCGACATTATTCAGAATACTTCGACAAAGGCCTTGCTGGCAGAGCTGGACTCAGAGACCTTTGTTTTTGATATTGATCCCGTTGCAGTCTATTACCCCAAGTTGGATGGCGTTCAGCATCGTTACGTCAATGACCATACCCTGGAAGTCGATGTGCGACGCGAAGACGATTTAAATCAACTGTTTGTTCAATTCAGCGCTAATGATATTCATGTGAAGAGTATGCGAAATAAGGCGAATCGTCTCGAAGAACTATTTGTTCGGTTGGTCGGACAACCTGTCCCAGGAGTTAAGGTAGGAGGCGAGCATGTTTAATCGCTATAACTGGATTGCCGCTGGCAGTATTTATCGAAAAGAAGTCGTGCGCTTCATGCGAATCTGGGTGCAGACCCTTGTTCCCCCGGCTATCACGATGAGTTTGTATTTCGTGGTGTTTGGCAGTTTGATTGGCAAGCGCATAGGAGACATGGGCGGATTTAATTACATGGATTACATCGTTCCTGGCCTTATCATGATGTCTGTCATTACAAACTCGTATGCTAATGTTGCTTCATCTTTCTTCAGCTCGAAGTTTCAGCGTCACGTTGAAGAGCTGCTGGTCGCACCAGTACCGAATGGATTCATCTTAATGGCTTATGTGGCTGGTGGAGTAACTCGTGGCATTCTGGTCGGTTTACTGGTTACGGTTGTTTCCTTGTTTTTTACCGATATGGAAATACATCATCTAGGAATCATTGTTCTCGTCGTGGTTTTAACCGCGATATTATTTTCCTTAGGTGGGATGATTAATGCTATTTTTGCTAAAAAGTTTGATGACATATCGATTATTCCTACCTTTGTCCTGACACCCTTGACCTATCTTGGTGGCGTGTTTTATTCGATAAATCTCATCCCCGAATTTTGGCAAAAGGTTAGTCTAGCTAACCCCATACTCTATATGATCAACGCGTTTCGCTATGGATTTCTGGGTATTTCGGATATCGATGTGGTTACCGCGCTTGGTTTGATTGGTGGGTTTATCGTTTTACTGACAGGATTTAATCTTTATTTATTGAACAAGGGTATTGGGCTGCGTTCGTGATAGAAAGCAATTGTTTGACCTGGATAAACGAACTTGGCTATAGTAATCGGGGTCGAAGCTCTAGTTATGGCAAAGAGCATCCAGCGTTGGCTGGGTTGAAAGTAAAAGAAATAAAGGTCTATTTATGAGAATGAAAGGTACAAAGAGTCTGGCGCTAGCTGCTATTGTCGGATTTATGTCGTTGCTTACTTTGTCCTGCTACGCAGCTGGGGCGAAGTTATCCAGCCTTCCTGCCCAACTGGATGATTTGGCGCCGGAAGAACAGCATGCCAAAGCCAGCCGTCTTGTTACATCTATATTGGCTAAATACCATTACATTATGCAAGAAAAAGACTCTGGTGTAGCATTGGATGATGCACTGTCTGCCCGAGTGCTAGAGCACTACTTCAAAATTCTTGATCCCAATCGTATATTTTTTAGTGCGAAAAATGTCGAACCCTACCAGCAGTATCAAAAAAGCTTTGATGACTTTCTTATCCGCGGTGATTTGTCGCTCGCCTATAACATTTATGAGATCTTTCGTCACCGTTGGCTAGGTCGTTATGCTTACGCAATTGATTTGCTAGATACCAAGTTCGATTTTACTAAAGATGAGAGCATACAGCTGGATAGAGACGGTGTGGCTTGGGCTGGATCTGAGCATGAATTGGAAGCCTTTTGGCGCAAAAAGGTCAAGTCAGACTTGCTTAACTTGTTACTGGCAGGAAAGGAGGAAGACGAGGCGAAAGACGTATTGCGCAAGAGATATCAGCGCGCAATTAAACGAATGGAACAGACTCACAGCGAAGATGTATTCCAGGAATACATGAATGCCTTTGCTAAAACGCTCGATCCGCATACCAATTACTTCTCTCCTCGAAATTATGAAAACTTCAATATCGATATGAAGCTGTCTTTAGAAGGCATTGGTGCTGTTCTTAATATCGAAGATGAACATACTAAGATTGTTAAACTTGTTCCTGGTGGCCCAGCCTCAAAAACCAAGCAACTTCATCCCGGTGATAAAATTGTTGGTGTTGCTCAAGGTAGTGACGAAATGGTTGATGTCATCGGGTGGCGTCTCGATGATGTGGTTGACCTTATTCGTGGTAAAAAAGGTTCGACAGTTAGATTAGAAATTTTGGGCGCAAAGGCTGGCGCTGCGGGTAAAACTAAAATTGTCGCCATCGTCCGTGATCAGGTTAAACTGGAAGAGCAGGCGGCAAAATCCAAGCTGATTGAGTTGGATGTGGATGGTAAGTCTCGCTCGGTGGGGGTTATTGATATCCCCAAGTTCTATCGTAATTTTGCAGCGCGCTCGCAATCGAGCAGTGATTATCGCTCGGTTACTCATGATGTGAAAAAACTGATCAGCGAGCTGAAGGAACAGAATATTGAAGGTTTGATTATTGATCTACGCAATAATGGCGGTGGCGCTTTATCTGAAGCCAGCGCCTTAACCGGATTGTTTATCGATAAGGGGCCTGTGGTGCAGATCCGTGGTGCTAGCGGTCGTGTTCAAGTTGAGTACGATACAGATAAAGGGGTGTTTTACAATGGGCCTCTCGTGGTTTTGGTAAACGGTTTTAGTGCTTCGGCTTCGGAGATTTTTGCCGCCGCTATCCAAGATTATGGGCGAGGTATAGTGGTTGGGAGTCCGACTTTTGGTAAAGGGACTGTTCAAACCATTGAAGACTTAAATAATTATGCTCAGGCACAGAAACCGTTTGGCCAAGTTAAGTTTACCACTGCCAAATTCTACCGCATAAACGGTGGTTCAACCCAAAATAAAGGGGTAATTCCAGACATTGAGTTTCCTTCGTTCTATGCTCAGGATGAGTATGGTGAAAGCGCGCTTGATTATGCTATGCCATGGGATCACATGCGCAAGCTCACTTATCGCCCTGTAGGGGATCTCAGTGTAGCTGCCCAGTCCTTGCTTAAACAGCATGAGGATCGAATCGAAGGTGATCAAGAGTTTCAGTTTATTATCGAAGATATCGATGCATTGAAAGCGCGCAAAAATGCGCCACTATCACTTAATATGGAGCAACGTAAAAAGTTGCGAAATGACGATGACGTAAGGCGCTTGGAGCGTGAAAACTATCGTCGAAAGCTTGAAGGGCTTAAACCCTATGCGTCTCTTGAAGATTTTCAGGCAGTGGAAGAAGAGCAAGACAGTGAGGACGTAGCAGAGCAAGCAGCGAATGAAGAAGAAGAAAAGCCCGATCCATTTGTTGATGAGGCGGCTAGAATCTTGTTTGATTTCGTTGATATGAATAAGCCTAAGTCTAGCTTGGCTAAAAATTAAGGCCAAAACTCCTTAAGGCACTTTTGAAGATATACTTGCGAAGCAAAGTCGTTAAAAGTGCCTGTTAATTCCCCCTCTCTTATACCCATAATCCCGCTTTCTTCCTTCCATTTGGCAAATTATCCTGAGTGATGACTTGACTTATTGCACTGCGTTCTATAGAAAGCTTTTATAACTCATTTATGCCTCTGCTCAAGGGGAAAGGAATAATTATGATAGAGAGGTCGCTCACCATGGTATTTCGTTACCTTATCACCTTTATGTTAGCGTTGGTTTCCATCCCTGCTTTTGCACAAAGTATTGATGATGTCATCAACGAAGCGCTAAACCCTGTATCTGATTTCCTCTTTACGGTGGTGTTTTTCAAAGTCCCTATTTTTGGCGGCATACCCTTTGTTCTTATATCCCTCGTCGGCTGTGCAGTATTTTTTACCTTTTACCTAAACTTTATTAACTTTCGGGGATTCAAGCATGCTCTTGATTTAGTGCGCGGTAAGTATGCCGATCCAACGCAAAAAGGTGAAGTAAGTCACTTTCAGGCTTTGGCCACAGCGCTATCTGGTACTGTTGGTCTTGGAAATATTGGTGGGGTGGCGGCTGCCATATCTGTTGGTGGTCCGGGAGCCACATTTTGGATGATTTTGGCCGGATTCTTGGGAATGTCATCAAAATTTGCAGAGTGTACCCTTGGGGTAAAATATAGGAATGAATATGAGGATGGGCGAGTTTCCGGTGGACCTATGTACTATATCAGTAAAGGATTTGCTGAAATGGGCCTCGGACCCATAGGTAAAGTCATTGCTGCGATTTTTGCTGTAAGCTGTATTGGTGGTGCTCTGGGTGGCGGTAACATGTATCAGGCAAACCAGGCGTTTAAGCAGTTTGTTGGTGTGACTGGCGGAGAGGCGAGCTTCTTTTATGACAAAGGCTGGCTATTCGGGTTGATCCTGGCTGCCGGGGTTGCTCTGGTTATTATTGGCGGGATAAGAAGTATCGCTAAGGTAACAGAAAAAATCGTTCCTTTTATGGCTGTACTCTATCTTATTTGTGGCTTGATTATCATAGGCATGCATTACACTCATATTCCAGATGCGTTTGGGCAGATTATATCCGGCGCTTTTGCTCCGGAAGGTATTGCCGGTGGTTTTGTGGGCGTATTAATCCAGGGCTTCCAGCGAGCCGCATTTTCGAATGAAGCGGGCATTGGTTCGGCATCCATTGCTCACTCGGCGGTAAGAACGTCAGAACCTGTTAGTGAGGGGATGGTTGCGGTTCTTGAGCCGTTTATTGATACGGTTGTTATTTGCACGGTAACGGCGCTAGTCATCATTATATCAGGTGCTTATGATGCGGGTAATGGTATAGAAGGTATCAGCCTGACCTCAGCGGCTTTTGCCAGTGTGATTTCTTGGTTTCCAAATGTATTGGCCTTGGCGGCAATCCTTTTTGCGTTCTCGACCATGATTGCATGGTCGTATTATGGCAGGAAAGCCTGGACATACCTTCTTGGTGAAACGGCTATGTCCGAACTGGTTTATAAAATGATATTTTGCTCGTTCACCATTATAGGCTGTTCTGCTTCGCTGGGAGCCGTGCTTAACATGTCAGATGCGCTTTTCTTCGCGATGGCATTTAGTAACATTATTGGTTTGATTGTATTAAGAAAAGTTGTGCACAGCGAGTTGAGCGTTTATTGGAGGCGCCTGAAGGAGCACAAAATCACACGAGCTTAACGCAAGTCCCCGGCGAGCTGTGACGAATTGCAGCTTGCCGGTATTGGGTTTATCTTTGGGCTTAGGCGATATTTAGCCCAAACTTATTCCAGCTTTTCTTATATTTCCTTGCTAAATTTCGCATGCGTTTGCGTAGGTGAGGGAAGCGCTCAAAGTGTACTTGTTGGTATTCTATCATGTCAGCAATGTATTGCTGGAGCTGATAGCCAAACCGGCATAGCGGCTCGTTTTCCAGATCCTGCTCGAGATATACAACGACACATTGCAGGTAGTTTAGTCCTATGGGTATACTGTCAGGTAACAGCTGTAAGGCCGCGCTAAAGCTCTCCATCGCCTGTTCATATTTACCGATGTGATACAGCTCCATGCCGCGTTGGTTCTCATCTGAGAGTTTCTCTTGCTCTTCCTTGACGATGGTACAAAACTCTTGCTCGTAGTTAGTACCATCAAAAATATCATGCAGCTCCTGTACGATATCATTCATGTTATCCGAAAAGCGGTGGATGATGCCTTTAACCAGCACCATTCCAAAACGATCCTGGCCATCGTCAACAAAATCTCGGGTCATGGTGCAGATTTCATCGTCTGAAGCATCGTCAGGTAAATCTTCGATCATATCCCGAATGTGCTCCAATTCTGATGGCATGTGGGCCACGTTGCCTAACGCATTGTCCGCCATCAGTTTCATAGCAGCCAAACGGATTTTTGTTTCTGGATCTTTCTTGGCAAGTGGGCGAACTTCCTTCAATACATCCATGGCTTCTTTAGCCGCTGCAATATTACCACGACCAGTACTGGCTTTTTTTATCAAAACCCGAGCATAGGTGATGAAATCTTCTGCACTTTGAAAGCAGGAATGACGGCCCATTTTTATGGCTTGCTTGGAAGCCTTTTCGGCGTGCTCATAATCGCCTTCTTGGATACTGAGTTTTGCCAGTGCTTGTTGTCGCAATATGTGGCGGGGCGAAACCTCTACTGCTTTGAGCAGCATATTGATAGCCTGCTCAGGCTCTTCCATTTCGACCAGAGTTCTGGCTGCCCAGTCATTGGCCTCGACGCACATTGGTTGGCGGTCAATGATCGCTTTGAAAGCGTCGAGCGCTTTGTTGTAGTTTGCTCGGTAGAAATGACAGCGTCCCAAGCCCAGCATGGCCCAAGGGCTAAACTTTTCTTTTAGAAGATCGCGAAATACTTTCGCCGCGTTGAGGTAGTCTCCCATGCCCATATAGGCTGCGGTTTCTAGCTTGGCCAGCTCCATTTTATCGCCATTGTCAAAAACTTCGATTTGTCCTATCTGGGTTAATGCGAAATCATAGTCTTTTTGATCAACGGCTACCGATATTTCATTAAAACGTCGTTTTCGCTCTATCACGCCGCTTAAGCGGTGGCGTAGGAAGTGCGTGTTGAATGGTTTAGCAATATAGCTATCTGGACGATACTCAATGGCACTCATCACCATATGAATTTCGTTCTCTGCGGTAATCATGACATAGACCGTTGAGTATCCTGCATAGCCGCAATGGCGAGCTTCTTCCAGAATTTGTTGACCACTTTGACCTATACCAAGGTTATAATCGCTAAGTACCAGATCATAGTTATGTGCCGCCATCATCTCTATCGCCTTGGGTCCGTTGGAAGCTAAGTCGATATCAGTAGCGCCAAGCTCTTCCATAATTCGTTTAAGAGCAAAGCGATAACATTGAATGTCGTCAATGATAAGTGTTTTGTAGCGGCTAAAATCGACGGTCACTGAGTCCCCTTGTGGCCAGTTTATTTCTTTGGGTGATCGTGGTAAAAAGGCCCCCGAATGAACACCCGTATTATTACTCGAATTATTACTCGTATTAATGCTTGGCATATGTCGTTTGGTAAATCTCTCTATGACAAAAAGTATAGCCGAGCATTTCTCGCATAGGTAGCCCATGGATATATCAGAAGTAAAAAAATTTTTAGCGAATGAAACTCCGGAGCAGTGGATTCGAAATGCGTTGGCAAATCAGGATCTATTGCTGATTGATCACGCTCACTGTGAGAAAAAAGCAGCGAGCACTGCAATGAAGCTAATGTACCGTTATGTAGACAACAATACGATGTTGCATAAGCTGTCACGTTTAGCGCGGGAGGAGCTACGCCATTTTGAACAAGTGCTGGTTATTATGGAAAAGCGCGACATCGCTTATTGTCATCTTTCGCCTGCTCGCTATGCTGGCAAGTTACACAAGCATATACGTACCTATGAACCAGCAACTCTGGTTGATACGCTGATCATTGGGGCCTTTATTGAGGCTCGTTCCTGTGAGCGTTTTGCCAAGTTAGCCCCTTTTTTAGATAAAGAGCTGCAGGACTTCTATATGTCGCTATTAAAGTCGGAATCGCGCCATTTCACTGACTATCTTGGTCTAGCTCAGTCTTTTTCGAGTGAGCCGATTGACGATCGGGTTGAGAGCTTTCGGCAAGTAGAAGCGGAGCTTATTTCAAGCCCCGATACTGAGTTTCGTTTTCACAGTGGCCCGGTGATGTCTGATTAGAAGCCATCAGCCAGTGGTTTATTGATAAGCTCGTAGCCAGTTGCATCAACACGCAAATAGCTAGTTTGTGTATTCCAATCACCCAATACAATACGTGTCGCTTCACCATTTTGCGTTGGGTGCTGATGAATTTTGGATCTGTGGGTATGGCCATGAATAAGCTGCAAAACTGCATGGGCTTCTAGTTGGCGTGTTACCTCTTCGGGGGTGACATCCATGATATATTCCGATGCCGACTGTGTATGTTGGGCGCTTTCTGAGCGAGCCTGCTTGGCATAAGCAATGCGCTCTTCGACTGTTTTAGCCAAGAACTGTTGTTGGAACATTGGGTTGCGTACTTGGGCTCTGAAAGCTTGGTAAGCCTTGTCCTCGGTGCACAGCGTGTCGCCGTGCAGTAGTAGCGTTTTTGTTCCATATAAATTGATAACGGTCGGGTCTTCCAGCAGCTCTGCACCAGCTTTTTTCAGATAGTCCTGTCCAATTAAAAAGTCTCTATTTCCCGCCATGAAATAGATTTTAACACCAGAAGATGATAATGCGTTGAGTGCCTGAGCGATACCTTCACTGAGTGGATTAACGAAATCATCACCAATCCAAAACTCGAAAAAGTCGCCTAAAATATAGAGGTTGCTCGCTTGGGGCGCGATTTTGGTAAGAAATTGATTGAAGGCTTGGATTACATCAGGTCTTTCTGGCTGCAGGTGTAGGTCTGAAATAAATAGGGTCGTCATAACTAGTCCACCATCTCCACTTTATCTATCACGATATTTTCTACCGGAACATCCTGCATACCATTTTTATAACTGGTTGGCACTGACTTGATTTGGTCTACAACATCCATACCTTCAACAACTTTGCCAAATACACAGTAACCCCAGCCTTCCATTGATTCACTGACGAAATCGAGGTTCTTGTTATCTGCTACGTTGATGAAAAATTGTGAGGTAGCGGAGTGGGGGTGAGGCGTTCGCGCCATACATAGCGTTCCGCGTGTATTGCTTAAACCATTATTGGCTTCGTTGTCGATGGGATCGCCTGGAGTTTTGCGCTCCATATCTTCAGTATGTCCACCACCTTGAATAACGAAGTTGTCGATCACTCGATGGAAAATGGTGCCGTCATAGAAGCCGCTTTCGCAATAGTTAAGGAAGTTAGCTACAGTTTTTGGAGCTTCGGCACTGAATAATTCGATACAGATATCGCCAAAGTTGGTTTTAAAGCGAACGAGGCTCATTTTGTCTCTCCGCTTTCAGCGACGGGTTTGGCCTGTTCTGGCTGGCTAATTGTCACTTTCTTGATAATGATTGGTTGAGTCGGGACATCTGAACGGAACTGTCCGCCAGGGCCAGTACGAATAGTTGCCATTTTATCAACCACGTCCATACCTTTAATCACTTTTCCAAAAACGGCATAGCCCCCATAGGGACCACCAAAATTTAAGCTATCGTTATCGCGAAAATTAATAAAAAACTGGCTGGTTGCTGAATTCGGATTGCTCGTTCTAGCCATCGCAATCGTTGCGCGGTCGTTTTTTAGGCCATTCGAAGATTCATTTACGATAGGAGCTTTGGTCGACTTTTTCTGCAACTTGGTATCATAGCCACCTCCTTGCGCCATGAATCCGGCTATCACACGGTGAAAAACCGTATTGTTATAGAAGCCAGATTGGGCATACTCGATAAAGTTTTTGACTGTCACTGGCGCTTTATCCTGAGCGAGCTCGATTTCTATATTGCCAAGGTTCGTTTCCATCGTAGCGACCGGTTGGGCAGCCAAAGTAATAGATGACATCATGGTCAGAATAAGCGCTGATATCAGTTTTTTCATAGGAGATCCTCTGCTAGTTGTGTGTACTTGTTGTGTTGTATGAGGTTGCGGTTGCTTTTATTCGAGGTAGAGCCAAGTTTAGTCTTGCTCTGCTACTTGCCAGCCTGGCTATACGCATCAAGTGTGTTATGTAGCAGCATGGCAATTGTCATGGGGCCAACCCCCCCTGGTACTGGTGTGATAAAACCAGCTCGTTCGCTGGCACTGCCGAATTCGACGTCGCCGACCAGTTTTCCTGATTCCAATCTATTAATACCAACATCAATGACAATTGCACCGGGCTTAATCCATTCGCCCTGTACAATACCGGGCCGACCCACAGCAACAATGAGTATGTCGGCACGCTTAACATGAAAGGCTAAATCTTCGGTAAATCGGTGGGTGGTTGTAACAGTTGCCCCTTCCAGTAGCAACTCCAGTCCCATTGGCCGTCCTACAATATTGGATGCTCCGACGATAACGCATTCTTTCCCTAGAATGGTTTGACCAGTTGATTGGATCAGCTTAACGACACCGTAGGGTGTACACGGCCGAAGCCCTGGCTGGCGCTGGGCGAGTAACCCTATATTATACGGATGAAAGCCATCAACATCTTTGTCGGGGGAGATTCGCAACAACAACGGCTCGGAGTCAAGGTGTTCAGGTAGCGGCAGTTGGAGCAGAATGCCGTCAATGCTTTCATCTTCATTCAACCTGTCGATCAACGATGCTAGTTCTTCCTGACAGGTTTCGTTAGGGAGGTGGTAGCTATCAGACTTGAAGCCGACCTGTTCACAGGCATTCTTCTTATTTCGTACATAGACTTCAGACGCAGGATTGTTTCCTACCAGGATGACTGCCAAGCCGGGGGGCCGTTGTCCTTTCGCCACGATTGAAGAGACCTGTGCTTGAATATCATTTTTAATCTGGGCTGCGATGCCCTTACCATCAATAATTTGTGCTGCCATCTCTACCACTATCGAACAGGTTACCAAGTAAGCGCGGTATTTTCGCATGCCTCTTATTCTAGTCCAAGAAGTTTATCCGTTTGGCTCGGCTGGTATTTGTAGCTGAGCTTTTTCAAAAAAAATTAAAGAAATATTTGACGTCCTCAATTTATGCCATTAATATTGCCCCCCAGTTGGACATCGGGGAATAGCGCAGTCTGGTAGCGCGCCTGCTTTGGGTGCAGGATGTCGGGGGTTCGAATCCCTCTTCCCCGACCATTTTATTTGTTGGCCGAGATTTGCGCCCGTAGCTCATTTGGATAGAGCATCGGTCTTCTAAACCGAGGGTAGCAGGTTCGAGCCCTGCCGGGCGCGCCAAAATAGCGTTCAATGGTGGGCGTAGCTCAGTTGGTAGAGCCCCGGGTTGTGATCCCGGTTGTCGTGGGTTCAAGTCCCATCGTCCACCCCATTTTCACGCTGTTCCTAATCATTATATAGGCAGCTTTGGAAGGTGGCCTCGTCCTCCCTGGATATTTCCCACAGGCTTTGCCGCCTGTACGTACCGTAAACAAGGTGTGCGTAGTTGATCGGCGGTAGTCTTCCTCTTCATGTTATCCGCTAGTCAAACATTGCACGCCTGTTTACTTATTTTTTACACGATGTAAAAATTTGCCACGAACATTTTACGGGTTTTGAGGTAATCACATGCAAGTTTCTATCGAAACAACTTCCGGCTTAGAGCGCCGAATGACTGTTGGGCTGCCTGGAGCAGACGTTGAAAAAGAGATCACTAACCGTTTGCGTCAATTAGCTCGCACTCGCCGGATCGATGGTTTTCGTCCAGGTAAAGTACCTTTAAGTATAATTAAAGGTCGCTTCGGGGCAGCAGTACGCGAAGAAGTATTGAATGAAGCAATCCGTCGTGGCTTTTACGATGCGATTGTTAAGGAAAAAATTAATCCTGCTGGCGGCCCAACTATCGAGTCAGTTAAGGGCGAAGAAGGTCAGGATATCGAATTCATCGCCTCATTCGAAGTTTACCCTGAAGTTGAAGTGCAGGGGCTTGGTGATATTAGCATCGAGAAGAGCGCTTCTGAAGTACAGGATGCCGATGTAGACAATATGCTTGATACATTGCGTAAACAGCAGCGTGAGTGGGTAGAAGCCGATAAGGCGATAGAAAGTGGCGATCAAGCGATCATCGATTTTCTAGGAAAAATTGATGGCGAAGCATTTCAAGGTGGAGAGTCTAGTAACTTTCCGCTAGAAATTGGCGCTGGCGGGATGATACCTGGTTTCGAAGACGGCGTTATTGGTATGAAAGCTGGCGAAGAAAAAGTTATCGAAGTAAGTTTTCCTGAAGACTATCACGTCAATGAGCTGGCTGGAAAGCCCGCAACCTTTGATATAAAGGTGCATAAAGTTAATCAACCACAGCTTCCAGAAGTTGATGATGCTTTTGCTGAAAAGTTTGGCATTACTGAAGGTGGTGTCGACGCGCTTAAAAGCGATATTCGTAAAAATATGGAGCGTGAATTGGAGCAAGCTTTAAAAGCTCGCACTAAAGGGGCTGTATTGGATGCAATCCTGGATAAGAATCCTATTGATATTCCAAGTGCTTTAGTTACAGACGAAATTGAGCGTTTGCGTAAAGAAGCTGTAGCCAGATTCACTCAAGGCCGTAATATTGATCCTAGCAAGGTTCCTCAGTTGCCTGATGAGATGTTTAAAGCTGAGGCGGAGAAGCGTGTACGCATGGGATTAGTTGTACGCGAAATCATCGCTTCTAATGAGCTGACTGCTGATGCCGATCGCGTTCGCTCATTGATCGATAATATCGCTCAGTCGTATGAGAACCCAGAAGAAATTGTAAACTGGTACTACGAAGACAATTCTCGCTTAGAAAACATCCAATCCTTGGCTTTAGAAGATCAAGTGGTTGACTTAGTGCTTGAGCAAGCTACTATTTCTGAAAAGCAAATAAGCTTTGATGAAGCAATGAATCGCAATGCTCAGTAAATAGCTGAAAAAAGTTAAGCGGTTTTTGCAAACGGCAAGGTTTACCCCTTGCCGTTTGCTATTTGGGAGAATGGTTTATGACAATTGATAGTAAGTGGGGTGATATGGCCGAGAAGTCTACCGTTATGGATG
>DFOV01000225.1 GCA_002376965.1 Gammaproteobacteria bacterium UBA3532
TGCCGACCGTCCGATTTAATTTTCGTGGTGTTGGAGAAAGCGAAGGCTATCATGGCAATGGCATTGCCGAAGTGGACGACTTGCTATCTATTGTTCAAGAAACAGAGCATTATTTTCCAGGTTATCAACGCTGGTTAGTAGGATTTTCATTTGGTTCATTTATTGCCGCCCAGGCCGCAAATAAGGTGAATGCTCAACAGCTGATTACACTCGCGCCACCGGTGCAGAAATTCGATTACGACTTGTTACCATCGCCAGAGTGCCCCTGGTTGGTTGTACAACCTGAAGCTGATGAAGTAGTACCACCAGAATCGGTATTTTCCTGGGTTGAACGGACTCGCCACACATTAGATTTTGAATCCATTCCTGAGTGTAGTCACTTTTTTCATGGCAAGTTGCTGTTATTGCGCGACTTGTTGAAAGAGCGGTACCAGCCTTTGGTGGTGTAGATGTCTGGATTACCTTTGGAGTCGCTAGAAGGGCTATCGCCAAATCAACGCTATCAAGTTTATCTTAAACAGGATGGTTTTATAGAAGATGAGGCTCAGCATAAAGCGGTTCTTGCGCTGGAAGGGGTTTACCAGCGGCTATGTGAACAGTGGAAAGAGGAAGCCAATAAAAGCTTTTTCCGCCGGTTGTTGGTAAAAGAAAAGACAGGGAAGCCGGTACAGGGTGTCTATATGTGGGGTGGTGTAGGTCGCGGAAAGACCTTTCTGATGGACCTGTTTTTCGATGCGCTGCCCACCGAAAAAAAAATGCGCTTGCATTTTCATCGCTTTATGATCCGTGTTCATGATGAGCTAGGTCTGCTAAGACAGCAAAAGAACCCGCTGGAAATCATTGCCCAGAAGCTGGCGAACGAAACCCATGTTATTTGTTTCGATGAGTTTTTCGTTAGTGATATAACGGATGCCATGCTGCTGGGGGAGCTTTTTCGACACCTTTTTCATCATAGTGTTACCTTGATTGCAACCTCCAATATTCCTCCTGACAACCTTTACCGCAATGGATTACAGCGTGATCGATTCTTACCTGCTATAGCCCTGATTAATAAGCACACTCGGGTGTTAGGAGTTGATGGCGGTAATGATTACAGGCTGAGAACTCTTGAGCAAGCTAACCTGTATTATCATCCTCAGTCGCCGGATAACGAGCAAAAAGTTCAGAAGTTATTCGAGCAGCTAGTCGTTGACAATATTGAAGAGCAAAGTGCTATCACCATCTCCGGTCGACAAATAGCTATTGAGAGATGGTGTGACGATGTAGCATGGTTTACTTTCGAAAGTCTGTGTGAAAGTGCGCGAAGCCAGCGTGATTACGTTGAACTGTCAAAAATATTTCACACCATCATTTTGAGCGAAGTCGAACAGATGGGCCAAGGTAACGATGATGCTGCACGGCGATTTATTAGTTTGATTGACGAGTTCTACGAGCGTCACGTAAAGCTCATTATTATTGCTGCGACACCTTTGTCGGGTCTTTACGTGGGTGAGCGGTTAGGTTTCGAGTTTGAGCGAACTTTAAGTCGCCTTCAGGAAATGCAGTCAAAGAGCTACTTGGAAAAAGGGCATTTGGCTTAATAACTAAAAAGCAAATTATTGCATCGAGAGTTTAACTCGCTAATGATGGCTTACTCGGTGCTAAACGAATGGAGTGCGGATTACAAATGTAAGCCGCACTCGGTTTTTTCTTTGCCTTGCCAACGACCAGTACGACTATCACCTTTGGCCGTACAGTGGGTGCAGCCAATAGAGGAGTATCCTTCGTCAACGAGAGGGTGAAAGGGCAGCTGATGATCTTTGATGTAAGCATCACGCTCTTCCTTGGTGACATCAATCATTGGATTAAATTTAACGATGCCACGGCGGTATTCGAATACCGAAAGACCAGCCCGGTGTTCGGTTTGCCAGCCCATTAAGCTCGAAACCCACACATCAAAACTTTCCTTCACTTCTTCAAGAGGCTGTACTTTGTTAACCGTACAGCATAAATCAGGATCTTTATCCCAAAGCTGCTCAGAAAGTGAATAGGCATGATGATGCTTATCGGGAACAATATCTTTAACATTTAGGTTATAAAGTTCGGAAAGATACTTTTTATAGCTAAGGGTTTCTTTAAAATGGTATTGGGTGTTGATGAAGTGAATAACTTGCTCTGGACGAATACGCGAAATAATATGCAGAAAATACGCAGACGTGGCGGCAAATGATGATGTGACCAATACTTTTTCTGGAGAGAAGTCCTGATAGAGGCGTCTAATGCGTTCGTCAAAACTTAGCGGCTGATAAATTTTATTTAGATTATCCAGCGCTTCTTTGGTCGCCCAAGGTCCTTTTTCTTCAACTACGGGAATTCTTTCCGCTAAACTCATGCTGTGTAAACCCTCTGCCCAATATCTAATCCCCTACATGATAAGGGGTAATATATATACAATAAAGGAATAAATGAATCTATTAATATAACCATTTGGTTATAAGTCCGAGCTACTTTTCTAACTCTTGCTGGGCTTCTTTCAACAGCTCTCTGAGTAACTGACGACTGGTTTCAATTGCCGTCGAGCTTGCATTTTCGAGATCATTGGATAATTGCTGCCAATTATCCTTGGCTCGTTTCGTCATATTGGGGCTTAAACAGATTCGTCTTGATACATATGAGCGATATTCTGTGGTAGAAAATACGCTGCTCTCAAGAGCGGTGCTGAGTAGTCCTCCTTGTACTTCACCATATTGTTCATAGCCTTTGGGGCAAGGGGGCGGGTTGGACTGCTCAATCGCAGGAATGTGATCAAGGCGTACACCACCGGAGCGAAGCAGTGACTGTTGTTGCTCAGATAATCCCAGGCATCCTGCCGGTGACGCCTGGGTTAGTAATATACTATTGCCTGACTTTTCTACACTCCAGTTACAGTGCAAAGTAACGTCGGCATGACATACTCCAGAAATGAGCAGGCCAGACAGCAAGGTAAATACGGCTTTATTCATGGTTTTGCTCCTTAAAATCATACAGTTGATCAGCGGTAGTTGACCGAATCATTCCATTCGGTTATCGACGCGAAGATGGTAACATACAGCGCTGAACTGATAATGAATATTTTGAGGTAAGCCTACTAATGAACCAATTAACGATACAAGCGCCAGATGATTGGCATTTACACTTTCGTGATGGAGATATGCTAACAGAAACAGTTGCTGCCACCGCTAGGTGTTTCCGGCGCGCGATTGTTATGCCGAACCTGGTTCCGCCTGTTACGACAGCAGATATGGCCTCGGCTTACAAGAATAGAATTCTGGAAGCATTACCTCAAGGTGCGAAATTTGAGCCATTAATGACCATTTATTTAACCGATAATACCTCTGTCGAAGATATTCGACGAGCTAGACAGCAGGGGGTTGTAGCAGCAAAGCTTTATCCGGCAGGGGCTACTACTAACTCTAGTGCTGCAGTTACCGATGTTGCTGGTATTGGCCATTTGTTAGACGTGATGGCTGAAGTGGGCATGTTATTGTTGGTTCATGGAGAAGTGACAACAGCAGATATTGATATATTTGATCGAGAAAAAGCCTTTATTGACCGTCACCTGCAGCATATTGTTGCTAACCATCCAACCCTTAAAATTGTTTTTGAACATATCACGACGGCAGATGCAGCAGCCTTTGTCAAAGATGCTACTGATAAGGTCGCGGCGACTATTACCCCGCAGCATTTGCTCCTAAACCGTAATGATTTATTGGTTGGAGGGGTTAAGCCACATAATTATTGTTTACCGGTATTGAAACGAAACACTCATCAGCAAGCCTTACAAGAAGCTGTTGTTAGTGGTTCGTCACGCTTCTTTCTAGGAACCGACTCGGCTCCACATGAACAGCGGCGCAAAGAATCAGCTTGTGGTTGCGCCGGTTGTTACAGCGCATGGTCTGCTATTGAGCTGTATGCGCAAATATTTGATGACCTGGGTGTTCTTGAAAATCTGGAAGGTTTTGCCAGTCACTACGGAGCCGATTTTTATGGGCTACCTAGAAATAGCGACACAATTACGTTGGTGAAAGAGAGCTGGACAGTTCCTGAAACCATAACATTACCGAATGGGCAGCCGATTGTGCCATTTCATGCCGGACAAACCGTCAGCTGGAAAGTGGCTAGCGCTTAATCCTTGAGGCTTCAAGGTATAGCGATGGAAGGAACATCGCTATACCAACTTAACTATCCCTTCACGCCACCACTCGTTAGCCCGCTAATTAGCCAACGTTGGCACACCAGAAACATAATGGTGATTGGCAAGCCTGCCATTATTGAGGCTGCTGCAAAGTCTCCCCACAGGTAGTTTTGCTCATATAGGTATTGTCGAGCACCTACTGCCAGGGTCAGTTTGTCTTCGGATGTCAGAAGTACCGAGGCCAAGGGGTACTCGGTAATAGTGCCTATAAATGACAGAATAAATACCACGGCTAATATGGGTACGCTCAGCGGTAGTAGTATTTTATAAAA
>DFOV01000403.1:0-2738 GCA_002376965.1 Gammaproteobacteria bacterium UBA3532
AATCAGTGAGTAGCCATTCGAATGTGGGCCTGATGAGGGTAAGCCAATAAGCACGTCGCCAGCTTTTACGCTCGATCCAGTGATAATCTTTGATTTTTCTGCAATACCGACACAAAATCCAGCTAAATCATAGTCTTCGCCATCATACATGCCGGGCATTTCGGCGGTTTCACCACCAATTAATGCTGCGCCAGACTGTTTGCACCCTTCGCCAATACCGGTAATCACTTGCGCTGCAACATCAACATCCAGCTTGCCCGTTGCGTAGTAGTCGAGGAAGAACAGCGGTTCTGCGCCCTGAACAATAAGATCGTTGACACACATAGCTACAAGATCGATGCCCACCGTGTCATGAATGCCCAGCTCGATCGCCAAGCGCAATTTTGTGCCTACACCATCCGTTCCAGAAACCAGCACCGGCTCGCTATATCCAGGGGGGATTTCAAACATTGCCCCAAAGCCGCCGAGGCCTGAAACAACGCCGGGTCTGCTTGTTGACTTGGCGACCGACTTAATCCGCTCAACCAATGAATAGCCTGCTTCTATATCAACACCGGCATCTTTATAACTCAAGGAAGTTGTATTGTCTGACACGTTTACCTAATCCCACATCTTCTTATCATGTTTACTGACACATCTCATTTTGACAGCCTGTTCCTGAAGGGTAAGAGCATGAACGCTCAAATTTCATCCTTTGTCGCTGAGTAGCTGGATGTTTCTGGAGCAAATATCTGCTGCATGGATGCAGCAGCTAAGCCATCAGGGATGATTTGACGGCGTTTTGCGCAAGAAATTTCCGGCTATTCAGCGATAATGGACTGCAGTTGTTCATTATCTTGCCCTGCCTGTTCCTGGTCGGCAATGAGACAGTTAATTAGCGTTGTATTGTAGCAGTTTCCGTACAAAATTACCTATCAAGTTGTGCGCTTAATTTAGCCGCATCGCGGGGGTAACTTTGGTGGAGCTGGTTGGCAAAAAATAGTATCCTTGAGCCTTGGTTTTTTTGGTAGTGATGCGAGTCTAACATGGATAAAGTCGTTCAAAGAGCCGTTAGGGCTTTTCATTGTATCGGTCTAGCGTGGCTATTCAGTTGCGCTATGTTGGTTAATGCTGCGGAGCTGGCCTCGTTGCATCGCGTTTCAATTGAGGTTGCTAACCAGTCAGACAGTGAACGCATTGAAGCCTTTAAAAAAGGATTTCAGCAGGTAATGCATCGTGTTTCCATTGCGGATGCGTTAAATTCCAGCACGGAATATCAGCAGAGTATTGATAAAGCAGAGCAGTTTGTCAGCGAATATGGTTATCGACGTGACGACATGACCGCTCAGCTTGTACTTGATGTGTTGTACAGTCGTGAAGCGGTGAAACGGCTTATTGCTCAAGCTCGCCTACCTTATTGGGGCGAAGATCGCCCTGAACTGCTACTGTGGATTGCCGTAGAAGACCAAAGTGGGCGATATTTGGTTGGAAGTAGTGACGAGCGCCCTCTGGCTCAGTCTGTTCAGAGTATTACCCGCGAAGCACCCTTGCCGGTCAAGCTACCTGTAATGGACGATATTGATCAATCTATGGTGACGATGGTCGACATCTGGGGACGCTTTCAGGCCCCTATCCAGCAAGCATCTGTTCGCTATCAATCTCCAGTGACAGCAACCGTCGGAGCAGCCCAGTTAGCTAATGGTTCTTGGACTTCTCGCTGGTTGTTAATGCTACCGCAAAAAAATGAGCGCTGGGAAGCCACTGGTTCCAGCTACGAACAGGTTGTTCGTGAAGGTATTGCCAAAATTAGTCAAGCCATTGCTCAGTTATATGCATTTACGCCAAAAGCGGCTGAATCCAATAGCGATTTGATTGTTCGCATTGTCAATGTTCAAAGTGCCCAAGACTATGCACGAGTTACACGTTACTTGCGCGATGTCAGCGGAGTACGCCAGGTGTTTCCTCATTCCTATGAACAAGGCGAGTTACGTCTGAATGTCGCCTTACTGGTTGATGCCAGTGACTTTGCTCAAACGCTTGCTTTGCAAAATACATTATCCGCTGTCCCGGCTTCGCCATACGCTAGTTCCGCTAATGGCAACGAGCTTATTTTTGAGCTGACAAAATAAGGAGCGCCGATGAAGCGTCAATGGATTATTCTGCTGGCGATTGCTGCTGTCGGCTGGCTGGTTCATCTTCTATCCCCCATTTTACCGCCATTTTTGTTTGGGGCTTTGCTGGCATATCTTGGCGATCCAGTTTGTGATCGGCTAGAGGCTAAGGGGTTGAGCCGAACGCTCGCGGTAACGGTGGTTTTTGTGGTGTTTACTCTGGTTGGGGCATTGGTGCTTCTGGCGCTGGTGCCCATGGTAATCGAGCAGTTTGTGATTATAAAAAATAAGGTGCCAGACTACGTCGTTAGAATTAATGGTGAGTTTATCCCATTGCTCCAGGCCAAGACCGGACTAGATTTTTCCCAGTTCGTTGAGCAGGTCAAAGCTTCTGGGTTTAGTATGGCTCAGCACCTCGGAAAGCTCAGCGTCAATGTATTAAACACCTTTTCAAAATCCAGCGCTTTTATCGCGGCCTTTGTTGGCAACTTGTTGTTAACGCCTGTGGTTACCTTCTATTTGNNATCCCCCATTTTACCGCCATTTTTATTTGGGGCTTTGCTGGCCTATCTTGGCGATCCGGTTTGTGATCGACTTGAGGCGAAAGGGCTGAGCCGAACACTGGCGGTAACGGTGGTTTTTGTGGTG
>DFOV01000403.1:3040-8122 GCA_002376965.1 Gammaproteobacteria bacterium UBA3532
GCGGTAACGGTGGTTTTTGTGGTGTTTACCCTGGTTGGGGCATTGGTGCTTCTGGCCCTGGTGCCCATGGTAATCGAGCAGTTTGTGATTATAAAAAATAAGGTGCCAGACTACGTCGTCAGGATTAATGGCGAGTTTATTCCCTTGCTTCAGGCCAAGACAGGTCTGGATTTTTCCCAGTTTGTCGAGCAGGTCAAAGCCTCTGGGTTTAGCATGGCCCAGCACCTCGGAAAGCTTAGCGTTAATGTATTAAACACCTTTTCAAAATCCAGCGCTTTTATCGCGGCCTTTGTTGGCAACTTGTTGTTAACGCCTGTGGTTACCTTCTATTTGTTGCGCGACTGGGATCTCTTTATTGCCAGACTCGAACACCTATTGCCACGCAAGTGGCATCGCACTGTTGTTGATTTGGTTGAAGAGTGTGACGAGGTCATAGGGGCTTTTATTCGCGGTCAGCTACTGGTTATGTGTGCCTTGGGCATAATATATGCTCTTGGGCTGCGTATGGTTGGATTAGAGTTGGGACTGCTGATTGGCTTTACCGCCGGAGTGGCTAGCATCGTGCCTTATCTTGGAACCGT
The DNA here is from genome assembly GCA_002376965.1 of Gammaproteobacteria bacterium UBA3532. GTDB lineage: Bacteria > Pseudomonadota > Gammaproteobacteria > Enterobacterales > UBA3532 > UBA3532. The sequence goes on from DFOV01000403.1 coordinate 3,622, forward strand.
GGTCGGCGTTGTTATGGCCGTGGCCGCGTGGCTATTGCAAACCCAGGACCCAACGGGTCTGATATATATTGCCATTGTATTTGGTGTGGGGCAGGCCATAGAAGGAATGGTTCTCACTCCTCTATTGGTCGGGGACAAAATAGGTATGCACCCGGTGGCCGTCATATTCTCTGTTTTAGCTGGGGGCCAGTTATTTGGTTTTACCGGCGTTTTGTTAGCATTGCCGGTGGCTGCTGTTATCACCGTTTGGTTACGCTATCTTTATCGCCAATACATGGACAGTGAACTATACGAAGAGCGCACTTCAGAGGGTGATGGATGAACATTGAGCAGTTGCCTTTGGCTATTCGCTTACCTGATACGACCAGTTTCACTTCTTTTTACCCCGGAGAGAACGGCGCAACATTTGAGGCGTTACGCGACTTTGTGCTTGCCAAAGGGGAGCTCCAGGCTGAGCCGCAACACCACAGCTGCTTTTACTTGTATGGCGAGCCCGGATCTGGATGCTCTCACTTGCTTCAGGCTGCTTGTCATGCCGTTTTAGAGCAACAGCAGATGGCCATGTATTTTTCGTTGCGTGATCTGGTTGCTCAGCCTCCGGCAGTCTTGGATGGCTTAGAGGCGATGCAGCTTGTTGCTCTGGATGACCTGGATGCTATCGCCGGAAACTCTGATTGGGAAATTGGTTTATTTCATTTTTACAACCGTTGTCGTGACAGTGGGGTTAAGTTGCTATTCGGGGCGAAAAAAAAGCCTCAGGACTTGTCTGTTCGACTGCCAGATCTTGTCTCTCGGTTGGCTTGGGGAGGCGTTCATGCTGTGAAAAGCTTGAGTGACAAAGATAAGCGCGAATTGCTTCAACAACGAGCGAAGGCTAGAGGCTTTGAATTATCCGATGAGGTGGTGAACTACTTGTTCAATCGCTGTTCGCGGGCTTTACCCGAACTCATCGAAATTTTAGATAAACTTGATCGCGACTCGATCAAATTAAAACGCAAGGTCACCATTCCTTTTGTAAAGCAATCATTAGGCATATAAGCAAGGAGTTAGAATATATGAGTAGGCACGAGAAGATAAACTATGTCGAGTTTGCCACCAAGGATCTGGAAGCAACCAAAGCGTTCTTTACTCAGGTGTTTGGCTGGACCTTTGAAGACTATGGCTCTGACTACAGTGCGTTTACTGGTCAGGGGCTTGATGGTGGCTTCTATCGAGATAATCTGGCTTCTACTACCAAGAAAGGTGGGGCATTGATTGTCTTTTATAGCTTACGCTTGGAAATTACTAAGAAAAAAATCGAGGAAGCGGGTGGGGTAATTTGCAAGCCGGTATTCTCTTTTCCAGGCGGGCGACGTTTTCATTTTAAAGAGCCAAGCGGCAATGAGTTTGCCGTTTGGTCGGACGAGCCAGCGAGCTGATATTGAAGTAGGGTTCTTGAAGCGCTTCGATTATAAAAGCAAAATGGCCACCGACAGGTGGCCATTTTTTATTGCCTCGTGGTAGAGGTTACTGCATTAAAACCTACTCCATTAAAAGCTAGGGCGTGAAAGCCTATTGTGCTGTAACCGTCAGTGAAGGCGTTGCGGTGTTATTCGCATCAAGCTCAAACAAAAAGTCGCCAGCGCTATCAACGCTGAAGCTAACGTCGCCACCCGTTCCAGCAGGTTCAAGCACGAAGGGTTCGCCCAACGTCAGTTGTCCACCACCTTCCAAGCCAAAGTCGTAAACTTCCCAGGTTGCATCGGCAATCTTAAATGCTTGCTCTGCTGCATCGAGGCCAATGGAAACCTGATAGATATTTTCACCTTGATAAATCAGTTGATGATCCAGGTTGGCGCTCCAGTCGCCGTTCACGCCACGCACATAAAGCTCGGCTTGGTCAAACGGGCCATCAAATGTAACAGCTCCTTGGAACAGCACTTGATGGAAGTTTATTGTGCCGGCATCGGTTGGAACACTGTGCAGGTAGAAGTCATAAATGCCTTGAGCACTGGCAAATATGGGCAGGTTCGATGAGTCGCCTGCTGAATTGAGCCCTTGAGGACCAAATGGTCCACCAAAGTTGGTATCGGCAGCCCAGCCTTCATCAGCAAATTTATACGCGTACTCGCCCTGATTCAAAATATTGCTGGCTTTATAGGTGTGGTTACCTATGTACTCCATTTGCCATCCAGAATCGGCATTCCAGTCATTCATTGCACCGCGTACATAAATGGCAGTGGCACCAAATGGCGCAGCTGCATCCGGCGTAGTGGCCAATGTGGCGGGAGCGGAACCGCCCATGAAGTTGTCGCTGAGTGATACCTCATGACTGTTATTGACGAAAATTTCAATTTCTTCCGCTGTTGTTGGTAAGGATGCAAAAATGGTTGTTAAATCGACGAAAACAGGCATGTCGAAGCTGAAGTTGTCACCGTCCACATCTTCAAAATAGAGGGCGAAGCCTGTGTCTTCGGCACTCAGGCCTAGTGTGACTTTGCCATCAGCCAGTGGTAACGGGCCACGAGATTCGCCGCTGCTACCGATTAACAGTGCCTGGCTTCGGTTGTTGCCGTTTTCATAGTTAACGACCACATGATCAAATACTCTGTTGTCGACACCAACACTGATGTTGTCAGCATCTTCGGTTGTGCCATCCAAGTTATCAATGGTGGCACTGAAGGTAACATTGGTCACGGGGGCTGAGGCTAGCCTGGAATCCCAGTAGACGCGGTAAGGTGCGTTATAGTCACTGCCAAGAAATACACGATCGCCGCCGTCTTCCTGTACGTAAAAATCAACGCGGACCAAACTGTCAGCTGTTACATTGGCGACGACTTCAACATTACCGTTAACTGTTGAGGCAGCCGCTGGTGATGAAATATTTACGCCCAGTTCACTGGAGGTCGGTACCGGATCGGAAGCACGATAAATAGCAAAGCTAAGTCCGTCGAGCGTCACATCAACCACACCGGTAGCATCAGAGCTAAGGTTGCCCACATTCGCTGGATAAATGGCTTCGAAACTGGTATTTGGGGTCAAGCTGTTAACGGCTCCGCCATTGCTTGCACTATCGGTATTGAATACCACCAAGTATTCATTGGTTTCATTGGGAATGACTCGAGAAAGGGCCAACACTTTGGAATTGACGGACTGTGCCAGCTGCTGGCCGCGTCTAAGCGCTGGGTGAGCCCTATAGACCTGAGCAAATTCACGCAATCCTAAATACAGTGGGTGAGTGGGATCGAAGTTATCATTTGCTGGCGTCGCTGTGGTGCCAATCTGATTATCGTCTTGATATGCGGCTAGATCAGCCGGAAACATATCGGCACGAGCGCCTGTATCTTCGCCATCGCCGGTGAAACCTTGCTCATCGCCGTAATAGACGACGGGAACACCGCGCCCGAAATACATAAAGGCATGGGCCAACATGGAGCGCGGTAGCATTTCATCTTCACTGGCATTATCGGCTTCCAAAAAGTGACCGAAGCGTCCGACATCATGGTTACCGATAAAGTTGGTCAGATCCAAAGCGCTGCTGTCGGCATCGTTATACCAGTCGTCGCTGTTGAACAAGTCGGTTAGGCTGCTGACATTATCGCCGCCACTAAAGACGGAGCGAACCCTGCCATACATAGGAAAATCCAACACCGATGGCAGTTGCCCCGCTTTGGTAAACGAGCTGACAAAGGCGATGTCTGATTGCTCAAAAACTTCGCCAAACATCGAGAAATTGGGTTTGCCTTGTTCAACGGCATAGTTAAGGATAGCTGGTGAGAACTGCGGCCAAAAATCGAATTGCACATGGCGAGCGGTATCAATGCGGAAGCCATCGACGCCGTATTCACCTATCCATGTTTGATAGATATCGATCAGTCCTTCAATCACATCAGGCTGGGTCGTGTCGAGGTCGTCGAGGCCAAAAAAGTCACCCAAATACGAACTTTCGCCAGCAAACGTAGAACTGCCACGGTTGTTGTAGTTGCTTAAGTCATTTAAAAACGCCGGATTCTTCACATTGGCGTTTTCTGGTGAGGTGGTCGGGGTGTAGGGTGGGAGTGACGTATCTCGGTAGTTACTTGATCCTTCCTCATAAAAAATAATGTCGGCAGTATGGTTAACCACAATATCCATATAGACTTTCATATTGCGGGCATGGGCTTCTTGTACCAGCTCGCGATAGTCATCATTGGTACCAAAGTGAGGATCGACTTTAAGAAAATCGACTCCGCCATAACCGTGATAATCATTTTGATTCATGATAACCGGGTTGAGCCACAGCGCAGTGACGCCCATGCCTTGAATGTAATCCAACTTATCAATCACCCCGCGAAGATCGCCGCCATGAAATCCCCGGTCAGCAAAGGTATTTAGCTGAGCATTTGAAATGGTTTCTGGATCGCCATTGTCATTGCTGGTGTCGCCATTGCTGAAGCGGTCAACGAATATGAAATAAAAAATTTCGTCTTTGAGCTGGCGTGATTCAAAAGCCGCGTAGTTATCGTCCAACGGGGGTGGGATG
>DFOV01000179.1 GCA_002376965.1 Gammaproteobacteria bacterium UBA3532
TATACATGGTGGCGGATATCATCCTTGTTCGGGAATAGAACACGTTGCCCTCGTTGAATCAGCAATACGTGAGGCTGAAATGCTTTGTTCACCTGATCCATGATGGCCAGTTTAGCAGAGTTATCCAAAATGGCAGGTGTAGGCAGGGTGACAATGGCATTGGTGACCGGCAGGTTATTTTGGTCAACTATGAGTAGGTCTTGAGCATAGCTTGTGGCGGGTAGCGCTATACCTCCGATGAAAAGCACTCTGAATAGTACACACAGCAGGCGTTTCAAATACCTATAACTAAGGGTACTGAACTTGGAGGCTAAACTGGGGCGGAGATTTACTGATTGGCTGACTTTTTTATTCACTCGACTTGGCGTCATGTAAGAGGCAATTCTATTGAGTATAGTTGCCTCTGGAGGATTGCCAACCCGACTTGACTATAGCAGGGCGCTCCGTTTTGCCCAGCTCTAAGCTTAGTTGATTATTTGCCAGTCGAGATCAACTGGTGCTAGCGCATCAATATTTTGAATATTGTATCCTTGCAAAAAATAGATCGCATTATTGCCGGTGTTTTGGTGACGCCAAAGTAAATCACTGTTGCCATCGCCATCAAAATCGCCCAGCTGCTGGATGTGCCACTTGTTATCTGCAACGGTATTTATTGGCCCATGTGATGTGATAGAGCCCTGATTCACTATATAAAGCCAGTTTTGGCCGCCGACGGCGTGGCGCCAAACGATACTGGCATTGCCGCTATCGACCGTCCCAATCCCGACAACTTTCCATGCAGGGTCTGCTTTGATAACGAGCTTACTTGCTTTGATTTTGGCGCCGTTCATTTGATATTGCCACAAAGTGCCGTCGTTATGCCGCCACAGGATATCGGCATTGCCATCACCCGTCAGATCGCCGGCTGCCACAATCTGCCAGGCAGGGGTATCGACATTGGTAACCGGCATGCTGGCAGCTATGGAGGTACCGGCCATTTGATAGAGCCAAACTTGCCCAGTTGTGTTGTTATGCCATAGTATGTCGGCTTGGTGATCACCATTGAAGTCGGCTATTGCGCGAATAGTCCAGTTCAAAGGCACAGTGGGTAGGGCGGCTCCGCTGATAGCCTGATGTCCGCTGTGTAGATAGATATACAATGCGCCGGTCTGGCTATTTCGCCATAAGGTGTCTGTCATGCCATCCCCATTAAAATCGCCAGCCCAAGCTCCCCATTCAGGAGACACTGTATAGCTCGCGATGCTTTGTGCGATGGTGCTGCCGCTCATCAAATACAGCCAGGTCTTTCCGGTGCTTTTATTATGCCAGCTAATATCTGAGCGGTTGTCGGCATTGCGATCCAAAATAGTGAAAGCAGGGACGGGAGCTTGCCATCCGGTGTGAGCGCATGCATCGGTTGCCAACGCCTGGTAGTTGCTATCTAACGCAACCACCTTCTCCAACGATTGCACATCATAACCTTGGGCTTGCCACTCAGTCAGATTATACAAACCGCCTTGAGCGCCAAAGTTGGTAGCACTAAAGAAGTCGAATAGCATGGAGTCGGTGGTATCGGTATAACAGTTACTATCAGATACAAGAGAGACTCCTTCACCATATTGAATATCTGAGCCGTATGGCCAGATCCTATAGCGGGAATCCCATAGCAGATTGTTGTTAACCGTGGTATTTTTGGCACCCAAGCCAACGGCATCAAAATAGCTCCCGTCATTGCTGCCTGAGCGCAGGTAAATTTGTGATCGAATAAAACTATTGTGATGAATATGGACGTCATGGGTAAAAGGTGGGCGCGTGCCATCTTCCTGGTGTACCAAGACGCCCTGATTATCAATAAATAGATTGTTATAAACTTCACTTCGATTTTGATTTAGGGATACGCCGTGTCCTGCTAAGGCTTCAAAGCGGTTGTCGTATATGCGCGTATAACCGCCAGCGCCGGTTGATGCTTCTCCATGTTTGTAGTAAATCCCGCTTCCTTGGCCATAGAAGTGATTCCGCCTGACAGTGACATCGGTTGCCTGGTAAAACTTGATGTAGCTTCCGAGCTGACCGGTGCTTGCTTTGGGAATGTAATCGTGAAATTCCGAGTCTTCAATGACCACATTGTCGTAACTGTGGATATAAAGAAAGCCTGAATCATCGAAATATTCGATATTGCGAAACTCCATATTGGTAAGACGAATATCTTGTTCTGGTACATCCCAGCCAATTCGCATGCCTTTATTGAAGCAGTCTTCGACAACCAGCCCGTCGAAAATGACATGGGATACGCCATCGACCAAGATACAGCCACGCGCTAGATCACCGCGGATAATAGCCCCTCGGGGTGTATATGCCTTAATGGTGATCGGCTGTAGTGTAGTGGGCTGCGGATCACTAAAGTTCGTATATTTATTAATGTTGATGATATAGTCGGTGCCGTTATTCTGGTAGTAGTGGCTGTAAACACCATCCAGCAAATACAAAAAATCTCCTGCTGCCAATTGCGGAATCAGTGTCTCTAAACGACCGGGATTGTCGATAGATCCATTACCAGTGCCATCCGGAGTGGTATACCAGCAGCGGCTGTTGCCCTCGGCTTCGCACAGGGTGTCGGCCAAGGTGGAAGTCACCAAAGCCATCCCAAGCAAGGCCGTGAATAGGGAAAAGTCGCTAATCTTTTTTAATAACCGCATAACAGCCTTCCTTCTTTGATATTGTCAGAATCTGTATCTTTCTGTTTATGAGAGCTTTTCTAATGCATTTGGCGCTACTCTACATGTCATCCAGGTTCTTTGCCAGTAGTTGCAACCTCGATGTCTCGGTACTGCGACAGGTTGAGCGTAGCGCAGTGTTAAAGATACTTCTGTGATGCCTTTCTCGGCCTTGACTAGTTGGTGGATTTTATTTGTTTATTCTGATTGACAGGTGTTATTAAGCCAGCGTAAAAGGAAGGATATTCCCAATTTTAATTAACGGTTGATGAAACAAACCATGACAACAACACTGCACCAACTTGATCAAGCATTGTATGAATGTATCAGTGGTATTGATATTCTCGAAGCCGTAGCTCCTGTGAATTATAAAGAGGAAAGGGCGCGCTTTTTCCAATCCAATTTTTCATTGAATCCTCGCTTTGCCTATAACGAGCATAATGTAGACTTATTTAAAACTAAGCGCGCGCTCTATCAACTGCCGGTAGAAAGTTTACAAGACAGTGACTTAGAAACGCTCTACGGCGATATTATTGAGTCTTATGTCGATAAGCTGGATCAGTTCAAGTCGGTCGGAACGACTGACTTTTTATACGATTCACTGCGCTATTATGGTGAACCCAGTCCTAAGGACATTGGCAATGCGCGTTTCATTTTACATCTGCCTGATGACTTAGACCCGCGCCAAGATACACTGCTAGATGCCGCTGTCATTGCCAGTCGTCTCGACGTCTTTGGTCAGCGATATGGTTATGAATACCAGATATCACTTCACGATAGCATGATTGCCAATGCCTTGGTTTCCGGGCTTCGAATCAAAGTAAACTCATCTGCTCGCGTCACACAAACGGAATTAGATGCACTAGCCCACCATGAGTTGGGAGTTCACTTGGTAACAACGCTCAACGCGCGCAAACAACCGTTGCGGATTTTAACTCTCGGTTCACCAGTCAATACCACCACCCAGGAGGGGTTGGCGATCTTGTGTGAATACCTTTCAGGAAACTTGACACTGAGCAGGCTGAAAATATTGGCTCTGCGCGTCCTGGCTGTGCAGTCAATGATGCAAGAAAAAGACTTCAAACAGACCTTCCTGATGCTTAAAGAACAATATCAAGTGCTAGATGAGCAAGCTTTCACGATCACTGCCAGGGTATATAGGGGCGGCGGGTTCACTAAGGACTTCCTCTATCTACAAGGGTTACATCAAATGATGAATGCCTACGAGCAGCGTGATGACTTTAACAACCTGCTCGCAGGTAAGGCGTCGCTGGAACAACTTCCGCTTATTACACGCCTTATTGAAAAAGGCATACTCTCTGCGCCGGAGTTAATCAGCCCTGCCATCGAATCGCCGCAACATATTGATCCAGTTAAGAAGTTCATTGCGCATGCGATTAAATAGGGAACCCTGTTTGGCATAGCGTCAAGCTCTATTGAACAGATCCAGATACTAATTGACCTTCGTTAGCGCTATAATCAGTACCACTATGGCAAAAAAATCAAAAAATCAAAATCAATCGAATGTCATCGCCCAAAATAAAAAGGCGCGACATGACTATTTTATCGAACAAACCTTTGAAGCTGGCGTTGTGCTTGAAGGCTGGGAAGTTCGCAGTATTCGCGATGGCAAGGTGCACTTGGTAGAAAGCTACGTCTATTTAAAAGACGGCGAAGTCTTCATATCTGGCATGCAGATACACCCACTGCTTAGTGCCAGTACCCATGTAATCCCTCACCCGACCCGAATTCGTAAACTACTCTTGCACAATCGAGAGATTTCTCGGCTTATCGGTCAAGTCGAGCGCAAAGGCTATACTTTGGTGCCCCTAAAACTTTACTGGAAAAAGCAGCTTGTTAAGCTCGAAATTGCGCTGGCAAAAGGCAAGCATTTACACGACAAACGTGCCAGCCTCAAAGAGAAAGAATGGAATCGTGACAAACAGCGCTTAAACAAACTTCGCTAGGTTCATGTAAAACTAAACGTATCGTAAAGGCTTCAACCTTGTTACAATACAAAGACTAAGGGGACGACTTGGCTTCGACGGAGGTCGCGAAACCTAAGGTGCATACCGAGTGGTGAGAGACACTCGTAAATCAATCTTTCAACTTAAAGTAATCGCAAACGACGATACTTACGCTCTAGCAGCTTAATAACCTGCTAAGCCCTTCCACTCTTGTTTGTCTATGGACAGAGGCTCGGAAGGTCACCCTACATAGAATCGCTAGCAACTCATGCCTGTGGTGTTGCCGCTAAAACTTAACAGGCCCGCTGTATGTAGCCCTGCCCGCCGGGTGGCATGCAGTTAAATAATAGGCGGAGCTAAGTATGTAGAGCCGAAGGCAGAGGGCTTGCGGACGCGGGTTCAACTCCCGCCGTCTCCACCAACACCCAAAAGGGCAACGATTCTCCGTTGCCCTTTTTTATTGCGCGCTAGTGCGTACCTGTGCGGGTTCCTGCGGG